>JBIKOG010000049.1:0-39034 GCA_044358225.1 Bryobacteraceae bacterium | reverse complement strand
ACGCTTTTTTCTCCCGGCTTCCGCGGGGAGTGTCGCGTCTTGGGGGACAAGGCTGTTGTTGGGTTACGGGCCGAATTTCGTTGGGGGTTTTGCCCGCCATGTCCCCGGTGGAGGTATTGGTCAGGCTGGTGCGCGGTTGAGGTAGTGGCTGGGGGAGTGGTCGGCGAGGCGGGGTTGGTTGACCGTCACATCCAGGTTCCCGTGACCTGCCCAGAGGGCTAGCTCGCCGATGGCAGCCGCTAACTCCAAAGAGTTGGCGCCGAGATCCACGGTGTCCTCCGAGACGCTGCCTTCGCGGAGGCGGATCACGTTCGCCGGCGCGTGGGCATAACCCAGCCGGCGAGCGGGGACCGAGGCAATGATGTCCTCTTCGTTCACATTGCGGAACACCTGCTTGTTCGTCGCGCTGAGCAGGCGTTGGCCCCAGGCCGGGTTGCCTACTCGCGGCCCGCCGTATGTGTATACCTTGGGGGTCCGGGCGGAGAGCCGCGAGGCCGCCAGCATGGCTAAGGCTCCGCCGAGGCTGTGGCCGCAGAGCAGCAGAGGCAGGTCTGGGTCTGGCTGCAGCAGGGCTACCACTTGGGGCCACACTTGGTTTAACGCGGCCTGAAACCCGCTGTGTACCTTCGCCTCACCGGCTTCGGTGGCGAGGAGGATGTCCAGGTTGATGATAAGATCGCGCAAGTCACCAGGCTCTGTCCCGCGGAACGCAATTACGGCATGGTGTTGGTTCACAGCCAGATAGCCTTGGGTACCGGCGCCGGCCCAATTGCCGATTGGCGTGCCGACGTAGGACAGAGCGGCCAGACGGGCCTGCACGCCGGCCCAGCCCATGGGAGTGGCGCCGTCCTGGCCGTAGGCGAGCATGGCGAGATCGACCGGACGATCCCGATAGATGTGGCCTTGTGGCGGGTAGAAGAGTGTACGGAATGTGGTGGGCACGGTGACTACTTTCGGACGCGGCCTTCCCAACGCAGACCGCCGCGCCACATGCGCGGGATGCCGATGTTGGGGATGGGCGAGAAGGCTGTGTAGAAGCGCCGGTCGAGGAGATTTTCGAAGCTGGCGATGGCTGAGAGTTGATCTGTCAGATTGTGGCGCATCGCCACTTGCACCGTGGCGTAGCCGGGCAGGCGGAAGTTGTTCAGCTCATCATCAAACTGCATGGAGAAACTGCGGATGCCGCCGCTGAGGAGTGTCTTGCCTTTGGACCACATGAGGAGCGCGTTGCCGGCGTGTTTGGGCACCTGGGCGATGCGAAGCCGATTGGTGAAGCGGCTATCGCTGAAGAGCCAGGCGAGTTCGAGGCGCAGGTTGTAGCGCCATTGCTGGGTAACCGTTGCCTCGACACCGCGCGTGAGGGCGCTGCCGGCGTTCCGGCGCTGGCGCTCGATGAGGGCTGGGGTGGAGAGGAGAGTGACGTTGGTGATGAGGTCCGACAGAGACGTCCGGAAGGCGGTGATGGAGGCGCGGGTGGTTTCGCCGGAGTAATCGAGACCAAGTTCGGAGCCGAAGGCGAATTCGGGCTTTAGCTGATCGTTGGCGCGGGTGACGGCGTTGCCGGCGCGGAACTCGCGGAAGAGTTCGTTGAGCGTGGGTGCGCGGAAGGAGCGGTAGACGCTGCCGCGGCCGCGCCACTGTTTGCGGCCAACGACGAAGCCGCCGCTGGGGGAGAAGAAGCTGCCCTGCGTGCCGGCGGCGTGGATGCGGCCACCGCCGAAGAACTTGACGGGGCCGGCCTTGACGTCGGCCTGGGCAAACGCGCCGCGCTGCCACTGGATGCCGCCGCGCCGGGCGAAGCCGGTGGGGAAACTGGTTTCAACGCTGTAGCCTTCGACGCGGGTGAAATCGCCGCCGAAGAGCGCGTTGGCACTGGTGCGTTGCAGGCGATAGAGGGCGGAGCCGCCGCTGACGTCGGCAGGGACTTGCTGGCGCATGGTTAGGCGCTCTGTCGCGCGGTTGGCGCCGAGGATGGTGGAGAAGCTGGCGTGGAACTCTTCCTGGCCGTGCCAGGCGGAGAGGCTCAGATTATCCTTGCCGAATTCGCGGAAGTATTGGCCGGAGACGTTGCCGAGGCTGGTGGAGTTGCGTTGGAGGACGGTGCCGTTGGCGCGGTCCTCGGTGAGGGCGTCGAACTTCAGGAATAAACGATCCTTGGCGCCGGTGTAATCGAGGCGGACATCGCCGGCGGCGAAGCGGACGCCGGCCTTGGTGTCGGCCGCGCCGCGGCGGTGGTCCTCGATGATGTAGTAGCCATCGGTGCGGAAGAGACGTGTGCCGGTGCTGAAGGCCCAGCGGGGTTTCAGGTGGCTGAAGCCGGCGGAGATCTGATGGGTTCCCTTGTTGCCGCCTTCGTAGGCGCCGTGGAGGCGCCAGGGCTCCGCCTGGCGGCTGAAGAGCTGGATGCTGCCGCCGATGGCGCGATCGCCAAAGACGCTGGTGGAGGCGCCGCGGGCGACTTCGATGCGATCGATTTCTTCGGGGGCAAAGCGGGTCCAGTAGACCCAGCCGCCGAAGGGATCGTTGGCGGGGATGCCATCCCAGAGGACGAGGGTGCGGGAGGCGCCGGAGGAGCCGAGGCCGCGGAGGGAGATGCCTTGGGTGGTGGGGTTGGCGACGATCGACGAGCTGCGGCGGAAGAGGGTGAAGCCGGGGACGGAGCGGAGACGGTCGTCGACGTTGACGCCGGGGTTGGCTTGGATTTGGAGTTTGGGCCAGACGGTGATGGAGGCGGGGGCTTCGGCGGCGATTTTTTCGTTGATGGTGATTTCGGTTTTCACCGGGTCGATGGGGGCTGGGGCCTGGGCGGCCAGGACGGCAGGGAGGGCGCACAAGATGAAAGATCGTAGATTCATGCCGAAACCAAAGGCTATCACGAGCCTACGACGAGACCGGCGGTGGCCGGGGCGCGGGAGGGATCGGGGGTAAGGACGATGATGAAGCCTTCGGCTTCGGCGGGCATGATGCGGTGGAGGCTATCGCCGTCGCCGAAGGGGGTTGGTTCGACGACGGCGAGGTAGCGCAGAACGGTATAGAGATCGCCATCGCGGGGGATTTCGAGGATGCGTTCCTGGGTGCGGAAGGAGTATTCAACGTTGGCGTCTTCGAGGCGGGCGCAAAGCCAGGCGGCGGTTTCGAGGGCGCGTTCGAGCCAGGGCATACCGGCTTCGGCGGTGAAGAGATCGAGCACGACGTGGACGGTGACGGCGTCCTGCTGAGAGTTTTCGCGGACGTGGAGTTGGCCGTGCCGGGCGGTGGAACGCCAGTCGATGCGGCTGGCGGGGTCCGTCGGGAGATAGGGGCGGAGACGGTAGAACTCGTCACCGGCGCCGGCGCGGCGGGCTTGGATTTCTCCTTCGACCTGCGCGAGGAAATCCTGCGCGTAGGGCTGGGGTTCGAGGGCGGGATAGACGAGCACGTCGGCATGGAGAGTGACGCGGGCGCGGCGTTCGGCGAAGCCGAAGGGGAAGCGGGAGGTGAATTCGAGGGAGTTGTCGCGGAAGCGGCCGCGGCGGGCGAAGCGGACGCTGGAGTATTCGGTGACGGTTTCGCCGCCGGCGATCATGGGGAAGAAGAGGGGCTGGGCGAGGCCGTCGGCGTGGATGGACTGGAGGCGGGTGGCGAAGCTGGGCATCCAGCTTTTTTCGTTGCGCACGACGAGTTTTGCCATGGATTGTTCGCGAGCGAAGAGGTGTTCGGGCGGGTGGAATTCGACTTCTAGGCCGGCGAGGGAGAGGCGGTTGACGAAGCCGGAAACGAGGAGCGTGGCCATGAGGGCGGAGGTGATGAGGAAGATGAGATTGTTGGCCGACAGGAACGCCGCGGCGCCCGTCAGCACGACGGCGAGCGTGAAGGCGAGACCGGCCTTTGTGATGCGCTGATCGACCCGCGTGCGCCAGGCTTCCGCCGCGCGCCGCCAAAGCTTCCTCATATCGTTGACAATACAACGATGGACACGGCTCCGGAACTTCGACGTGCGTTGCACCTGCGGCATTTGATCTTTATGGGGCTGATTATTATTCAGCCGACGGCGCCGATGCCGCTGTTTGGCGTGGTGAGCAACAAGGCCGGCGGCCACGTTGTTTCGACGGTGCTGGTGGCGATGGTGGGAATGCTGTTGACGGCGATCAGCTACGGGCGAATGGCGCGGGTCTATCCCAGTGCCGGGTCGGCGTACACGTATGTGGGGAAGGAGATTCATCCGACGCTGGGTTTTTTGACGGGGTGGGGATTGTTGCTGGACTACGTGATTAACCCGCTGATTTGCGTGATCTGGTGTTCGAAGGCGGCGGGGAATCTATTGCCGGCGGTGCCGTATGCGGCGTGGACGATTTTCTTCACGCTGGTGTTTACGTGGTTGAATCTGCGGAACATTCAGGCGGCGGCGAACACGCATAAATATCTGGCGATTGTGATGGGCGTGGTGGTGGCGTGGATGCTGGGGGCGACGGCGGTTTTCGTGCAGGCGCATCCGACGGATTTCTGGAAACCGTTTTATGATCCGTCGACGTTTGCGATGTCGACCTTTTCGGCGGGGACGGCGCTGGCGGTGTTGACCTACATTGGGTTTGACGCGATATCGACGTTGTCGGAAGAGACGGTTGACGCGGAGAACACGATTCCCAAAGCGACGGTGCTGGTGTGTTTGTTCATTGGCGTTTTGTCGGCGATTGAGGTGTATGCGGGGCAACTGGTGTGGCCGCACGGGGAGGCGTTTCCGGACGTGGATACGGCGTATGTGTACATTGCCGGACGGGCCGGAGGTGTGTGGTTGTTTCATGCGGTGAATTTGACGCTGCTGGTGGCGACGGTGGGATCGGGCAGTGGCGGGCAGATGGCGGGGGCGCGGTTGTTGTTTGGGATGGGCCGGGATAATGTATTGCCCCCGAAGTTCTTTGCGCGGATTGATGCGGTGCGGCAGGTGCCGGCTTGGAACGTATTGTTGATTGGGGCGATTTCGCTTATCGGGGCGTTGACGCTGACGTATGAGCTGGGCGCGGAGTTGTTGAACTTTGGCGCGTTTATCGGGTTTATTGGGGTGAACCTGGCGGCGTTCCTGCGGGCGTGGCGGGCGCGGAGTTATGCGGCGATTGCGCCGGCTTGCGGGTTTTTGTTGTGCCTGTATATGTGGGCGAGCTTGAGTCCGAAATCGTTGCTGCTGGGGGCGGCGTGGGCGGCGATTGGGTTGGGGTACAAGTTGACCCGTAAGTGAGTCTGCTATGCTGCCGGGGCGGGCTGCGCCCGCTTTAGGGAGAGCTTATGAAACTGGTTGTTTCGTTGTTGCTGCTGGCCGGAGTGGTGTTTGCCGGGCCGATTGATGGCAAGTGGGTGGCGGAGCGGAAGATGGAGCGCGATGGGCAGGCGATGACCATCGTGCAGACCTTCGAGCTGAAGGAAGAGGGCGGGAAGGTGACGGGGAAATTTTCGATGAAGTTTGGCGAGATGGAGCCGCCGGCATCGGAGATCAAAGACGGGAAACTGGACGGGAACAAGTTCAGCTTTTCGACGACGATTTCGACGCCGAATGGGGACATGAAGACCAACTACAGCGGGACCGTGGAGGGCGCGGTGATGAAGGGCAACGCGGAGCGCGAGGGCGGGCAGGCGCGGCCGTTCGAGGCGAAGAAGCAGTAGCGATTTGACACGAGTGGGGCGGGAAGTTTCATACTGGAGACCGAACGATATGCGACTCCTACTGCTTTTCGCCCTGCTCACGCCTGGACTGTTTGCCGCGTGGAAGCCGTTGTTCAACGGCAAGGATATGACCGGTTGGAAGCAGGTGGGGTGGCCTGGGTTCACGGTGGAAGACGGGATGTTGAAGACGGGCGGCGGGATGGGGCTGTTGTACTTTGATCCCGCGGCGTTTGGGAATGCGACGGTGCGGCTGGTGTTCAAGACCACGAGCGAGCGCGGGAATTCGGGCGTGGTGATCCGGATGCCGGAGAAGCCGAAGGACGCCTGGTATGGGGTCCACAACGGCTACGAGGTGCAGATTGATTCGGCGGGGGATGAGTGGCATTGCACGGGCGCGATCTATTCGATCAGCAAGGTGACGCAGCGGAACCAGAAGCCGATGGGGGAATGGAACACGTTGGAGATTGAGCTGAAGGGTGACGTGACGCGGGTGAAGCTGAACGGGAAATTGGTGAACGAATACAAGGAAGGCCAGGCGGTGCCGGAGCGGAAGCAGTGGTATGAGCCGATCCGCGGGCCTCGGGCGAACACGGGGTATATCGGGGTGCAGAATCACGATGCGAAGTCGATTGTGTACTTCAAGGAAATTAGCGTGAAGCAGTGAAACGCTGGAGCGGGTGGGCGATGAGCGCGGTGCCGGTGATGATGCTGCTGGTTAGCGCCGGGATGAAGCTGGCACCGGCGCCGGGGCTGGCGGAGGGGTTCGCGCATTTGGGTTGGCCGATGAGTAAAGCCGTTGGGCTGGGGCTGTTGGAACTGGTTTGCACGCTGGTCTATCTGGTACCGCGGACTAGCGTGTTAGGGGCGATTTTATTGACAGGTTATTTGGGCGGAGCAACGGCCACGCATGTGCGCGTGGACGATGCGTATTTCGCCACGCCGTTGCTGGGCGCGCTGGTGTGGGGCGGGCTGTACATGCGCGATGAGCGGCTGCGGGCGTTGTTGCCGTTCGTTACTCGTTGATTGGTTACGAAGTGAAGCGCCAGCTGTAGACGTCGGCATCTTTGACGGAGAAGAGCAGCCGGACGGTTTTGCCCGTTTGCTGTTTCAGTTCGCCGCGCCACTTGACGTTGCGGGCGATGCGGTCGCCGATCATCTCCGCGCAGTCGCCGAGGGCGAGGCCGGGGATGGGGGTTTCATCCTCATTGAGGACTTGGACACGGACGCCGCCGTAGGCGCTGGTGGCGAAGTTGAGTTCGAGATTGGCGCCGGTGCAGGGGACGGGCACGGTGAGCAGTTCCCCGCCCCGCCAGCCGGCGTGGAGGCTGGCCAGGCCGTCGGTGCGGAGGGCGTAGCGTTGGAGGTGCGAAGTCGGTTGGCCATAGTGGCGATTGACATAGAAGCTCATTTCGCCTTCGCCGGTGGGGACGATGTTGAGCGCGGGATAGTTGTCGCGGCTGACCCAATGGTTGAGGCCCAAGCCGGGGCGGAGGAAGGACTCGCGGAAGTAGCGGGAGACGGTGTCGCCACCGCGGGTGGAGAGGAGAACGCTGTCGGAGGTGTCCTTGAAATAGTCGGGGTGGACGCCGACTTCGCGGGCCTCTTCGGGGGTTAGGACCTGGCGCTTGGGATTGAAGCGGGCGGCGATGCCGACGTAGATGTGAGGGGCGCGGAAGTAGGGGTGGAGCTGGTTGGTGTAGAGGTGATCGGCGGGGGCGCCACCGAGGTCGAGCGGGACGTAGGGGGACCAGTTGACGAAGTCCGTGGAGGTGGCGCGGACGATGGAACGGACGCGGTCGCGAAACTGGCGGACGTAGGCGACGTAGCAGTTTTCGCTTTCGGAGTAGAAGGCGAGATTCTGCGAGTCGAACATGGGCAGTTTCGTGGCGGGCATGACGGGGGCTTCCTGGAGAGCGCGCCATTTGAGGCCGTCGTCGGAGACCCAGGCTTTGAGGCCACTTGTCGCGATGCCGGAGAGGGCTTTGTAGCGGGTGGTGGCGCGTGGGTTCTTGTCGATGAACGGGCAGAAGTTGTGGGAGAAGGGGGCCTGGCCCTGGAAGAGGATGTTGTTGGCAGGTTTTTCGAAGTGGATGCCGTCGGCGGATTCGGCGTAGCAGGTGGCTTCCGAGGGGCGGCCGTCCTTGCCGGCTTCGGGGACGCCGCGGTAGTAGAGGCGGTATTTGCCGTTGTCGTGGAGGACGGTGAAATAGGCGCTGAAGGGGCCTTCGTGGGGGCGATCGAGCTTGAGGACGACTTCCTTTTCGACGGGGGTGCCGAGGCGGAGTTCGGCGCCGCGGATCCATTCGACGAGGGATTCGTCGAGGAAGAGTTCGCGACGTCCGGGTTCGGCTTTAGTTTGCGCGAGGAGGGGCGCGGCGGCGGTGAGGAGGAGGTCGCGGCGTCTCATCGGGCGAGTTCCCTTTTCATCCAGACGATTGCTTTTTTCACGATGTCTTCCTTGTCGGTGGCGAGTGCGGCCATGAGTTGTTGCGCTTCGTCGCGGAACAGGCCTTTGCGAATTCCTTTGAGCGGGACGACGAGGGCGGCGCGGCGTTTGAACTTTTGTTTGGCGGTGGTCCAGGCGGGGAGTTCACTGAGCCATTCGGGGTGGGCGATGAGCAGCGGGCCCATGACGTCGGCGCAGAGGGTGTCGCAGTGGCCCCAGTTGTGGATGTCCCTTTCGAGCCACTTCACGAAAAGTTTCCATTCGCAGTATTCGCATTTGCGGCGCATACGGGCGTAGAGGAGAATGGCGACGGAGCCCTCCTCGTGCTTGCCGCTGGCCCAGAGGGCACGGGTGAGTGCGGTGCGGGTTTTGTCGGGCCAGGCCGCGAATTCGGCAGCGTGCTTTTTGGCAACGTTGCGGACGTGGACGGTGTAGGTGCAGTAGGCGTCGATGGGGTCCTTGAAGAACCGCTGCATGGTGGGGAGCTTTTCGGGCTCAGAGTGGGCGATTAGTTCCGCGCGGATGGCGGCGTGCATTTCGGCGGGTGTCATGCGACAGGTTCGAGGCGCTCCACGCGGACGCGGGCGATGCGGTTGCGCTCCATTTCGAGGATGGTGAAGCGGTGGCCATCGTCTTCGAGAACGGCGCCGGGTTGGGGGAGATCGCCAACCTTGGAGAGGATGTAGCCGGCGAGGGTTTCAAAGCCGCCGTCGGCGGGGAGTTCGACGCCGTACTCGTTGGCGAGATCGGGAATGTTAATGGTGCCTTCGAGTTCGAGGGCGGCGGAGTTGCGGTCCTGCTTGGGGCGGGAGATATCGTGTTCGTCTTCGATTTCGCCGAAGACCTGTTCGAGGACGTCTTCGAGGGTGACGACGCCGGTGGTGGAGCCGTGCTCATCGACGACGACGGCCATGTGGGTATTGTGGGCGCGGAAGACGTCGATCAGGTCGGACAGCGAGCGGGTTTCGGGGACAAAGATGGGCACGCGCATGACGTTGCGCAGATTGAACTGGGCGGGGCCTTTGCGGAGCATCAGGACGTGGATCAGGTCCTTCAGATGGACGATGCCGATGACCTGATCGGTGCTTTTTTCGAAGACGGGGAGTCGGGAGAACTGGTGTTCGTTGAGGAGGACGAGGAGTTGTTCGAGGGACGTGTCGACGGGCACGGCGACCATGTTGCTGCGGGGGACCATGATCTCGCGGGCGGCGTATTCTTCGAGTTCGAGGAGGCGGTGGATGGCCAGTTGTTGGAACTTCTGGAGTTTGCCTTCGGACTCCGACATGGAGACGATGAATTTGATTTCTTCGACGGAGTGGCCGCCGGCGCCTTCGCCTTCCCCTTTGAGACCGAGCTGGATGGAGATGCGTTTGGAGGAGCGCTCGATGATGGAGACGAGCGGGCCGGCGATGCGGCCGAAGACGACGAGGATGGGGGCGACGAGAACGGCGAAGCGATCGGCGGTTTCGATGGCGATGTTCTTGGGGACGACTTCGCCGATGACGACGTGCATGTAGGTCATCAGGGCGAAGGAGAAGACGAGGGCGATGACGGGGATCACCTTTTCGGTGAGCGGCATCATCAGGGGCTGCATCCACCCCATGAGGATTTGATGGATGGTTTCTTCGCCGGCCCAACCGAGGCCAAGGGAGGCGACGGTGACGCCGACCTGGGTGACGGAGAGGAGGCGCTCCGGGTGCTCGAGGAGGCTGAGCGCGGCTTTGGCACCGGAGTTACCATCGTCGGCGAGCTGTTTCAGGCGGGATTTGCGGGAGCTGAGGAGGGATGTCTCGGCGGCCGCGAAGAAGGCGTTCGCCGCGACGATCAGGCCAACGAGCAGGAACCGGTAACCGTAACTTGAATCCGCCATACTTAGAGTTAGTGTTTGCTCGAAAGCTACTACAGTCTATCAACGTACTGATCGGCATCGCTCTTCTGGCTGCGATTGGCGCGGTTTATTGGTTCGCCTGGCGGCCGTTGCCGCAGGCGAGCGGGACGATCCAGGCGCCGTTGGCGAAGGGCGTACGGGTGGAGCGGGACGCGCTGGGCGTGCCGCATATTTTCGCCGAGACGGCGGAGGACCTGTACTTTGCGCAGGGCTTTGTGACGGCGCAGGACCGGTTCTGGCAGATGGAATCGTTTCGGCGGATGACGGCGGGGGAGTTGGCCGAGGTGGCGGGTTTGGCGGCGTTGGAAAGTGACCGGGAGTTCCGGCGGTTGCGGATGTCGCGGCTGGCGGAGCAGCGGGCGCGATCGGTGTCGGGCGAGGACCGGGCGGTGTTGTCGGCTTACGCGCGGGGCGTGAACCACTATATGGAGACGCACATGGACCGGCTGCCGGTGGAGTTCACGTTGTTGGGATATAAGCCGCGGCCGTGGCGGATTGAGGACACGATGCTGGTGGGGCTGATGATGCAGCAATCGCTGAGCAACACGTACAAGCACGACCTGACGCGGGAGGCGATGTACGAGAAGGGCGACGCGGCGAAGGTGGCGCAGTTGTTTCCGGAGCGGACGGGATCGGAGAATCAGCCAGGGTCCAATGCGTGGGCGGTGAGCGGGGCGCATACGCGATCGGGCAAGGCGGCGGTGGCGAATGACATGCACATTGCGTGGTCGTTGCCGGGCGTTTGGTACATGACGCATTTGCAGGGGCCGGGCGTGAATGTGACGGGCGTGGCGATTCCCGGGGTGCCGGCGATTGTGGTGGGGCGGAACGAGCACATTGCGTGGGGCATTACGAACCTGGGTTTCGATGTGCAGGATTTGTACGTGCCGGCGACGCAGCAGGCGCGGCTGGAGCAGGACCGGATTGCGGTGAAGGGGACGGCGGGGGAGCCGTTTCAGCAGTTGGTGAATGACCATGGGCCGGTGTTTAGCGGGCCGGGCGGAAAGCCGGTGGCACTGCGGTGGGTGGCGGCGGAGAAGGGGCCGTTCAAGATCGGGCTGGTGAAGTTGAACCGGGCGAAGAATTGGGCGGAGTTTAGGGACGCGTTGCGGGAGTTTCCGGGGGCGGCGTCGAACGTGGCGTATGCGGATAAGGACGGGAATATCGGGCTGCAGGTGACGGGGCCGTTGCCGGTGCGGAAAGACTGCAACGGGCAGCGAGTGATGGCGGCGGGGACGTGCGAATGGCAGGGGTTTATTCCGTTTGACGAGCTGCCGTCGTTCTACAATCCGGGGCCGGGGTTGATTGTGACGGGGAATCAGAATCCGTTTCCGGAGAAGTATGCGTATGCGGTGAGCGGGAACTTTGCGCCGCACTACCGATCGAATCGGATTCTGGATGAATTGAAGCGGCGGGAGAAGTGGGCGCCGGAGGATATGGTGAAGTTGCAGGCCGATATTTATTCGCCGTTTTCGCATTTCCTGGCGGGGCAGGTGGTGGCGGCTTGGGACAGGAAGAAGGCCAGCAATCCGCTGTTGAAGGACGCGGTGGAGATGCTGCGCGGGTGGAAGGGCGACATGGACGCGGCGAAAGCGGAGCCGCTGATTGCGACGTATTTGGCGAACTATTTGCGGCGGTCCATCGCGACGAAGGCGACGAACATGCCGACGATTGAATGGGAGCCGTTCATCTATTTCGGGGTGATGGAGAACATGTTGCGGAAGCGGCCGGAGGGGTGGTTTGCCGATTGGGATCACGAGTTGCTGCGGTGCCTGCAGGAGGGCGTGGAAGAGGGCGCGCGGCGGCAGGGGCCGGACGTCCGGAAGTGGCAGTGGGGCGAGTTCAACAAGCTGACGATTGTGAACCCGGTGGTGCGCGGGGTGCCGTGGGTGTCAGGGTATTTTCAGATCGGACCGGTGGGGGTGAGCGGGTCGTCGACGACGGTGAAGCAGACGACGGGGCGGATGGGGCCATCGATGCGCATGGTGGTGGATTTTGGGGATCCGCAGGGCGGGTTGTTGAACCTGCCGGTGGGGCAGAGCGGGCAGCCGCTGTCGGGCCATTTTAAAGATCAGTGGGAGACGTATTCGAACGCGACGAGTTACCCGCTGCACTATCCGGGCGGGTGGACGGTGAAGTCCACGTTGACGCTGCAGCCATGAAGAAGCTGGTGGTTTTCGGCGGGCCACCTTGTACGGGGAAGAGCACGGTGGGGCGGGCGCTCGGCTGGGCGCACCTGGAGATGGACGCGGCGCGGATGGCGCTGTTGCCCGACGCCGCGCACACGCGGGCGGACCGGGAGGTGGCTTATCGGGCAGTGTTGTGGACCGCGGGGCACCTGTTGCGGTATACCGATATCGTGATCTGCAATGGCGGGTTTGGTCACGCCGAGGACCGGCAGGGGTGCTTGGCGGTGGCGCGCGGGGCGGGCGCGGCGGTTTATGTGGTGGAGTTCACGGCGCCGTTGGCGTTGTTGCTGGAGCGGAACAGGGCGCGGCGGGATTCGCATCCGGGGTTGGATTTGACGGATGAGCGGGTGACGGAGATTGTGACGACGTACCCGCGGTGGGGCGCGGGGATTCTGGTGGACAGCACGCGGCCGGTGGAGGAGTGCGTGGCGGCGGTGCGGGAGTTTGTGGGATGAGGCGGGGGGTGTTGGTGGTTTGGTTTTTGGCGGTGGTTGCGGTGGGCGGAGTGGCGTGGTGGTATCTGTTTTCGGCGGGGTCGACGCCGGAGGGGCAGATGCCGTTGGGGGACGAGGCGGCGTTCCGGCAGGCGTTTCAGGCGGGCGTGGGGAAGCCGCGGGTGGTGGCGGTGTTGTCACCAACGACGCCGGCGGACCTGGCGGTGGCGGAGCGTTTGCAGGCGCTGCTGATGGAGTATGAGAACGACGCGTTGGAGGCCCATGTGATTTGGCAGCCCGTGGCGAAGGGCGACTGGGCACCGACAACGGACGCGATGGCGCGGGTGTGGGACAAGCGGGCGCGGCACTATTGGGTGACAGGAGCGGGGTTGCGGGGGGAGTTGGGGGCGGGCGCGGCGTTCTTGTTTGCGCGGGGCGCGGGGCTGGATAAGGCTGGCGTGCGGGTTGGCGACTGGCAGGCGGAATTGGGAAAGATTCGCGAGTTTTTGGGGCCGGCAACGCGCAAGACCAGCTTGTGATGCGAGTAAACTACTGGTAAGAGTTCTCGCGAGGTGTCCCATGTTTGCACGATTCCGCGCGGCATTATTGCCGCTGTTTTGCATGGCTGTTTTGGGCCAGACGCCATCGGCAACGGTGGTGGGGCGGGTGACCGATAGCGCTGGCGGCGTGGTTCCGGCGGTGACGGTGAGGCTGACGAACCTGGAGACGAATCAGGCGAACGAAGTGGTGACGCGGGACAGCGGCGATTTCACGGCGCCGAATCTGGCGCCGGGTCGGTATTCGCTGGAGGCTCGGCGGGAGGGGTTCCAGTTGTACCGGCGGCCGGAGTTCACGCTGGCACTGGACCAGGTGTTGCGGCTGGACGTTGCGCTGCAGGTGGGCGCGGTGACGGAGAGCGTGACGATTGTGGATACGCCACCGGTGTTGAACACGGAGAGCGGGGCGCGAGGCGATGTGGCCACCAACGATGAGATCCGCGAGATGCCGTTGGCGGGGCGGAACTTTTCGGACCTGGCGTACTTGAGCGGCGGCGTGTTGCCGAAGGGGGAGGACGGGGACGGGGCGTTTGCGATTAACGGCGCGCGGGCCGATAATGCGGGCTTTTTGATTGATGGGATGAATAACACGCAGAGGCGGAATACGGGGTCGATGGTGAGTCCGCCGTTGGAGGGTGTGCAGGAATTCAAGATGATCACCTCCGGTTTTGCGGCCGAGTATGGGAGGTATGCGGGCGGGGTGTTGAGCGTGATTCTGAAGAGCGGTGGGAACCGGTTGCGGGGTTCGCTGTATGAGTTTATGCGGAACGACGTGTTGGACGCGCGGAACTTTTTTGACGTGGGCAAATCGAAGTTGCGACGGCACCAATTTGGGGCGACGGCATCGGGGCCGGTGGTGATTCCGAAGATTTACGACGGACGAAACAAGACGTTTTTCCTTTCGAGCTGGGAGTCGTTGCGGCAGATTTCGGGTGCGACGCGGCGCGGGTTGGTGCCGGCGAATGGGATGATTGGCGGCGACTTTTCGGCGGCGGTGGATGCGACGGGCCGGGCGCTGTCGATTGTGGATCCGTTGAACCGGAACACGCCGTTTCCGGGTAAGCAGATCCCTTCGTCGCGGTTCGACCCGGTGGCGTTGAAGATGGCTGCTTACTATCCAAAGGCCAACATGAATTCGAATGCGTTGAACTATCTGGTGCAGAGCAACGCCAATAACAACTGGGACAACTTCAGCATGAAGATCGACCACGCGTTCAGCATTCGGGACCAGTTCAGCGCGCGGACACTGTGGCGGAAGACGGAGTCGTTCGACCCGTTTACGCGGTCGTTCATTCCGGATTTCGGATCCCGGAATTCGCCGTTTGAGCTGCTGAGCGGGTTGCGGTATACGCGGACGATTTCGCCGTCGATGATTGTGGAGGCGAATGCCAGTTTTTCGCGCCGGACGAACAATCAGGGCTGGCCGATTACGGGGCGGGATTGGGCAAGCGAAGTGGGGTTCACGGGCGGGCTGAAGAACCCGGTGGCGCTGGGACTGCCGCAGATGGAAGTGACCGGGTACGTGATTCTGGGCCACGCGTATGACCTGCCGAAGATCTGGAGCTACAACAACTATCAGTACACCGGGAACTTCACGTGGATCAAGGGAAAGCACACGATCAAGACGGGCGGCGACTTTTTGCGCTACCAGTATTTTTCGCGCGGGTTCGGCGATACGCGGGGGCGGATGACGTTTTTGGGCCGGTTCACGCAGGAGCCGTTTGCCGATTTCCTAATGGGGTATGCGCAGACGTCGCGACGGCAGTTGGACGCGGCCGGGCCGTATCATCTGGTTTCGAACTACTCGGCGTATGTGCAGGACGACTACAAGATTACGTCGACGCTGACGTTGAACATTGGCGTTCGCTACGACCTGATGTTGCCGCCCCGGGAGAAGTTCGGGGCGTGGTCAAGCTTCGTGCCGAGCCTGGGGAAGATCGTGATTTCCGGGAAGGGGATCATTCCGGACTTCGATGCGCGGATTAGCGCGACGGGCGTGGCGCAGAATGTGATGATGGCGTCGGCGGCGGGGCTGCGGGACACGCTGGTGAATCCGGACCGGAATGATTTTGGACCTCGGTTTGGGTTTGCGTGGCGGCCGCGTGGAGGGACGAAGTTTGTGGTGCGCGGCGGGTATGGAATCTTCTTCGGCACCAGTTCGTTGTACCGGCTGGACGAGAACAGCGACACCTATCCGTTCTCGATCAACGAGACGTATTCGGCGACGTCTTCGAACCCGTTGTTGTTGACGGTTTCCAATCCCTTTCCGGAGGCGAAGCGGCGTGTGGGCGGGGTGACTTCGACGACGGGGCAGGACGTGAACCAGCCGAGCCAGTATCTGCAGAGCTGGAACCTGACAACGGAGCGGGAGATTGGGAAGGGCTCTGTGCTGGAGGTGGCGTTTGCGGGTTCGAAGGGAACCAATCTGCCGCGGCGCTTTGACCTGAATCAGCCGAACCGGCAGTTGGCATTGCGGTTGCCGGATGGCACGTTTCCGAGGCCGTTTCCGCAGTTTCAGACGATCAACTACATCATCAACGGGTCGAACTCGATCTACAATTCCGGCGCGGTGACGGTGAAGCGGCGGTTCAGCAAGAAGCTGTTTGTGCGGGCGGCGTATACGTACGCCAAGGCGATTGACGAGAGCTCGAACACGGGCGGGACGATTGCGGCCGGGTTCCCGTCGGCGCAGGATTCGCGGAACTTGCACGGGGAGCGGGGGCGGTCCGATTTCGACATCGGGCATTCGATGGTGGGGGCGTTCATCTGGGAGCCGGGCATTGCGCGAAATGTGGTGCTGCGGAAGTGGCAGTTGGCTGGAACGACGCGCGCGTACACGGGCGCGCCGTTCACGCCGAAGGTGGCGAATGTGTCGATTGACCTGGGAGAGGCCGTGCGGCCGGACCGAATTGCCAGCGGACGGCTGGAGACGCCGGGCGTGGACGCGTGGTTCGACCGGAGCGCGTTTCCGGTGGTGCCGCGGGGGTCCTATCGCTTTGGCAGTTCGGGGCGGAACGTGGTGGACGGGCCGGGGTTCTTCACGTTCGACATGAGCCTTTCGCGACGGTTCGCGGTGACGGAACATACGGCGTTTCAGTTCCGCTGGGAGACGTTCAATCTATCGAACCGGGCGAACTTCAATATGCCGTTGACGCAGGTGGACGTGCGCGGCGGCGCTACCATCAACACGGCCAAGGGCGCGCGCGTGCACCAAGTGGGGCTGCGGCTGGAGTTTTAGAGAGGGCTGCGGCCGCGGGCTTGTTTTGGGGGCTCGATGCCGAGCAGTTTGGCGGCTAATGGCGCGACATCGATGGACTTCAGGCGGGGCCATTTTGTGGCCTTGCCGATGCGGGGGCTGGCGACGATCAGGGTGGCCAGCATGTCGAGGCGATCGGACACGAAGCCGTGGGAGCCGATGGGTTTTTCGAGGGGTGGGAAGAGTTCGCCGACCGTATCGCGGACGCTGTAGCCGGGCTTGAGATCGAAGTAGAGATCGCTGCCGGCGGGGCCGCCGATGCCATAAGTGGCGCCGTGCTCTTCGGGCGTGTAGAAGGCGGTGAACACGCCGGTCTCTTCCAGCGCTTTGCGCGCAAGGGCGCGGACGGCGTCGCGATTCTGCACGGTGCCGCCTTTCCAATCCATGGTGTTGATGAGCACGGAGTTGTAGACGTGGGTGGAGGCTTTGCCGAGGCCGGCGCGGCGGAGGGCTTCGTTGACATTGACGAGCTTGGAAATCGATGCCATGCCGTGATCGGCGGTGATGATGAGGTGATCTTTTTTCGTCACTAGAGGAGTCACCAGTTCGAACCAGCGTTCGGCGATGGTGAAGCCCCAGAGCATGGCGCGGGTGGCGTCGGCATCGCCCTGTTCGTGGAGCCCGAGGAACTGGTGGCCGAGTTCGTCACAGATGGGGATGTAGCCGATGAAGAGGGCGGGGCGGAGGTGCTGGGCGAGCCATAGCGTTTGACGTGCGTTTTGGCGGGTGAGCAGTTCCATGACTTCGAGCGACTGCGCGGTGGTGAGCTTCGGCCCGAAATGGGTGTTGCCGATAAAGCCGCCGGCTTCGCGGAGCAGCGTTGTGGCTTCGCCCTGGCTGATGGCGAGTTCCTGGATGGGGGAGACGTAAAGGAGCAGGTCTGTGGCCGTGAATTCGAAGAGGCGGAAATAGACGACGGCGGGGACAGGATCAGCCAGATAGAGGCCGTCGCTGAAGTGGCGGGCGAGAGGGCGTTGCAACGGGGGTTTTGTTTCGACGGGCACGGGGCGGACGGGGGTGTTTTCGATGGTGAGGCCGGTGGGGGAGAGCGTGCCGCGGAGCGTGAGCGGGCCATGTTTGAAGTGGAAAGCCGTAGGGGAATCGAAGACCAGATCCTGGCGGCGGAGGATGGTGTGGCCGGCGACCTGGCGCGACTGGTAGCCGTTGAGTAACGTGGCGTTGGCGTGGGTGGTGAAGGGGCGGAAGGGGAAGACCTGCGGGGCCTGGTAGGCGACCGATTTCAGGCCCTGGCGGGCGGCGGCGATCCAGAGCGGTTCGGCGGCGAGTTGATCGGACCGGTAGCCGTTGTTGCGTTCGAGAAACGTGTGGGCGGCGCGGGGGAGAAAGGGCTGGCTGTTGGAGGTGATCTGGGAGACGTCGCCGTAGACGCCGGTCCAGAGGGCGGCGTGGGAGTTGCCGGTGGCGCTGGGGAAGGCGGGCTGGATGCCATCGGCCGTGGCGCCGCGGGCGGCGAGGCGGCGGAGCGTTTTCAATGGGGCGGTGACCGGAGACTTCGTCAACAGCTGGTGGCCGAGGCCGTCGAGGGAGAACAGATACACGGTCTGTGCCTGGACAGCGAGGGAGACGAAGATGAAAAGAACGCGAATCGGAGAGGGCAACTTTCATTTTGCCAAATGCATAATGAAACGTATATGAACCCCTATTCGCTGTGGATGGAAGGACTGGACCCTTTGGCTGTTATTCGGGAGACGCCGCAGAAACTGCGGGAGGCGATGGCGAGCCACGGCGCGGCTGGCACGGCGGACACGCCGCGGGCGGAGGGCGCATGGACGGCACGGCAGATTCTGGCCCATTTGGCCGATACGGAGATCGTCTTCGCGATTCGACTGCGGCAGGCGGTGGCGGAGGAGAACCACGTGATTCAGCCGTTCGACCAGGACGCCTGGGCGCGCGGCTATGCTGCGGCCGATGTGGAGACGGCACTGGCGGTTTTTTCGGCGGTTCGTACGTGGAATGTGCAGTTCATCGCGGCCCAGCCGGAGGGCCTATTCGCGAAAGAACTGAACCATCCAGAGCGCGGAACAATGACGTTCCGCACTCTGGTGGAAACGATGGCCGGCCACGACCGGAACCACCTTTCGCAGCTGGCTACTTAGGGGACACGGAGGCACGGGTGGCTCCGGTGGAGATGCCACCGTCGACCAGCAGCGTCTGACCAGAGACGTAACGGCTCTCTTCGGAGGCGAGGAAGACCACGGCTCCATCGAGATCGTTCGGCTGGCCGGGGCGCTTTACCGGGATACGATCCTTCAGGTACTCGAGCCATTCCTGGTTGTCGTAGAGGACCTTGTTCTGTTCGGTGCGGAACCAGCCGGGAGCGAGGCAATTGACGGTGATGCCAAACCGGCCCCACTCGTCGGCCAGGGCCATGGTGAGCTGTTTGACACCGCCGCGGCTGGCGCAGTACGGCGCGATGCCGGCGTAGCCAAACACGCTGGTGACCGAGCCGATGTTGACGATGCGCCCGTATTCGCGGGGGATCATCTTTTTGGCGATCTGCTGGGCGACGAAGAAGGTCCCGCGCAGATTGGTTTCGAGCACGAGGTTGTACTCGTCCCAGCTGATGTCGACGGCGGGCTTGCGCACGTTGCAGCCGGCGTTGTTGACGAGGATGTCGATCTTGCCATAGGCGGCTTCGGCTTCCTCGGCGAACTGGACGATGCTGTCGTAGTTGCGCACGTCGAGTTCAACGGGGATGGCCTTGCGGCCGAGGGCTTCGATCTCTTTGACGAATTCCGCGCAGTCGTCTTTGCGACGGCTGGTGATGACGAGATCGGCACCGGACTTGGCGAGGGCGCGGCCGAAGTACTGGCCGAGACCGCGGGAGGCGCCGGTGACGATGGCAACTTTGCCGGTCAGATTGAAGTAGGGTGTAGGGTTGCTCACGGCTGAACGATCACCTTCATCAAATTGGGTTCGTGGTTATAGAGACGGCGGAAGGCGTCGGGGGCGTCATCGAGCGAGACCTTGGCGCTGATCATCGAGTCGACCTTGATGAGGCCTTTGACGAGGAGATCGATACAGGCGGGGTATTCGCCGTTGGAGCCACAGGTGCCCTGGAGACGGATCTCGCGGGTGACGACCGACTGGAGGTTGAGTTCGATCTTCGGAGTGATGTTGCCGATCAAAGTGACGGTGCCGCCCTTGCGAACGCAGGCGAGCGCGGTCTTGATGGGATCGGTGGCGCCGACGGCTTCGAGAACGATGTCGGCACCGCGACCGCCGGTGCGCTTGAGGATCTCTTCGGCCGGGTCGCAGGACTTCGGATTGAAGCCTTCGGCGGCGCCGAGTTCCTTGGCGAGGGCGAGCTTGGCGTCGTCGAGATCGACGGCGTAGACGGTGGTGCAGCCGGCGTTCTTGGCGGCCTGGATCGTCAAGAGGCCGATCATGCCGGCGCCAACGACGACGGCGGTGTCACCGAGGTGGACCGGGGTGACTTCGACGGCATGGACGGCAACGGAGACGGCTTCGATCAACGCGGCGTGTTCGAAGGGGAGTTCGTCGGGGAGCTTGTAGCAGATGTGCTGGGGCACGGCGACGTATTCGGCGAAGGCGCCGTGGCGGCGGTAGTCGCCGCAGGAGACGCCGAGAACCATGCGATTTTCGCAGAGGTTCATGTGGCCGGAGCGGCAGAAATGGCACTTGCCGCAGGAGATCATGGAGTCGAACGTGATGCGGTCGTCGACCTTCCATTGCGTCACGGCGCTGCCGACTTTGGCGACGTAGCCGGCGGCTTCGTGGCCCATCACCAACGGCGGGATGCGGCGGCCGGTGGAGCCGTCGATACCGTGAATGTCACTGCCGCAGATTCCGCAGGCGCGGACGCGGACGAGCAGGTCTTCGGGGCCGAGTTCCGGTTCAGGAACGTCGGTCACCTCCAGCTGCATGTATTCCTTGAGTAATAGCGCTTTCATTGCTGTCCTTTACCGTATCGCAAAATGCGATACGTTTGCTGTTACACAGATTATGAATCGACGACAGTTCTGGATGGGCGCAAGCGGCGTGGCATTCGCCGCCGAGGGACGGGTGACGCTGGGTGTGATCGGCGCCGGCAGCCGGGGCACCTTCGTGATGACGGAGTTCCAGAAAGACATGGCGCTGCGCGTGGGCGCGATTTGCGACGTGTATGAGCCGAACCTGGAGCGGGCGCTGGGCGTGGTGCGCAAGGCGCAGAATGAGCCGGCGCGGGCGGTGCGGCGGTATCAGGACATATTGGCGGACCGGACGATTGACGCCGTGCTGATTGCGACGCCGGAGCACTGGCATCACCGAATGGTGCTGGACGCGCTGGCGGCGGGCAAGGATGTGTACGTGGAAAAGCCGTTGTGCCAGACGCCGGAGCAGGGCGTGGAGCTGGTGCATGCGGAGCGGGCTTCGCACCGGATTGTGCAGGTGGGTATGCAGCGGCGCTCGTACGACCTGTACCAGCAGGCGCGGGACGTGGTGCGGAGTGGCACGTTGGGCAGTGTGCGGATGGTGCGCGGGTGGTGGTTGAACAACCAGATTAGTGGCGGTAGCGAGAAGCCGCTGGAGGGGAAGTTGGATTGGGAGCAGTGGCAGGGGCCGGCGGTGAAGCGGCCGGTGGATGCGGCGCGGTTTCGGAATTGGCGATTGTTTTCCGACTACGCGGGTGGCATTGTGGCCGACCAGGGTGCGCATGTCTTCGATGGTTTTCACATGTTGATGGACGCTTCGTATCCGCTGGCGGTGACGGCGGCGGGCGGGCGGCCGCATCGGGCGGGCGTTGATACGGCGGATAGCGTGGTGGTGACGGCGGAGTATCCGGAGGATTTTCTGGGCGTGTTTTCGATCAACTACGCGGCGATGAAGTATGCGTCGAAGAACGATCAGCTGAACCAGTTGGACGGGACGAAGGCGCGGATGGATATTGGGCGGGAGACGTGCCGCGTGTATGCGGCGGGGAAGGAGGAAGAGGTGCACTTGGAGCGGAGGTCGGCGCGGGGGTTTGGTTTCGCGACGGAGCTGCATGTGCGGAATTTCCTGGAGTGCATACGCACGCGGCAGAAGCCGACGGCGCCGGTGGCGCTGGGCTTCCAGGCGGCGCTGGTGGTGCAGTTGGCGAACCTTTCGATGAAGCACGGGCGGCGGATGCGTTGGAACGCGAAGGAGTGGAAGGTGGAGCAGGCATGATGACGCGGCGGTCTTTGTTGGCGGCGCCACTGTTGCAGGTTACGGCGGCGAAACGGCCTAATATCCTGGTGATTCTGACGGATCAGCAGACGCATAACGCGTGGAGCGGGTGCGGCAATTCGTGGTTGAAGACGCCGGCGATGGATTCGATTGCGCGGCGGGGAACGGTGTTTACGAACGCCATTTGTCCTTACCCGGTTTGCTCGCCATCGCGGTCGGCGATCTTTACCGGGCGCATGCCGAATGAGACGGGCGTGATGGGGAATAACGGGGCAATTCCGGCGGGGATGGCGTCGATGGGCGAGGTGTTCCGCGGGGCCGGTTACGAGACGGTTTACGGAGGGAAATGGCACCTGCCGAAGTCGTTCGACGGGATGACGGGATTTACGAAGTTGATTGGTGGATCGGCACTGGGGCGGGACATGGACGCGCCGTTGTCGAACGCCTGCGCGGATTGGCTGCGGCGCAAGCCGGGCGGGCCGTTCCTGATGGTGGCGTCGTTCATGAACCCGCACGATATCTGCGATTGGATTCGCGCGCACAAAGGGACGCGGGAATTGCCGCCTTCGGCGGTGATGCCGCCGGCGCCGTTGAACATGGCCGTGGACCCGAACGAGCCGGAGGCGATTCAATATCACCGGACCGCCGGGTACGACCTGATGTCGCAGGCGGTGGGGATTGCGAGCGAGTGGAGGCGCGACGACATGCGCCTGTACCATCACGACTACTACCGGATGGTGGAGCAGGTGGATGGGGAGATCGGGAAAGTGCTGCGGGCGCTGCGGGAGAGCGGGTTGGAGCAGGACACGGTGATTGTGTTTGCCAGTGACCACGGGGAGGGCATGGGCGCGCACCGATGGGCGCAGAAGGCTTCTTTCTACGAAGAGTCTCTGCGGGTGCCGTTCTTTTTGGCGGGGCCGGGGATTGCGGCTGGCGTCAATGATTCGTTGGCGACGTTGGCTGATATTGTGCCGACCTTGTGCGCGGTGGCTGGTATTTCAGCGCCGGGCGACATGCGCGGGGTCAACCTGACGGCGCCATTCACGCGTCCGTTTGTGGCCAGTCAACTTCGGTATGGTGATGCGGGGCGGGAGGGGCGCATGATCCGGACACGCCGGTACAAATACGTCCGCTTCAACTCCGGTGCGCGTCCGGAACAGCTGTTCGATTTGGAAGCGGATCCGGGGGAGACATTCAATCTGGCGCCGCGGGCGGGGACCATTCTGGAGGACCACCGGGAGTTGTTGCGGGCATGGGCATCGAAGACCGGGGATGGTTCTTTTTTGCGAACAGGGCAATAAAAACAAAAACACCTCTTGCATGTGGTGCTTTCTGCACGTTACTCTGACTGAGTCGCAGGAACGACATATTGATGATTCACACGAACTCTGACTTACTTACAAATCAGTTCGCGTGGCTAACTTGTCCCAGACAGGGTAGTTCGCCGCGCGTCTGACGCGGCATATTGGAATTGCCACCCGCGGGTGGCTCGCAAGCGTGTTAATTCGGGATGTGGCCGCCCTGAGGCGGCAGTATTCCACTGCGCGGCGCAGGCTGATTCAGTTACTGCGTACCGGCGGCCAGATCCGTTTTAACCGACCATGAATGAATAGCTCAAGGGTAGAGCACGGATATTGACATCCGGGGTTACAGGTTCGATTCCTGTTTCATGCACCAACAGTCAGCAAAACTGTTTCGGTAACAACGGGGCCTTCTGGGCCGCTGCCATTCGGGGCATAGCTATGCGCCTGGCGGAACATGCCAGCCCATGTGGGTTGTGGGTTGGCTTTTAGCTTCGGCCCGCTATGACGGCGGAGATTGACGCGGACTGGTTGGCCTCAATTTCAGAAAGGGAAGGAGGACAGGAAGATGATTTGGAAGCGGATTGTTGTGCGGGAAATGGAGCGCGCGCTGGTGTTCATGAACGGGCAGTTGCAGGCGGTGGAGACGCCCGGAGTGTACCGGATTTTTTCGTTGCGCCGCGGCCTGGAGGTGGAGGTGGTGTCGACGTTGGACGCGGTGCTGCGGCCCGCGCTGGCGGACGGATTGCTGCGGTCGGCGTCGGCTCTGGTGGATGCGAACTTTGTGCGCGTCGTGGTGGGCGAAGGCCGGGCCGCGATGGTCTTCGGCGATGGCGTGTTGATCCGTGTGCTGAACGCTGGAGAGTCGGCGCTGGTATGGCGCGGGCCCCGCGCGGTGACGGTGCGCGAGTTCGACATCGTGGCCGAGCCCGCGGTGGAGGCTTCGCTGATCCCGGCGTTGACGCGGTTCGGCGCCGCTGCCGCTCGGGTGCAGTTCGTGTTGGTGCCGGAGCAGTCGACCGGGTTGATCTTCATCAATGGCCAGCTGGCACGCAGCGTGGGGCCCGGGATGCATGCCTTCTGGGCAGCGCTGGGGAACGTGCGGGCGGAGCTGGTGGAGTTGCGCCGGCAGGTGCTGGAAGTGAACGCGCAGGAGATCCTGACGAAGGATAAGGTGACGCTGCGGGTGAACATTTCGGCCGAGTTCCGGGTGACCGATCCGATGCTGGCCGCGCGTACGGTGCGGAACGCCGGCGAGGCGCTGTACCGGCTGCTGCAGTTGGCGGTGCGGCGGACGCTGGGACGGCGGACGCTGGACGAGTTGCTGCAGGAGAAGGTGGACATTGAACCCGCTTCCGCTGAAGCCATCCGCGAGGAGATGGCGGCTGTTGGCGTGGAAGTGGGAACGATGGCGCTGAAGGACGTCATCCTGCCTGGGGAGATCCGGGAGATCCTGAACCAGGTGGTGGCGGCAGAGAAGCGGGCGCAGGCCAACTTGATCCAGCGGCGGGAGGAGACGGCGGCGACGCGGTCGTTGTTGAACACGGCGCGTTTGATGGAGGAGTCGCCGATTCTGATCCGGCTGAAGGAGCTGGAGACTCTCGAGAAGTTGACGGAGAAGGTGGGGACCGTGAACGTATCGGGAGGCTTTGAAGGGCTGCTGGAGAAGTTGCTGGCGCCTGTTAAGCGGTAGTCCGGGGAAGGTGGAGGAGAACGCGGAGGCCCGGCTCGGCGTTCTCCGCCTTCATTGTCCCGTGATGCCACTGCACGGCGCGGCGGGCGATGGCGAGGCCCAGGCCGACGCCGCCGGAGTCCGCCTTTCTGGCGCGGTGGTTATCGGCACGGAAGAAGGGCAGGAAGATTTTTTCCAGTGCCTCGGGAGGGACGCCGGGGCCGCGATCGCGAATCGAGAGTTGCCAGCCGTCGGGTACGGCGGTGAGTTCGACGCCGATGATGGCGCCGTCGGGCGAGTAGCGAATGGCGTTGCGCAGCACGTTCTCCACGGCGCGGCGGAGCAGTTCCCGATCCATTTTGAGTTCGGCCGCGGGAGGCACGTGCAGCTCCAACTGGACACCGCGGGTGGCGGCTTCCATTGACGAATCCTCCACCGTTTCGGCGATGAGTTCCGCCAGGTCGCCCGGCTCCATTTGGCGGCCGCCGGGATCTCCATCGGCCACGCCGATCTCCAGCAGTTCATCGGTTAGCAGCGCCAGGCGGTCGCACTCTTTCCGGATCCGGTCCAAGGCGACTTCGTGATTCGGATCTGTTCGGGCCACCTCCACGGCGAAGCGCATCCGCGCCAGCGGGGTTCGCAGTTCGTGGGAGATGTCCTGCAGCAGACGGCGCTCCGTGGTGACGAGCGTGTCGATGCGTTCGGCCATTTGATCGAAGGCCCGCGCCAGATTGCCCAGCTCGTCGGTGCGCTTCGTTTGCGCGCGCGCGTTCAAATCGCCGGCGCCGAATCGCTCGACAACACTGGCGAGTTTCCTGAGCGGGGAGACCAGATAGACCGTGAACAGGTACGCGAGAATCGCCACGGCGGCGAGGATCCAGATGAACGCTTCCGATGCGGAGGCGCCGACAGACGGGGGCAGCTTCAGGACAGTGATCCAGCGAAGAGAGCCATCGGAGGAGGGCGACACCAACACCATTCGCGGAGGTGGCGGTAACGGGAATGGATAGCGGGGACGGGGGGAAGGCCGCTCCGCGAGGAGCGCGGAGCGATCTTCGTTTGTGATCAAGTCCCGGCCTTGCTCATCGGTGACGTAGAACTCATTGTTCGAGTCAGCACCGGCTAAGCGGACCAGTTCACGAAGGGCTTCGCGGCCTTCCTTCGCATAGGTCCGCCGGGCTACGTCGGCGAGGATTCGCCCCCCTTGCACAGGGGGTCCGCCGCCGCGGGACGGCATCATGGCCAAGTGGATGAACAGTCCGATCACGGCCGCCATCACGGTGGCGATCGACCATACCAGAACTTTGAGATAGAGCGATCTCATGCGGGTGAGAAGAGGTAACCGGCTCCGCGCAGGGTGCGAATGGCGGCGCGGCGGGCGCCCATTTTTTTGCGGAGATTCGAGATGTGCACGTCGAGGCTGCGCTCATAAGGCGTGGCTTCCCGCTGATAGAGCGACGTTGCAATTTCGTCGCGCGAAACGGTGCGGCCGGCGTTGCGCAGAAGCAGTTCGAGGATGTCGAATTCGGCGCCTGTCAGGTCCACGGGCGAGCC
This sequence comes from Bryobacteraceae bacterium, assembly GCA_044358225.1. Classification (GTDB taxonomy): domain Bacteria; phylum Acidobacteriota; class Terriglobia; order Bryobacterales; family Bryobacteraceae. The sequence goes on along the minus strand of JBIKOG010000049.1, from coordinate 12,931 downwards.
GTCACACCAGACTTCGCGAGTGGAGGCGCAGAGCTTTACGCCGTTCAACTCCAACACGGCCATTCCTATGGATGAGTTGGACCGGCGCAGGACGGCGCGGATTCGGGCAAGCAATTCGCCGGGCGCGAAGGGCTTGGCCAAATAGTCATCGGCGCCCTGTTCCAGCCCCTGAATACGGTCCGATGGCGACGTGCGCGCGGTCAGCATGATGACGGGGATATTGGAGGCGGCGCGGAGTTGGCGGAGGAGGGAGAAGCCATCGAAGCCTGGCAACATGACATCGAGCAGAACGAGATCGAACGCCTCCGTCAACGCACGAGCCAAGCCGCCCGGGCCGTCGTGGACCGAGGTCACACGAACGTCCTGGGCGGCGAAGTAGGCTTCCATGAGACGGCACAATTCCGTGTCGTCTTCGATTAACAGCAGGTGCATAGGGGTTAGATTGCGAGACTAGAACGAGAACGTTAGCTGGAGATCGATGCGGCGATTCCCGGCGCCGCCACCGCCACCACCACCGCCGGGACCGCGTCCACCACCGCCCGGGCCGCCGAAGCCGCCACCTAGCGAGTTGGAGAGTCCGAAGAGGGGAGACGCGAGGTTGCCGATTGGAGATCCGTAGTTGACGTGATTGAGCAAGTTGCGGGCCGAGGCGGAGAAGGTGAGAGAGTACTTCTTGCCGGAAGCCGCGCCGCCGCCACGGGGGCCACCACCGCCACCGCGAGGACCGCCGCCTCCGCCGCCGCGGGGACCACCGCCCATGCCGCCGCCCATTGGGCCGCCGCTGAACGACCCGCGATCACCGCCATCGCCGGCGGAGCTGGTGGCTTCGCCGAAGCCCCACGTTTTGCTCATACGTAGATTGACGGTGAAGGAGTCCGGCCCGTTGCCATAGTTCCGCGGGATCAGAGTTTCGCCGGGCTGCGGATTCAGGTTGAAGGTGCCATAGGCAGTATTGACGATGTCGCGGCCGGTGGCGCCGGGAGCGGCGAAGGAGGGGCGATCGTTGAAGACGGAGTCGGCGTTGTTGTCGCGCCCGGTGGTGATATTGAACGGCCCGCCGGTGGAGTACATCAGGAACGGATTCAGGGAGACGCCCCACTTTCCGCGCAGATTGCCACCCATCAGGAAGCGGTGATGGATGTCGAAGCTGGAGCGGCCGTACTCGGTGGAGAGGTCGTAGGTATTGGCGGGGAAGGAGCCCGCGCCATCGGTGTCGCCGTTGGCGCGGCCGTAGGAGTAGAAGCCGAACAGCATGACGTTTGAACGGAAGCGGGTGTTGAAGTTGGTCATCAATTGCCGTTGCTGGAAGGCGCCGGAGGAGTCGTAGTAATAGACGTTGCCGGCCGCGCTGCCGAGGGGTTGTACGCCGGTGCCGGGAGTGGGCGCGTTGAGGTTGCGGATGCGCAGGGTATGGAGGCCGCGGGTCTGGACGAAGCTGACGGAGAGCGTCGTTGACTTCGGCAGTTGGCGGTCGATGCCGACGACGGTCTGCGCTACGTAGGGCGACTGGAGATCCTGCGCGACACGCCGGGTGGTCAACGAAGTCTGGTAGCCGGCCAGCGCGGTGGCGGTGGGGAGATTGGGGAAGAAGTCCGGGCTGGGCACCAGATATTGCAGTTGGTTTGTGCCGTTAAAACGCAGGGACTGCAGCGTGAGACTCTCCTGGAACCGGTCGTAGAAGATGCCGCCGCCGAGCCGCATGACGGTCTTCGCCGGTTTGCTGCCTTTGCCATCGAGGCCCCAGGCGATGCTGGCTCGCGGCGCGAAGTTCATGTTGGAAGAGATGTTGGTCTGGTTCTCGTAACGCAGACCGTAGTTCACCGTGAGGTTCGGACGCCACCGCCAGGCATCGTCGAAGAAGACGCCGAAATCCGTCTGGGTGACGCTGGCGAGCGGGTTGCCCGAGGTGAGAGAGAACTGCGAGGCGCCGCCGCCGAGCGCGCGGATCTGCGCCGCGGTGAGCCCCTGCTGCTGGAAGTAGAGCGTGCGGCGGTAGCGCTCGAGCGAGGTGATCGCCACCTGGGAGCCGGCGATGACTTGGTTGTTGCTATCGAGCGCCGGGGCCACGCCGCCAGCGAACGTGAAGCTGCCGCCGAAGCCGTTGGGGTTCTTGTCGTCGAGCCAACTGGACCGCAGGCGCCCGCCGAACTTCCACAGATGCTTGCCCTTGTTGACGGAGGTGATGTTGGTCCATTCGATGGAATTGCGCAGCGTGCGGGCATCGCCGATCTGCGCGCCGCCGCCGGTAAAGGCGTCGAGTACGGAGATCGAGGGGATACTGATGTCGCCGATTTGGCGCGTGTCGCTGCGCAGGAATTGGAAGCGCGATTCGTTGATGGTGTTCGGGCTGAGGACGGCCGTTTCCGTGATCTGCACGGAGTGGTCGTGGTCGGTGGTGTTGTAAGCACGGGACGAAAGATTGAACTGGCCCAGGCCCTGATTTTCATTGTCGGACTGGCTGTAGCCATAGCGCGCGACGAGCGTGTTTTTCGCGTTCAACTGGTAATCGACACGGGGGTTGAAACTCCAGCGCCGGGTGGGCGTGACGATGGCCTGATTGAAGGGCGTGGCGAGGAGATTGGTGTCGAGAATCGTGGCATTGACGATGGCGTTTTCGTCGACGGCGCGACGGTCGAAATCCAGGAAGAAGGAGGACTTCTTCGACAGCGGGCCGCCGAAATTCAGACCGAGGCTCCGGGTTTGATAGGGGGCTTTGTTTGCCGCGAAGGGATTGCGGGAGTTCAGGCTTTCGTCGCCGAAGCCAACGTTCGCGGTGCCACGGTAGCGATCGGAGCCGGGTTTGGTAAAAACTTCGATGCGCCCAAAGCCGAGCCGGTCGTATTCGGCGGAGAACGGATTCATGTTGACGCGCACTTCGCGAATGGAGCTTTTCGGAGGGAGCTTGCCGCCGCTAAAGCCGTCGATGAAGATCTCGCCTCCGTTCGGCCCGGCCGAGGGTCCGGCCAGCGCCTGCAGGTCGCTCTGCAGGTCGTCCGGGTTGTCGGAGAGGATGTTGAGATCCTCGCCCTTGAGGACGATCGCGCCGACGGAGGAGTTGGGGTCGGTGGTGACGGCTTCGGCGTCGGTTACTTCCACGGTCTGCTTTTCGGTGGCGATGGCCAGGCGAACTTTGATGGCGTAGCCGGCGCCGGTGACGGTGAGGTTGCGGACCTGAAACACGGAGAAGCCGGCGGCGGTGATCTGCATGGTGTATTTGCCAGGGAGAACGGCACCAACGGTGAATTTGCCGTCGCCATCGGTGGTTGCCTGGCCGGCGAATCCGGCGCCGCCGGTGAGCTTCACCAGGGCGTTGGGAACGGAGGCGCCAGAGGGGTCAAGCACCTCGCCGGTAAACGTCTGGGCGAATGCGCTTGCGAATAGACACACGAATAGCGTGAGCACGCGAAGTACTGAGTTCATGGGGATAATCTCGTTATTGTTGAGGGGTTACTGTAAGCCGCCTTCCATGTTCCAGTTCGCAATCATTTGGGATGCTTGCTGAGCGGGAGCACGGAGCAGGAAATCCAGCCCGGCGACGAGCGAAAGCGCCACGGGGCGGGAAGATTTGGCTTTGCCAATGGTGAGGACAACGGCGTCACCGGTCTGCAGATCGGCGAACTTGGCCGGGGGAAGTCTGTCGAGCAACATGCTTGGATCCGGGCCGCCACCGCCGCCGGGACCACCGGGCCCTCGGGGTCCGGCACCCTGGGGACCGTTGGGTGCCGAACCTCGTGGACCACCACCTGGAGAGCCGCCTCCAGGTCCCCCGGCAAGACGCGTCATCCGCGCCTCCCGGGAAACTTGAATCGTGATGTTTTTCTTTGTTGAGAGGTCGTAGACCGTCAACGTCTGATTGGCCGCGTCGATCGATTTGATCTCGCCGCCCATGGTGGAGAAGCGGCCGAAGACGATCTCGGCGGCCTTCACGGTTTTCGCCTCGGCATCGCGCGGGCCCAGCACTTTCAACTGGTCGCCCGGCTGCAGATCGGCGAGCTGCGCCGCCTTCGCGTTTGCGAATTTGGAGGAGTCTTCCGCGTACAGGTGAATCGCCTTCAGTGCCGCTGTATCGATGGTCCAGGTGGCGTTGCCCTTTGATTGAATAGTCAAAGGCGCCACCGATTTCACGACACCGGCGATCGAAGAGGTTTTCCATTCCTGCTGGCGCGCCGCGTCGCGCGATTCCAGCGATTGCTTAGGAATCACGACGATTTGCGCGGCGAGCAGCGTCTTAGCCGCGGCATCCTGTTGCCCGCGGGCCAGTACTCGGTCGCCCTTTGCCAGAGAAGAAATGTCTATCGCTTCGGCCTTCGTCAAGTCTGTTTGCCCGGGCGCGATCCGCTGGATTTTCGCCTCCGGCAGCGCCTTCACGGCATACAGTTCGCCTTGGTCGGTCTGCACGCTGAACTGCCTGTTGGCGATGTCGGCGGAAGTGATCGTGCCCAGGACACGGCCCTGCGCCCACATACTGATCGACGCCACCGCGAGTATTAAGAATCTGCTCACGAAGGACAAGACGACGAACTATGGCCGAATGGCACCCTCAGGACGGTAAAGAAGTGTAAAGGGCTCGGCCGCGCGTTTCCGGCAGCGCAAAGACAAGCCACCCGCCCACCAGGAAGAACGCCGCGGTTAACGTCAACGCTGTTCCCAGGCCGTGCTGATCGGCCAGCGCCCCGATGACCGCCGGGGCGAACGCGCTCATGATGCGCCCGCCGTTGTAGCAGAGCCCCTGCGCGGTCGCTCGCACGGTGGACGGATACAGTTCGCTGAGGATGGAGCCAAAGGCGCTGTAATATCCGTGGCCGAAGAACCCGACCAGTGGGCCAAGCAGCAGCAACGTCTGCGGGTTCCGCGCCGCGCCACCGTACAGAATCGTCACCACGGCCGCGCCCGTCAGGAAGAGCGCGAACGATGGCCTGCGCCCGATCTTGTCCGATAGCAGGCCGAAGAGCAGATATCCCAGCAGCGCGCCGATCTGCATGGGCGCAATCCAGGCGGAACTCTTGACGATGCTCAAGCCTGCCCCGCCCTTCTCCACAGGCGTCGCTAAGTATGCAGGAACCCAGGTAAACAGGCCCCAATACGCAAACAGGACGAGGCTCGACATCCCAATTGCAACTACCGTATATCTCAGTAACGGCGGCGCAAAAATCTGGCGGAACCGCTCCCGTACGGGCAGCCGTTCCGACTGGATCCAGGTCTCCGGCTCCGGCACGCTTCGCCGGATCCACAGCACCAACAACGCGGGCAGCGCGCCGATGGCGAACAATGGCCGCCATCCGTACGTTGGTAGGATCCACGCCGCCAACCCTGCCGCCGCCAGATAACCAATTGCCCAGCCGGACTGGGTAATCCCGATCGCCTTCCCACGATGCTCCGCCGGCCACGTCTCCGCCACCAGCACCGTTCCGGCGGACCACTCCGCGCCCAGCCCCAACCCGACCAGAGAGCGCCACAACAGCAATTCAGCGAACGAATGGGACGTCGCGATCATCGCCGTGAAAATCGAATACGTCAGAATCGAACCCATCAGGACACGCGTTCGACCGAACCGGTCAGCCAGCACGCCGGCCATCGTTCCACCGATGGCAGCCGCCGCCAGCGTCACGGTTGTCAGCGTTCCCGCTTGCGCGCCGGTCAGCCCGAACTCCTTCTGCATTGATAGCAGCGCGAAGGAATAGAGCATGACATCCAGGGCGTCTAACATCCAGCCGAGCATTGCGGCAATCAACGTGCGCCATTGTGTGGGCGTGATCTGGCTATTGGAAAACAATGGTTGATTATACCGAGACTACAATGAAGAAGTGCCTTTCGACGTAGTCAGCTGGTGGCAGTTTTTCGCGGTCGCGCTCTCGTCGATCCTGTTTCTGGTCGACCCAGTAGCCACCATTCCGGCGTTCCTGGTGATGACCGATGGCCACACGCAGGAGCATCGCCGGCGCATGGCCAAGCGTGCCGCGTGGACGTGCTTCTTCGTTCTCGGTGGCTTTGGTCTGATCGGCGCGCAGGTCTTCAAACTATTGGGCATTACGATGCCCGCGTTCCGCATTGCCGGCGGGTTGATCCTGCTGTTGATCGGCATCGACATGGTGCAGGCACGCCGCCCCAGCACCAACGAGGCGCCCGGCGAAGCGGAGGAAGGCGCGCACAAAGAGGACGTCGGCATCATCCCGCTCGGCATGCCGATGCTGGCTGGCCCCGGCGCGATCTCCACCGTCATGATGCTGATCGGGCCGACGCCCGAGTGGTGGCAACTGCTGTTGATCTTCACCGCTTTGGCGGTAACGGCCGCGGCCTGCTTCTGGGTTCTGAGAGCGGCCGACAGCGTACGCCGCTACCTGGGAGAAACGGGCATCCACATCATGACGCGGCTGATGGGCATGCTGCTCACAGCGCTCGCCGTGCAGTTCATCAGCGGCGGATTGCTCGATCTCGGCTTTGGTGTGAAGCGTTAAGCGCCAAGTTCCGCGTCGAAGACCGTAGCCAACGCGTGGACGACAGAGGCGATACGGACGCAGCCGAGAATGACTTCCTCGCCGGTGCCCTTTTCGCGAACCACTTTTTCGTGCGAGTCGATGCAAACGCCGCAGCCATTAATGGCGCTGGCGGCAATGCAGAACAGTTCGAAATCGACCGGCTCAATGCCGTGCGTGCGAATCACGTTCATGCGCAGACGCGCCGGAATCGTGCCGTACTTCTTGTTCTCCGCCAGGTGCTGAAAGCGGTAGTAGATGTTGTTCATGCCCATGATGGCGGCTGCGGCGCGAGCCGCTTCCATCGCTTCGGGCTTCAAATGTTCCGCGGCGGCGGTAGTGATCGCTTGCAGCAACTGCGGATTGCGGGACGTGATCGCCGAGGTCAACGCCGAGCCCCAAATTTGTTGTTTGGAAAGATCGGGCTGCTGCAAAAGATTGCTGAGGTTCAGCTTCAGGTCCTTGGCGTAGGACGGGACGGTATCGAGTAATTGTTCGAGATTCATGAGTGTTCCTGTAGAAAGGGCGGGCCGGTAAGCCCGCCCCTCATTCGCGAAAGCTTAGAGAGTCGCCTGACCCTTTTCCCAGTTGCAGGGGCAGAGTTCGTCGGTCTGCAGAGCGTCCAGAACGCGCAGAACTTCCTGCGGATTGCGGCCCACCGACAGATCGTTAACGCTCACAAAACGGATGGTGCCTTCCGGGTCCACGATGTAGGTGGCGCGGAGATACATGCCGATGCCCTTGTGCAGAACGTCGAGCGCCTTGCCCAGTTCCTGCTTCTTGTCGGCCAGCATCGGGATCGGCAAGCCGCGCAGATCGTCGTGGTTGTTGCGCCAGGCGAGGTGCACGAATTCCGAATCGGTCGAACCGCCCAGAACCTGCGCGTCACGGTCGGCGAAGTCCTTCGCCAGCTTGCCGAAGGCGGCAATTTCCGTCGGACACACGAACGTGAAGTCCATGGGCCAGAAGAAGTAGACCTTCCACTTGCCCGGATAGCTCGCGTCCGTGATCGTCTCGAATTCTTTACCCTTTTCCAGGCTCACCGTGGCCATAACGGAAAAGGCGGGGAACTTATCTCCAACTCCAAGCATGATGATTGCTGTCTCCTAACTGTGTTTTGAAAAAGTACGACGCGCTTTTGGCGCGGCGCAGGTGGCGCAAAGGCCGTGAGCTTCGACAACGAAACGCTCCAACCGGAAACCGTTCGGCAGGGACTGCCGCAGGCGGATATCTTCCACCTGTTCCGCCGGCAGATCAAACATCGTCCGGCACGAACGGCAAACCAGATGGTGGTGCGGCGCGTTGTTCGCCTCCAGGCGCAGCGAACCGTGGTGCAGGCTCACCTCGCCAATGAGGCCGTTGTCGAGAAAAGTCTTGATGTTGCGATACACCGTTCCCAGAGAAACGCTGGGGATGTCGCGCTTGACCCGTTCGTAAAGCATCTCCGGGCTCGGGTGATCCTCTGCCTCCAACAACGCCCGGTACAGAACCTGACGCTGGTGTGTGCAGGGAAGCCCGGCCTCGACACAGCGGTTACGGAACCACTGCATTTTGTGCTCGACGTCCATACCGTTTTGGATGCAGACGTCACGCACAGGATGCATGCTTTTATTAGATGAGAATTACTCTCATCGGTCAAATTACACTTTCACGACACGGAACAGTTTGCCCAACGTACGCAGTGCCCGGTCCACTTCCTTCTCCGTCAGAATGTACGGAGGCAGAAAGCGAAGAACTGTTTCGTGGGTGGCGTTGAACAGCAGGCCTTCTTCGATCCCGCGCATCACGTAGTTCTTGCCCGGCCGGTCGAGTTCGACACCGATCATCAACCCGGCTCCGCGGACTTCCTTGATGAAGGAATGCTTCGTCGCCAAATCCCGCAGACCAGCGCGGAAGTACTCGCCCACGCGGCCAACCTGTTCCAGCAGCCCGTTCTCCATGATGTCGATGAACTCAAGCGCCGCCCGGCAGGCCAGCGCGCCGCCCCCGAACGTGCTGCCATGCATGCCCGGACGAATCGATGCCGCCGCCCGTTCATTGCACATCACCACGCCCAGCGGCAGACCGCAAGCCAAAGGCTTCGCAGTCACCATCACGTCCGGATTCACATCGGGCGCGATCAACTGGTGCGAGAACCACGTCCCCGTCCGGCCCACGCCGCACTGTGTCGCGTCAAACACCAGCAGCGCATTGTGCTTATCCGCCAGTTCGCGAGCCTTGCGCAGGAACTCGGCATACATCGGATAGATGCCACCTTCGCCCTGAATGCCTTCCAACACAATGGCCGCCGTGTTGTCGTTCACCGAGGCTTCCAACGCCGCCATATCGTTCGGCTGAATCCAACGCGGCCCCGCCAGCAGCGGCTCAAAATCCTTCCGGTACTTCGGCTGCCCGGTAATCGACAACGCACCCAGGCTTCGCCCGTGGAACGAGTTTTCCAGAGCAATGATTTCGATCTTGCTCGACGAAACACCGTTCCCGTGGGAACGGATCATCTTCATCGCGCCTTCCATCGCCTCCGTGCCGGAGTTGCAGAAGAAGGTCCGCTGCAGCCCGCTGTGCTTCGCCAGCTTTTCCGCCAGCTTGCCCTGATACTCGTGAAAGTACAGGTTCGAGCAGTGAATCAACAGCCCCGCCTGTTCGCGAATGACGCGCGTCAACCGCGGATGCGCATGGCCCAGGGCGTTCACACCGATCCCGCTGATCAGGTCCAGGTACCGTTTGCCGTTGAAATCGTACAGCCACGTGCCCTTCCCCCGGCGGATCGCCAACGGGTAGCGCCCATAGTTCTGCAGCACGTACTGCTTCTCGAGCTCCATCACCTGCTGCGTGGAGGATAACTGCTCTATTTCAACGTCTGCCGTAGCCACTCGACCATCTTCTCCTTGTACTTTTGATACGCCGGGTTCTTCTCCCACGAGCCAATGCCGTGAGGCGCGCCTTCCACCGTGAAGACTTCGCAGCGCACACCCGCCTCTTTCATCTTCGCGCACATCTGCGGCGACTGTTCGTAGGGCACCGCCTTGTCCGCTGTGCCGTGGATCATCAGAAACGGAGGCATGCCTTTATGCACGAACGTAATGGGCGAAGCCAGGCGCATCTTTTCTTCCGCCTCGGGCCCCGGTCCCTTCAAATCCAACAACTGCGTGACGTTCTTGCCAATCTCGCCCATCGTGCGCGAACGGGCATTAAAATCGTGCACGCCGTAGAAAGAAACCACCGCGGCAACCTTCGTGTCGCCCTTCCCCCGCGCGCCCGCCCACGACACCAGATGCCCGCCAGCCGATTCGCCCATCAGCGCGATCCGCTTCGTGTCCACCTTGTACTCGCGCGCGTGCTTCCGAACCCAGCGAATGGCCGCGTCCACGTCCTCGGCCTGCGCCGGGAAACGGTGCGCGGGCGCCAACCGGTAGTCGATCGAAAACCACGCAACCCCGGCGTTCGAAAGCGGATCGAACAACGGCGGGACATACGAGGTCCGCGTGCCGGCCTCCCAGCCGCCACCATGAACGATGATCACCGTGGGGAAGGGGCCCTTGCCCTCCGGCACATAGGCGTTCAGCAGTAGCGAAGCCCCTCCGGGCTTCGCGAATTCGATGTCTTTCTTCAACTCCGCCATCACCGGCAGAGCCAGCGCCAAACAGCTAGTTAGTAGGCCCAGTCGCACTCGGCGCCCCCCCTCCGAGACGATCCGGGGTCGGCTTCGGCAGCGGCTTCCGGGGCAGCATTTCGTCGCGCGTCGAGGCGTGATAGACGAAAGAAGCCAGAATCGCCGATGCCTGCATCAGGTCGCTCTTGGGGACGTAATCGTAGACGTCCATGTTGGAGTGGTGCGTGGTCGAGAAATACTCCAGCGGATCCTGAATAAACTGGAAGCCCGGCAGCCCCAGGGAGTTGAACGACACGTGGTCCGTCGAACCCGTATTCCGGATCGTCAGCGTTGTCGCCCCGTAGTCTTTGAACGGCGCCAGCCAGGCATCAAAAATCGGCCGCAGCATGTCGTTGCCCTGCAAGTACACGCCGCGAATCTTACCGCCGCCATTGTCCAGATTGAAGTAGGCCTGCAGCTTCGCATGCTCCGGTTTCAACTTCATATTCGTCTGGTCCCCGAAATGCTCCTTCACATAGGCCTTGCTGCCATACAGCCCCTGCTCTTCCCCGCTCCACAGCGCGATCCGGATCGTCCGGTCCGTCTTCAGGTTCAGCGCCTTGATGATCCGCATCGCCTCGATCGCCACCGCGCAGCCCGCCGCGTTGTCGGTCGCTCCGGTCGCGCCGTGCCAGGAGTCCAAATGCGCACCGATCATCACCACTTCCTCCGGCCGCTTGGAGCCCTTGATCTCCGCAATCACGTTATAGGTGTCGACGCCTTTGTCGAAGAACTCCGTCTTCACATCCAGCTGCACCTTCACCGGGACTTTCTTCTCCACCAGCCGAGCAATGCGGTTGTAGTGTTCAATCGTCAACGAAATCATCGGCGGCGGAATCGGGGCCTTCAAATCCTGCGTGCTCCCCGTGCCACCAAACACCGTGCCCGCCTCACCGCGCGACCCAGGCATCAACACGCCTGCCACGCCTTCATCCAGCAAAAACTGGTGCATCTTCCCGCGGAACGCCCGCATCGAAGCCATGTTCATCGGCCGCCCATCGGGCCCCATCGGCATCTGCCGTCCGCCCGGCCCGCCCGGGGCCAACCCGAACACACCCGTCGCGCCCGGCTCTTGCGCCATCGCCTCGGCCGCGAGATCCGCATCGGCATACCGGCGCCCGCGCGCGAACATGTGCACGCCCACGGCACGCTCCGGCTCCATGATCACCAGCTTGCCCTTCAGCTTGCCTTTCCACTTTTCAAAGTCCGCTTCGGTCCGGATCGGCGCCATGATCACTTCGGCCTGCGTCGGCCCCTGCGTGCTCCCGGTCCAGGCATTCGGATAACCGATCAACGGCGAGTACGACGGCTCAATCAGATGCGCGGAGAAATTGGAGTAGGTCCAACCCCGTCCAAACGGCCCCCACTTCTCGAAACGGACATCGGTGACGCCCATTTCATTCAGACTTTTCTTCACCCAGTTGGCGGCTTTGTCGTAGCCCGGTGAATTGGTCAACCGGTGACCATTCACATCGGTCAGCCAGAAGAGGTGGTCCATGACCTTGGAATTTTCCAGGGCTTCCTGCTTGATTTGATGGACAACGTAGAGGTTGGCTTTTTCTTGCGGGTATGCCAGAACGCCAATAGCGAGTAGAAAGAGCGTGGTTCGCATGGGTTTTGTTTCACGATAGCAGGTCCACGGATTCTCCCGGTCGGAATGATCTGAGTCGAAAACGTTAAGCGGAACCACTGTTTCGAGCCGATAGAGGAGCAGAGACAGATTCGGTACGGCGCCGTTGTTCGCATCTGGGCGGAAGTATCTTAAAGCATCAAACCGGAAGAAGTAGGGGCACCATGAAAAAAAACAGGCAATTGAACGATGAACTAGCGACAGAGACCAAGTCCGGCATCGCGATGGCAATCGGCAGTGCGATTCAACTGTCACAGGCCGTCGCCGAATTCTCGCTGGACGGCACCATTCTTACCGCCAACGAGAATTTCCTGAAGGTCCTGGGCTATTCCAGCGACGAGATCAGGGGGCAACATCATCGCCAGCTCGTCCCGGTTTCGGAGCGCAACAGCGAATCGTGCCGTCAACTATGGGAATCAGTGAGTCGTGGCGAGTTCCGTTCGGGAGAATTTAAGCGGATCGGCAAAGGCGGGCGGGAGATTTGGGTCCAAGGATCCTACACCCCCGTCACCGACGACGCGGGACGCGTCGTAAAGATCGTCCAGTTGGCCGTCGATATCACGTCAAAGAAAGAACTCTTTGCCGACTATGCCGGCCAGATCACCGCCATCGGCGCTTCGCAGGCCGTCATCGAATTCAACCTGGACGGCACAATCATTACCGCCAACGAAAATTTCCTGAAGACGCTCGGCTACGGGTTGTCCGACATCCAGGGAAAGCATCACAGCATGTTCGTCGACGCCGCGGAACGGGATAGCGAATCGTACCGTCAGTTCTGGGCCAGTCTAAGCCGGGGCGAATATCAATCGGCCGAATTCAGAAGATTCGGGAAGGGGGGGAGGGAGATATGGATTCAGGCATCGTACAATCCCATCCGCGACCTGAACGGGAACCCGTTCAAGATCGTTAAATACGCCACTGACGTCACGGCGCAGAAACTCGCAAATGCCGACTATGCCGGGCAACTCGCTGCGATCCATAAATCCCAGGCTGTCATCGAGTTCCAGATGGACGGGACCATTATCACGGCGAACCAGAACTTTCTCAAGACCCAGTCTTGTCTCATGCAAGATGAGCCTGAAGGAACAGGCGATTCTCACACAAGATGAGCCTGAAGGCAGAGAGGTGGCGCAAGCTGGGGATTGATCATCAGCATGCAAGGTGGGGAGAAGTTGAGCC
>JBIKOG010000048.1:0-39047 GCA_044358225.1 Bryobacteraceae bacterium | reverse complement strand
AGATTGGGTATCGGGCCGTTGAGAACAAGGTGAGCGTGCATGATTTTCATGCGACGGTTTTGCATTTATTGGGGATGGATCATAGAAAGTTAGTGTTTACTAGGGAAGGGCGGAGTGAGCGGATTACGGATGAGTTTCCGGCGCGGGTGTTGGGGGAGATTATTACGTAGTCTTGGGGGTTAGGGGGCGGGCTCGCTGGCTCGCGGGGGACACTCTTCGTTTGGGACAGGGGGGAGGTGTCGGACTCGGGATCAGAGTGTCCCCGGGCTTGGGGGGCTTGGCTTTCAGGCGCTGCGCATCATTTCGTCCCAGGTGACTTCGCGCTTTTTGTCGATGGCCATTTGGCCGAGGATGCTGGTGAGGGTGCTTTCGGCGGCGCGGACGCCGACGTTCTCGGGTTTGCCGGAGGTCACGTTGTCGACGAATTGGGTTAGCGCGTCGATGGTGATTTCGTGGCCGGCCTTCTCGGTGATGGGGCCGCCGCCGGTGTTGTAGGTCCAGTATTCGCGGGCGGTTTCGATGAAGCCGTTGTCGCCGATGTAGCGTTCGCGGTTGGAGCGGAAATACTTGGGCGTCATCTGGGAGCCGATGAAGGTCATCTGGACTTTGTCGGGGTAGTCGTAGGTGACGGAGAGGTGATCGAGGAGATCGCCGCGCTTCTCTACCGTGCGGCCGCCGGTGCCGATGGCCTTGGTGGGATGGGCGCCGAGGAACCAGTTGATGGCGTCCAGATTGTGCACATAAGTTTCGACGATCACTTCGCCGAACGTTGCGCGCCAGAGCTTCCACTGCTCCAGTTTTTCCTTGTCGTTGCGGGGCGGGGGCATGACGGGTTCGTCGCCTTTCAGAGCGAACTTGAGGAACTCGCCGTGGACTTCGCGGACCTTGCCGATGGCGCCGGATTCCAGGAATTTCTTGGCCTTTACGTAGACGCCGCCGTAGCGCTGCTGGAAGCCGAAGGTGATGTTTTGTTTGCGGTTGGCGCTGTCGGCCGCCTTCATGACGCGCTTGCAGCCCGCGACATCGAGGCCGGCGGGCTTCTCCATGTAGATGTGCTTGCCGGATTTGACGGCGGCTTCGAAGTGGTCGGGGTGGAGGTAGACGGGGGTGGCGATGACGACGGCGTCGACGTCGCTGGCCAACACTTCGCGGAAGTCTTTGTGCTCTTTGGCGTCGGGGTTTCCGATGCGCTTCTTGGCGGCGGCGAGGGCTTCGGGCGAGACGTCGCAGATTTCGGTGAGCTTAACGCGAGGGTCCTTGGCGATGAGGGAGCCGGTGTAGGAGCCGCGGTTGCCGGCGCCGATCAGGCCGACCTTGATGGCGCTGTTTTGGGCGCTGGAATTGATGGCTTGGAAGGGGACGAGAGCGGCGGCGTGAACGAGGTTGCGACGGGAGAAATTGGGCATGGCTTTCGTTAGAGCATATCGCAGGCGGTGAGGAGAACTTCGTGGGTCATGAGGTCGTGTTGGGCGGTGTAGTCGGGGGTGGCGTTGTTGCGGATGATGTTGGCGAGGATGCGGAAATCGGGGGTGTAGGGGAGGCCGGGAGGGTCTGGCGGGACGAGGGATTGGACGCCTTTTTTGTACGGGCCGGTGGGGTCCTTGAGCGTGACGGTGAGGCCCACGGGGTTGAAGGGAGAAGCCTTGGCGGTGCCGTTGGTGCCGATGATTTCGACGTAGCGGTGCTGGTTGCCGTGGGGGTCGAAACCGCCCATGGAGATTTCGGCGAGGGCGCTTGGGTATTCGAGGACGGTGAGGTTGTTATCGGCTAGGCCGTCGTTATTGGGGGCGTGATGATTGAGGAACCCGGTCACGCGGGTGGGCTTGCCGAGGAGGGTGGTGGCGCGGTCGATCAGGTGGCAGCCTTCGGAGAACATCATGCCGCCCTTGTATTTGGCGAGGTGATGGCGTTCGTCGGCGAGGATGGCCTTTTCAATGGACGCGCGGAAGCGGTGGACCTCGCCGAGCCAGCCTTTGCGGGCCGCCTCCATGGCGGCTTCGATGCCGGCGTGGTAGCGCCACTGGTAGCCCATTTGGACGTGGCGGTTGCGGATGCGGGCGTCGTTGAGCAGCTTCTTCAGGCCGTTGAGATTGGCGCCGGGGGGCTTGTCGAGATGGAGCCACTTTTCGGCGTAGATGCACTCTTGCGCGTACTTCAGGTTTTGGGCGGCGTCGGCGAATTCGAGAGCGACCATTTCGATGGAGGGGTCGTTCATGATTTCGGAGACGGTGAGGGGGCGGACTTTTGAGAAGGCCGGGCCGATGGCGGGGTCGTCCTTATCGGGCCGGGCGACGCCGATGAATTCGTACTCGGCCATGCTTTGGAGGGCCAGGATTTTGCTGTGGGCGTGCCCATGGCCGGTGCCGATCATGGCGCATTTGATTGGCTTGGCCGGGGCCGCGGCGAGAAGGGCGGCGGAGAAGTCGCGGCGGGTCACGGGGCCTGGACCTGGATGATTTCCGAGAGGGCGCTGGCGGTGACTTTGAGCTTGGCTTCGCCCTGGATGAAGACGGTGTCGCGTTCGCCGGCGGTGTAGGATTTTGTGCCGTCGTTGACGGTGATGGCACCGCGCCAAACGAAGAGGATTTGTTCGCCGGCGGGTTTTACTTCGGTGGAGAATCGCTGGCCTTTCTTGAGGAGGTGGCGGGAGCCGGTGGCACGGTTGGACCCGAGGGCGGCGTTGGTGAATTCGCCGTTTTTCTTGTCGAAACGCACGTATTTGACCGCGCCGGGGGTGATGATGCCTTTGGGCGGGGCGTTGCCGGCCTTCTTCGAATCGCGGGCGCCGGTGTAGAGGATGAGGTCCGGCGGGTTCTGGAAGCTGATCATCGTTGTGTCGCCAGTGCCGGCGGTGATGGTGCCGTGGATCTGGCCGGTGGGGACGAAGGCGACTTCGCCGGTTTTGAAGAGGTGGAGCGAGTCGCCCTGGCGGAGATTGACTTCGCCGTTCAAGACGAGAATGGTGTCGTCGGAGTAGTCGTGGACGTGCTGGGCGAACTCGGCGCCGTTCTGGGAGACGGAGAGGTTGAGGGTGGTTTTCTTGGCGCCGATGCCGGGGTGGATGATGCGGCGGGAGGTGACTTCGCCCATGCGGAAGGGGTCGCTTTCGGAGAATTTGACGACGCGGATGTTTTGGGCCTGGAGGGCGGAGAGGGCGAGGGCGAAGAGGGCGAGATGCTTCATTTTGCGGGGGATTCCTGGCCGTTATGATATACCAGACGTGATGCTACGCCGTGGTTTGATGATGCTGCCGTGGATGTCTGCCGCGGCGGCGGGGAAGATGAATTTGTCGGTCCGGGTGGAGCCGTTGTTCCCGGGGCTGACGCTTCCCGCGCAACTGGAGCGCGTGGCGGCGGCGGGGTATCAGGGCTACGAGTTTGGCGACTGGCGGGCGGCGGATGCGCGGGTGATCGTGCCGCTGCAGAGGAAGCTGGGGTTGGAGTGCGTTTGCCTGGTGGGGAACAAGGGTGTGAACCCGGTGGGGATGGGGCTGTGCGACCCGGCGGAGCGGGCGGGGTTTTTGGCGGAGATCCGGGCGTCGGCCGAGGCGGCCGTGCGGTTCGAGACGAAGAAAATGGTGGTTTTATCGGGGTTTCGCGTGCCGGGGATGACGCGGGAGGCAATGCACGCGAGCATGGTGGAGGGGTTGAAGCGGGCGCACGATATTGTGGCGAAAGTTGGCGTGACGATGATTGTGGAAGTGATCAACACGCTGGCGAAGATTGAGCCGTTGAACCCGAAGGGCGACAATCATTCGCGGTATTTTCTGGACCGGACGCCGGAGGCGTTTCAGATGGTGCGGGAGGTGGGGAGCCCGTATTTTCAGATTCTGTACGACCTGTACCATGTGCAGATTATGGAGGGGAATCTGATTGAGACGATTCGCGAGAATGTGGCGAATATTGGGCATATTCACGTTGCCGACGTGCCGGGGCGGCATGAGCCGGGGACGGGGGAGATTCATTTTGGGAACGTCTTTCGGGCGATCCGGGAGAGCGGGTATGGTGGGTATGTGGGGATGGAGTACATCCCTTCCAAAGATGTGATGGAGACTTTGGCGGAGGTGAAGCGGCTGGCGTGATATGCTCTAACTGAAATTCTACATTTCACGTGGAGGGTATATGATGACGCGGCGCGGCATGTTGGCGGGCGGGGCGGTTTTGGGGCAGGCGGGGGTGCTGCGGGCGCAGGGGCGGAAGGGCATGCCTTCGTTGAAGATCACGAAGGTGGAGGCGTTCATTGTGCGGACGCCGAACGATGGGAAGGCGTCGCGGGAGATTGTGAAAATGTCGCCGGTGGGGGCGATGACGGGCGGGGTGGGGCTGTGGAACCGGCTGGACCATATGAGCCCGACGCGGATTACGGGATACCAGCAGGGGGTGCTGGTGAAGATCACGACGGACCAGGGGTTGGTGGGGTGGGGCGAGTGCCACGCGCCGTCGACACCGCGGGTGCATCAGGCGATTGTGCATGATTTGCTGGCCCCGGTTTTATTGGGGCAGGACGCGCGGAACGTGGAAGTGCTGTGGGAGAAGATGTACGCGACGGAGCGGGCGCGGGGGTATTCGAACGGGTTCTATACGGAGGCCATTGCGGGGGCCGATATTGCGTTGTGGGACTTGTTGGGGAAGTCGTTGGGCGTGCCGGTGTATCAGCTGTTGGGCGGGAAGTATCGTGACACCGCGGCGACGTATACGGGGATTGGCGGGAGCGGTGGGACGCTTGTTGAGAACGCGCAGAAGGCGGTGGCGGATGGGTTTCAGGTGGTGAAGATGGGGCTGAGTAAGGGCCCGGGGACGAACGACATTGCGCGAGTGCGCACGGTGGCGGCTGGGATTGTTGGCAAGGGTCAGGTGATGGTGGATTCGTTGGGCGCGTACAAGCTGGGCGAGGCGCAGCACGTGGGGGCACAGTTGGACGAGATTCCGAATTTGGCGTGGTGGGAAGACGCGTTGGCGCCGGAGGACACGGCGGGGTATCCCGCACTTTCGGCGCAGATGAAGTCGCCGGTGGTGGCGGGGGAGATGCTGTCGAACCGGTTTCAGCTGCGGGATTTGCTGACTCGCAAATCCGTCGATATTATCAACCCGGATGTGTGCCGGGCCGGCGGGATTACGGAGTGCAAGAGGTTGGCGGCGCTGGCGGATTTGTTCGGGGTTTTGTGGTCGCCGCACGTTTCGATGGGCACGGTGGTGTATATGGCCGCGTCGATCCATTTGGCGGTTTCGACGCCGAATTTCGTGATTATGGAGGGCGGCGGGGCGCACCTGGGACCGTTGGGAAACCGGCTGCTGGTGGAGCCGTTGGAGTATAAGCCGGGGGCGGCGCGGGTGCCGGAGCGGCCGGGGTTGGGGGTGGAGTTTAACGAGGCGGAGTTGAAGAAGATTATCGCGACTTCTTGACGAATTCGACGCGGCGGAAGCGGAGGGCGCACCAGTCGTCATCGATGGCGACCATGCGGACGGTTTCGAAGCCGTGGGCCGTGAGGAGGTCCCAGCCATTGTCGCGGTTGAACTCGCACTTGTATCTCTTGGACGTGCCTTTGGGGTAGGCGACCCAGACGACGGCGTCGCCGCTGGAGGCTTTGGCGATGGCGTTGGAGAAGGCGTCGACCTCGGCCTTTTTCGTGGCGAAGGTCAGGACGAATTGGACGTCTTTGGCTTTCGCGAGTGACGTGCGGATTTCGGTGTGGGGACGCATCTCTTCGAGCGCCGGTTGAAAGGACTCCGGCGCGCTTGTGATGTGGATGACGGAGTGGGCTTTGAAGTTCAGCTTTTTGAAGAGCGCGGTCATGCGGACTTCATCATCTCATCCCAGGTGACTTCGCGGCGGCGGTCCATGGCCATGCGGCCGAGGATGGCGGTGAGGGTGCTTTCGGCGGCGCGGACGCCGACGTTTTCGGGCTTGCCAGATTGGACGCGCTGGATGAACGCGGCGACGGAATCGATGGTGATGTTGCGCGGAGATTTTTCGACGGTTTCGTCCTTGGGCCCGCGGAAGTGACGCCAGTGATTCTCGGACGTTTCGATGGTCCCTTTGGGGCCGAAGAACTGTTCGACCACATCGCGATAGCCGGGGGAGGCGAGGGTGGTTCCGGAGAGCTGGCCCTGGACGCCGTTGGGGTATTCAAAGGCGACGAAGTTGTGGTCGCGGTTGTCGCCTTTCTTGGGGATGGTGGCGCCGCCGGAGCCGATGGCGCTTTGGGGGTGGCCGCCCAGGAACCAGTTGAGAACGTCGATGGAGTGGACGTTGTTTTCGACGATTAAATCGCCGCCGAGGTGTTTCCACTGACCCCACTGGGCGCTCTTTTCGGCGTCGGTTTTGGGCATGGGAATGGGGGCGCCGGAGCGGCTGAGGCCTTCGCTTTTGATGAAGCGGGCGAAGCCCAGATGGATGTTGCCGATGGCGCCGGAATCGGCGAGTTGTTTGGCCTTCTGATAGACCTGGCCGTAGCGGCGCTGGAAGCCGAAGGTGATGTTGATTTTGCGGTCAGCGGCGTCGGCGGCGCGCATGATGCGTTTGCAGCCTTCGACGTCGACCGAGGCCGGTTTTTCGATGTAGATGTGCTTGCCGGATTTGACGGCGGCTTCGAAGTGGCCGGCGTGGAGGAAGACGGGGGTGGCGATGATGAGGGCGTCTACATCGCTGGCCAGGAGCTTTTGGAAGTCCGTGTAGAGGCGCGGGTTTTCGACGCCGATTTGTTTCTTGGCCGACTCCATGTGTTCGGGGACGATGTCGCAGAGGGCAACGACGCGGCCGGGGGTGTTTTTGTGGAGCATGGCTGCGACGAAGGCACCGCGGTTGCCGGTGCCGATGACGCCGACGGTGATGGTGTCATTGGCACGGGCCGTTGTGGCCAGAGCGGAGGCGAGGAGGGCGCGGCGGGTGATCATGCCATTTCTCCGGAGGCGCGGAGGAGGGTTTCGTGGAGAAGCAGTTCGTGGTCGTAGGAGTGCTTCAGGGGTTGCTTGTTCTGGATGGCGCGGGCGAGTTCGGCGAAGTCCGGCACGAAGCGGGGCTGGGGTGGGAGGGTGAGATCCTGCCAGGCGGCTTTATAGGGGCCTTGCGGGGTGCGCATGAAGACGCGCATGCGGGGCGGGTTGGACTCGGGATGGACGAGGATCGTGCCATCGGTGCCGATGATTTCGAAGGAGCGGTGGTCGCCGGAGCCTGCCATTTTGGTGGACTGGGCGACGACGGCGAGGGCGTGATCGAACTCGAAAACGGCAAGGTTGTTGTCGGCCAATTTGTCGGCGACTTTGGTGTCGTGACGGAGCCAGCTCTTGACGGTTTTGGGGCGGCCGAGGAGTTCGACCATGCGGTCGAGCACGTGGCCGGAGAGTTCGAAGAGGCCGCCGCCTTTGTACTTGGCTTCGATGGCGCGTTCGTCGGCGCCGCGGTCGGAATTCATTGTGCCGCGCACCATGTAGACGTCGCCTAGCCAGCCCTTTTTGGCGGCTTCGATGGCGGCCATGACGCCCTGGTGCCAGCGCCAGAGGTAGCCGGTTTGGAGGAGAAGGTTTTTGCGGCGGGCTTCTTCGACGAGGTCCTTGAAGGGCTTCCATTCATTGCCGCAGGGCTTTTCGAGATGGAGGTGCTTGCCGGCGGCGATGACCTTTTTGCCCCAGGGGATGGCTTCCCAGACGCGGCATTCGACGACGACCAGTTGGATGGAGGGGTCGGAGAGCATGGCGGCTTCGTCGAGCCATTTGACGGCGGCGTAGCGGGGATCCTTTTGCATGGCCGCTTTGGCGGCGGCATTGTTTTCGACGACGCCGACGATGTCGTAATCGGGCGAGTCGAGCATGGCCTTGTATTTGCCGGAGAAGTGGCTGTGGCCGGTGCCGAGCATGGCCACGCGGACTTTGGGGGCAGCGGCGGGGGCGAGGGCGGCGGCAGCGGCGCCTTGGAGAAGAAGTCGTCGATCCATTGCGCCCCCCACGTTACTACAAACGCCCGCCTGCCTGTGTGCTGGTAAGCTGATCGGATGCGACGACTGCTACTTTTCGCCTGTCTTTCCGCCATGGCGCAGGACCATGAGCGGGCGTTCGCGGAGTTGACCGAGCGGCGGTTGCGCGCGGATTTGACGTTCCTGACGGCGGAGCCGTTGAAGGGGCGGCTGTCGTTGGAGCGGGGGAGCGATGTGGCGGCGCATTGGATTGTGTCGGAGTTCGCAAAGGCCGGGTTGAAACCGGTGGATGGGTCGTACCTGCAGACGGTGCCGTTGGTGGAGTACCGCGGGGACCGGGAGAAATCGGGAGTGACGCTGACGGTGAAGGGCGTGACGAAGACGTATCGCGCGCCGGAGGCGTCGGCTTCGTTTCCCCGGAATGTGAGCATCAAGGGGCCGGTGGTGTTTGCGGGGTTTGGGATTACGGCGCCGGAGTTGGGGTACGACGATTACAAGGGCCTGGACGTGCGGGGGAAGGTGGTGCTGATTTTTGACCACGAGCCGCAGGAGGATAACCCGGCGTCGCGGTTCAGCGGGAAGGGGAACACGCGGTACGCGGGGACGTATGTGAAGATCCGGACCGCGCAGGAGCATGGGGCGGCGGCGGTGCTGCTGATGCCGGAGCCGAACCGGAAGCATCCGTCGAATGAAGAGCGGCGGGCGCGGATCCCGGGGTCGGCCGTGCGGAATGCGCGGATGCCGCTGCAGACGCTGGCGGATAGTGAATTGCAGATTCCGATGGTGAGTTTGAGCGAGGCTCTTGGGAAAGAGTTGGTGGCGACGACGGGGCGGACGGCGAACGCGATTCATGCGGCGATTGATGACACGTTGCGGCCGCAATCGGCTGTGTTGCCGGGGGTAGATGTGGCGATTGAGATTGTGAATGCGGACGTGAAGAAGGCCGATGGGTACAACGTGGTGGGGTTGTTGGAAGGCACGGATTTAAAGGCCGAGACGATCTTAATTACGGCGCATTATGACCACGACGGGCCGGCATTTAACTTGGGCGCGCTGTTTCCTGGGGCGGATGATAACGGGAGCGGCACGGTGGGCGTGGTGGCGCTGGCGCATGCGTTTGTGAAGGCTGGGGTGAGGCCGCGGCGGTCCATTTTGTTTGCGATTTTCGCGGCGGAGGAGCGGGGGCTGTTGGGGAGTTACTACTACGCCAGCCATCCGTTGCGGCCGTTGGCGGGGACGCGGGCGGTGATCAATTTCGACATGATCGGGCGGGATGAGACGAAGAGTACGCAGACGGATGGGCTGATTGAAATTGCCGCCGATACTTCGAACGAGATGAATCTGGTGGGGGCTTACTACAGCCCGGACTACGCGAAGGTAGTGGAAAAAGCCAATGAACACGTGGGTCTGCGGCTGAACAACAAGTGGGACATGGAGCCGGCGTTGAACGTGTTCTTCCGCTCGGACCAGTATCCTTTTGTGTTGAAAGACATTCCGGCGATGTGGTGGTTTACGGGGTTCCATCCGGATTATCACCAGGTGACCGATACGGTGGACCGCATTAACTTTTCGAAAATGGTGAAGATTTTGAAGCTGGCCTATCGAAGCACCTTGGACTTTGCGAATACGGCGACGCCGCCCAAGTTTGTGGCGGTGACGAAGTGAGGTGGCTGCTGTTGGTGAGCCTGGCGGTGGCCGGGCAGGACGTGGACACGTTCGTGCAGCAGAACGCGGCGCGACTTGCGCCGAAGGCGGCGCGGGTGCGGTTTGCCTTGATCGGCGACCAGGAATACACGCCGGTGCAGGAGAAGCTGTTCCCGAATGTGATTGACGCCATGAACAAGGAGCGGTTGGCGTTCGTGGTGCATGACGGGGACATTAAGAACGGCCGGTCGGCGTGCGATGACGCGACGTTTGCGAAGCGGCTGGCGGGGTTCAACCGTTCGGCGAATCCGTTTATTTTGACGCCCGGGGATAACGATTGGACCGATTGCGGGCGGCCGGCCGCGGGCCATGGGGACCCGCTGGAGAGGTTGACCAGATTGCGCACGCTGTTCTTTCCGGCGGGGAAGTGGACGCTGGGGAAGCGGTCGCTGGCCGTGTTGAGCCAGAGCCAGACGGCGGGGTTTGCGCCGTTTGTGGAGAACCTGATGTGGGCGAACGGGCCGGCGCTGTTTGCCACGCTACATATTGTGGGGACCAACAATAACGCGGGTGTGGCGAAGGAGTTCGGGCCGCGGAACCAGGCGAATCTGTTTTGGGTGCGGGCGGCGTTTGCGATGGCGAAGAAGCAGAAGTTTCGCGGGGTGATGCTGATTATGCAAGCCAATCCGCGGTTCGACGCGAAGAAGCGGGCGGCCGATGACGGGTTTGCGGAGTTTGTGGCGCTATTGGAAAAAGAGACGGTGGGCTTCTCCGGACAGGTGGTGCTGGTGCATGGCGACAGCCACTACTTCCGGATTGACAAACCGCTGGTGCCGGCGTTGAACAATCCGGAAGGCGCCCGGCTGGAGAACTTCACACGCGTGGAGACGTTCGGGCCGCCGGATGTGCACTGGATTCGCGCGACGGCCGATGCGAAAGACCCGATGGTGTTTCAGTTCGAGCAGCGGATTGTGGAAGCCAACATTCGCAAGCGTTAGCGCTGGTAGAGCGTGAAGCTTTGGTTGGGGAGGAAGGTGTGCTGGCCCACCTTCTTCCAGCCCGCTTTGGCGAGTTCGGCGGCGATCTTTTCGGGCGAGAAGCGGAAGGCTTCGGGGGGGCCCATGGGGCCGCCGGGGAGCCAATCGATGATGGCGAGGCGACCGTCTTTTTTGAGCGACTTCGCGAGGGCGCGGAAGTAGGCTTCGCGGGCGGGGATGTGGTGGAAGGTGTCGACGATGAGGATGAGGTCGACGGGCTCGGGGAGGTTGGCGGAGTCCGGCTTGGCGACGACGCCAGTGACGTTTTTGAGGCCGGCGTTCATGGCGCGGTGGCGGGTGTAGTTGACCATCGATTCTTCGATGTCGACGGAGAAGACACGGGCGACCGCGGGGGCGAGGCGGACGGTAAAGTAGCCGGTGCCGGCGCCGATGTCGGCTACGGTTTGGGTCGGTTTGACTTGCAAGGCGGCGATGACTTGTTCGGGCATCTGCCATTTATCGCGGGCGGGATCGTCAAAGTTCTTGGCCCACTTTTCGGCGTCGTCGAAGCGGCGGTGCATGTGGTCGGCGGCGGGGGGCTGGGCGAGGGCGAAGAGCGGGAGGAAGAACAGGAGGGCTTTCATGGCTACTTCCATTTTGCATCCGGGTGGTGGAATGCGGAGAATGGTGCCATGGCAAAACTCACGATTCTCGCGGCCGGCGTGCTGGCTGTCTCTCTTGTCTTCGGGATGCAGGCGGGCAAGCAGCCCGCGTGGACGGCGGGCGCGAAGGTGGCCCCGGTGGCGGTAGGGCAGGCGCCGAACTCGTCGGCGTTTGGAGATAAGGTCTACTTTGCCGGGCAGCCGTCAGTGGCGGATTTGGCGGAGTACAAGAAGCTGGGCGTGAAGACGGTGGTGAACCTGCGCGCGCCAAGCGAGATGGAGAAGCTGGGTTTTGACGAGGCCGCGGCGGCGAAGGCGGCGGGGATGAATTATGTGAATGTCCCGTTCAGCGGGCAGTTGCCGGCGGATGGGGAGTTGGCGAAGATTTATGCGGAGTTGAACAAGGCCGGCAACGGGAAGGTGTTGTTGCACTGCGCGAGTTCGAACCGCGTGGGGACGGTGTGGGCGATCTTTCGCGGCGGGCAGCACGGGCTGGCGCCCGAGGCCGCGCTGGCCGAGGGAAAGGCCGCGGGGATGAAGGCGCCGGCGCTGGAGAAGCAGGCGCGGGAGAAGCTGGGAGCGAAGTAGTTATTCGCCGATCGTCACCTTCTTCATGTTGTCTTCGGGGAGGCGATCGATTAAGAGACGCATCGGGTCGATGCCCGCCTTTTCCGGTTCCTGATCGACTGTGAAAGTGTATTGGCCTTTGCCGGATTTCATTTGCAGCCGTTCGCGGTGGAGTACCTTGCCGTAGCGCTGGTCGTCGGCGGGTTTTGCGAAGGCGCCGACATCGATGAAATCGTTGACGGGGACTTCGGTTTCGTTGCCTTTTTCGTCTGATTTGAACTTCTTCGTTTCGACTTCGATGGTGACTTCGAACTTGCCGCTCGGCAGCTTCCTTGCCTTGGCGACGGTGGTGCGGTTGCCGAAGAGGGTGATGTCCTCGAAGAGATCCTTGACGATGTAGCGGAGGTTTTCGGGGGTCTCTTCGCGAAGCGCGTCGATCAAGTCGTGGGACGTCGGGTAGGGCGGCTGGGCGTAGGCGAATTTCTGAACGAGTTTGCGGAGGGCACGGTTGACGGCCTCTTCGCCGATCATCTCCTTCAGGTAGTACATAACGGCGCTGCCCTTGCGGTAGTGGATGTAACCCTGGTCGGCTTCAACGGTGAGAAGGGGGCGTTCCTTTAAGAGTTCGCGGCCGCGGGCGCGGAGGTAGGAATCCGCTTCATACTCCAGAAACTTGCGCATGGTGTCCCGGCCATACTCCTTTTCCATCACCATCAGAGCGGAGTACTGCGCGAGCATTTCGGTCAACGTGGTGGCGCCTTGCATGTTCGCGCTCGATACCTGATGTGCCCACCACTGGTGCCCCATCTCGTGGGCCACCACATAGTAGACCATGTCGATATCGTCGGGCTTTTCCAACTTCGCGATGAACCCGATCGACTCCGAATACGGCATGGTTCCCGGGAAGGCCTGGGCGAAACTGGCCACGCGCGGGAATTCGATGATGCGGGCCTCCTTGTGGGCGTATGGGCCGAAGTTCATCGTGTAGTACTCCAGCGACTTCTGCATGGACTTCATCATTCTGGGCACGTTCCAGATGTGTTCGGGGTGGTAGTAGACCTCGGTCTTGACGCCGTTCCACTCCTCCCGCGCCACCTGGTACGAGGCGCTCAGGAACGAGTAGAAGTTCATGCTGCCTTTCTCCAGCTTGTAGTGAAAATGGCGGCGTCCGCCTTCGGTCCATTCCTTCACCAACGCGCCTGGAGCGATGGCAATCTGGTCGGCCGCGGTGGATATGCGGGATTCCACAGTCACCCAGTCGGAGTTGTTCGACAGGTAGGTGTTCATGCAGTTGGCGGTGCAGTTTCGCTCCAGCCTGGGCATCAGATCCTTTTCGGGAAGGCCGCGTTTTTTGCGGTCATTGCGTTGGGTCAACTCGTCGTCGGGTTGATAGCCGATTTGGGGCGCGATGGTGTTGTTGAAGAACGTCCCGTTCTGCACAACGGACATGCCGCTCACGGAGTTTTCGATACCCTTCGGTTCGCGGGACACGGTGTAGCGCATGCGGCGCGTCTCGCCGGGGCTCATCGGCGGCTCCAGCTTATAAATGCGGTACTGCAGCCGGGTGTCGGATTTCTCCAGCCGGGCGCCGTCGACGTCGATGTCATACCGGTACGCGCGTTGGGTGACGAGGTGCAACTCCGAGAGCGGCACGCTGTGTTTGTTGACGATTTGCTGGTCCCCTTTCAGAACAACGGCTCTGCGCGCGGGATCGATATCGATGTCGTATTGGATGGTCGTGATGCGCGGTTGGGGCAGGTTCTGGAACTTCTTGTAGGTCTTTTCGTATTCCGCGCGCAGATCGAGAGCGGTCTCCGGACCCATGATCTTGTTCCGCATCGAGGTGTTCCAGTAGAGCCAGCCGCCGAGGGCGACGAAGAGCGCGGCCGCGGCCCAGGCGACCTTTCGGGGGCCGGCGGCGAAGGTGGCCCATCGCTTGGCGAGCGACGTCTCTTTCCCGCGTGGCCAGAGCCCGGACGACACGGCGGCGAGCAGCAGTGCGCACGCGGCCCAGTAGGCGGTGAACCACCACCAGGTGGCCAGGAACGGCGCATGGCCGTAGAAGTCGGAGTAGATGTACTCCGGCCGGGAACCGTACCGAACCAGACGGGTGGCTACGTTGAGCGGGGCCCAGATGGCGCCGTTGGCAATCAGGAAAATCACGAAGGCGAAATAGCCGATGTACTTGTTCGGGGACAGCACATGGATGAAGAACGCCAGGACAGCGAAGAGGACGAAGAGAGAGAAATCGAAGACGAACAACTCGCTGAGGTACAGGCCGATCTGGTAGCGATGGTAGCCGAAAGCGGTTTGCACGGTGATGCCCGTCAGCAGCATGAGCGCTTGCAACAGCGCCAGCACCGCAAGCAACGCGCCCAATTTCGCCAGGTAGCGAATCCACGATGGATGGGGCGTGACATCTTCGATTTCGTCCATTCGTGCGTCCCGCTCGCGCCATACGAGTACGCCGCCGTAGTAGGTGATCATCGACAACGTGAAAATATAGAGCGAGCCCTGAATGAGGTCGAGAATCCAGTAGGTCACCGGATAGGAGCTGTTGCCGTAGCCTTCGCGCGCGGCGAGAATGATGCTGGGCACCGCGCTGAGCAGCGCCGCGGCCAGCAGGACGATGAAGGAAGTGGTCTTGACGAGGCCCAGGAACTCAAACGAGAACAGGCGCCGGAGTTGTGTCCACGCCGCGCGGTCACCCCGTTCGAAGTGTACTTGTGGGATCGGGAGGGCCATCGGCGGGGCCTGTTCAGATGGGGCGGGCTGGCCTTTTCCGGCGCGATCGGCAAAGGAAAAGCGCCACACCGTAAACGCGAAGATGGCCGCTCCAACGGCCATCCAAAGCAGGCGATTCCACAGCATCATCCCCTCCAGTCCGACTGAGAGGCCATTGCGTTCCACGACTGTCCAGTACTTGGTCATCAACGTGTGGGCGCGAATGCCGAAGGGGTCCAGCAGCATGCCGAGGGTTTCGTTGTCGAGATCTTCGGTGAACCCGTCGGCGACGGTATAGGCGACCAATAGCAGCAGCGAGCCGAGGAAAGAAGTGACGGTGCTGCGCGTCAGGGCGGCGATACAGAAGACAATGGCGGAGATGAAGAGCGTGTTGGGGATGGCGAAGACGAGGATGCTGTTGCCGTGCGCGGCCCAGGCGATGGGCCCCCAGCGATCGGCATCGACCCACGGCATATAGGCCGCCAGAATTACGCCCAACGTGACGCCGAGCATGGGGATGACGGAGACGGCGACGGCGCCGCAGAAGCGGCCGAACAGGAAGTCGAACTTACGCAGGGGCGTGGAAAACAGGAGCTGATGGGTGCCGTATTGGAAGTCTCGCGCGGCGGCGCTGTTGACGAACGCTGTCGTCATGAGGAGGGTGAGCAGGCTGAGGATGGCGTAGAAAGTCTGGATGACGAAGGGAGCGTTGCGATAGGTGTTTTCCACCGAGGCGCCGATGGTGACTTTGTCAGAGCTGGAGGCCGCAAAGACCAGGGTTCCGATGACGAGTAGAAAAATCCACACCATCATGCCGCGCAGCCAGTAGCGGACTTCAAAGGCGAACAGGTTCCAGATCATGGCCGCTCCGTTCCATGCAAGCCGCCAATTTTGGAGAAGAAGACGTCTTCGAGGCTTGGGCGTACGGGGGCGAAATCGACGTCGAGGGGCTCGTCCGAGTAGACGTGAATCAGCGGTTGCCCGGCCACCATTTTGTTTGAGATGACCTTGTATCGGGCCTCATACTGCGACAGTTCGGTTTTCGGGATTTTCCGGCTGTAGATCCTCCCATCGAGCGCGTCGACGGCTGCTTCCGGCGCGCCTTCATACAGCACGCGGCCCATGTGAATGATGGCCATTTTGCTGCAGAGTTCGAGGACGTCTTCGACGATGTGGGTGGAGAGGATGACGATGACCGTTTCGCCCACTTCCGCCAGCAGGTTGTGGAACCGGTTTCGCTCGCCAGGGTCGAGGCCGGCGGTGGGCTCATCGACAATCAGGAGGCGCGGGTTTCCGATCAGCGCCTGCGCGATCCCAAACCGCTGCCGCATGCCACCGGAGTAACTCGCCAGCGCCTTCTTCCGATGTTCGAACAGGTTCACCTTGTTCAACATCGCCTCCACCAACTGCTTGCGCTCGCCGCCGTTGGTTACCCCTTTCAGCAAGGCCAGGTGATCGAGCATGGCCAGCGCGGAGATCCGCGGATAGACGCCGAAATCCTGGGGCAGATAGCCGAGGCGCTGCCGCACCGCGTCGCGGTTCCGCAGGACGTCAATCTCGCCCATCGTCACCGTTCCGGAGTCCGCGTCCTGCAAGGTTGCTAGTGTCCGCATGAGCGTCGACTTTCCCGCACCGTTCTGGCCGAGCAGTCCGTACATCCCTTGCGGGATGGTGAGTGTCACATCGTCCAGCGCTTTCACGCCATTCGAGTAGGTCTTGGACAAATGTTGTATCAGCAGTTCCATCGAGTGACTCCAAACAGATTGTAGGAGAATACATGACGCGCGACGCCGTGTATTTCTTCCCTTTTCGTTTCCCTTCTTTTTGGGCGCGGCTGGCCTTTCCGCTGGCGGTGATTGCGCTGGGAGGGCCTTTCCTGCTTCCAGGAGCATAGGTGCCCGGAGAGCCGAAACCGTCGGGATTTCGAGTCCTGGACCAATTTAGTCGCCTTGTGCTACGATCAGGCCATGAATGCAAGTCGATTGCAACTGGCGATTCTTTCCTTGGCCGTTGCACCGGTCCTCGTGGCCCAGTCTGCTGCTGTCCTTGTCCGAGGCGTAGTCCAGGATTCCTCCAGTTCGGCCATCGCCGGTGCCCAAATAAAGGCGATTACAGGCCAGGAAGGCCGAGAAACGACGACTCTATCGGATCTTCGGGGGCGCTTTGAACTCTCCCTGATACCTGGAAGCTACCGCCTTTTCACCTCCGCGCCTGGCTTTGCGGTTACCGAACGTACTGTGACGGTTGCGGTAGAGGAGTTGCAACTGGACATCACTCTTTCCATTGCCCCCTTGGCCGAAACGCTTCGTGTCTTCGGCGGGCGGGTCCTCTCCTCTGGCGCCGATCTCCAGCGCCTTCCCGGCTCTGCCGAAGTCCTTACCCAGGAAGTACTCCGCGAAAGTAACGTTATGACGACGGAAGAGGCTCTACGGAAAGTATCCGGCGTTCATGCCCGTGGGGAGGACGCCTTCGGCCTTCGGCCGAATATCGGCATCCGGGGACTCTCCCCCACTCGCTCCACCAAAGTCCTTCTGCTGGAGGACGGTCTTCCGCTCTCCTATGCGCCATACGGCGACAACGCCTCTTACTACCATCCCCCCGTCGACCGCTTCGAAGCCATCGAGGTCATCAAGAGCGGCGAACAGATCGTCTACGGCCCCATGACCGTCGGCGGCGTCGTTAACTATGTCACCCCTGCTATCCCCGCCAAGCGCGGCGGCTCTCTGATGTTGATGGGCGGCAATCGCGATTATCTGAACGGACATGTGAGATACGGCGCAAATCTTAAAAACACCGGATGGCTGATGGACCTCCTTCGCAAGCAAGGCGAAGGCTCTCGGGACAACGTCCGCCATGGTGTTACCGATTTCAATATCAAAACGCTCACGAGCCTCTCCTCCCGTCAGACTCTCGGACTCCGCTTCAACTCCTACGGAGAGGATTCGAATATGACCTACAGCGGACTTCGCGAGAGCGAATTTGTCGCCAACCCCCGCGGCAACGTCTTTCGCAACGACTTCTTCAACACCAATCGATACGCCGGCGCCATCACCCATACGCTGGCTCTCTCCGAGCATCTCGTTCTCTCCACTAACGGCTACGCCAACACCTTTCTCCGGGACTGGTGGCGCCAATCCAGCAACTCCAACCAGCGCCCCAATGATTCCGCCGACCCGGCTTGCGGCGGAATGACCAATCTCTATACCACATGCGGAAACGAGGGCCGCCTCCGTAGCTATCAGACTTGGGGAATCGAGCCCAAGTTGAAAGCTGTTTTCAAGTTAGGTCGCGCGCAAAACGAACTCGACCTCGGGTTCCGCTACCACTCCGAAATCCAAGAACGCTTGCAGAAAAACGGTCCGCTTCCTACGTCCCGCGATGGCGTCCTCGTGGAAAACAACGACCGCCGAGCCCAAGCCGCATCCTTCTTCCTGCAAAATCGTTTCGTGTTCGGCAATTTGGCCATCACCCCCGGCATCCGGTTTGAGTCCGTGGATTTCCGCCGCACCAACTGGCTGAACGGGGCTCGCGGGGACACGCACATCACGCAATGGATCCCTGGCATCGGCGCCGCGTACACCGTCGGCGGCCGCGTCACGTTCTTTTCCGGCCTCCATCGCGGCTTCGCGCCGCCCCGCGTTGAAGACATCATTAACAACAATTCCGGCGCATCCGTCGATCTCGATGCCGAGTTGAGCTGGAACTATGAGGCCGGAGCCCGCGTCAACCTGCCCGGCGATCTCCGCGCTGAAGCCACCTTCTTCCGGATGGATTTCGAGAATCAGATCGTCCCCGCCAGCGTCGCGGGCGGCTTGGGCGCCACGCTTACCAATGCCGGATCCACGCTTCACCAAGGTGCCGAATTCTCCACTGCCTGGCAGCTGGCCCGCTTCCTCCCCCGCCGCCACAATCTCACCCTGCGCACCGCCTGGACCGCACTGCCGATCGCCCGCTACTCCTCGGATCGCTTCAGCACCATTCCTGGCTTCACTACCGTCCGGATCACCGGCAACCGCCTCCCGTACGCGCCCAATAACCTGCTGACCTCCAGCCTCAGCTATGCCCACGCGAAAGGCGTAAACCTTTTCTTAGAGAACGTCTACTCCGGCCGCCAGTTCGGCGACGACCTCAATACGGTAGGCGGGACCCCGGACGGCCAGCGGGGACTCATCCCGGGCAACTCAATCTGGAACGCTTCAGTCAACGTGCCCGTCAGGACCAACACGACACTCTACTTCACCATGAAGAACGTCACGGACCGGCTCACCATCGTCGACCGCAGCCGCGGTCTGCTTCCAGGCATTCCGAGGCTCGTGCAGTTCGGTTTCCGATTCAATTTCTAGACGCCCTTCTCCGCCGTTACAAACGGGGATAGTATATGGGCATGCAACGTCGCAACTTACTCAAGACCGCCGCCGCCGGCCTCACTATTCTAAAGAGCGGCACGCTCCGTGGCCAGAACGCGCCGAGTAACAAACTGAATATCGCTTTGGTGGGTGTGTGGGGGCGCGGCACGGCGCACTACAACACGATGCGCGATGAGAACGTTGTTGCCATCTGCGACATCAACGACCTGCGCACGAAGGAAGCCCTGGCGCTGTTCCCGAAGGCGAAGACTTACTACGACTGGCGCCCGATGCTGGACCAGAAGGGCATCGACGCGGTGATCATCTGCACCGCCGATCATCACCACGCGTTCATCGCCAACTGGGCGTTGAACCGGAACATGCATGTTTATTGCGAAAAACCGCTGGGGATCTCGGTGGAAGAGGCGCGGACGGTGCGCGCGAACTACCTGAGCCGCCGGGCCAAGGTGGCCACGCAGCACGGCACGCAGCGGCACGCGTACCCGAACTTTGAGCGGTTGCGGGAGTTGATTCTGGACGGCGCGATCGGCGAGTTGAAACGCGTGCACAGCTGGGACGCGCGTCAGTTGCCGCGGCCGGGGTATCCGAAGGCCGAAGGGCAGCCGCCGGCTTCGCTGCACTATGAACAGTGGATCGGGCCGTCGCCGTATCATCCGTACAGCCCGCAGTATTTTGGCGGGTCGGCCGGGTTGAACTGTTTGTTCTGGAATATGTATCGGGACTTCGGCGTGGGCCAGATGGGCGACATGGGCGCGCACACGATGGACCTGGTGTGGAACGTTGTGGATGGAGGCGCGCCGACGTCGATCGATATCGACCGCGACGTGAGCGACAAGTACAATCCGGACATTTGCCCGGTGAAGCTGAAGGCGCATTTCATGCAGCCGGCCAATAGTTGGCGCGGGCCAATTGAACTGGTGTGGTACCAGGGCGGGTTGAAACCGGACGCGCCGAAGAGCTACGTGAATCTGGCGAACGTGGGGAATGGCGCGATTTTTGAAGGGACGAAGGGTTCGATCTTCGCCGACTTCACGACGCGTGTGATCATCCCGAACAATGACGACGGCGACCTGACCTATTACAAGCGGCGCGACCCGAGCAAGTTGATTCCTCTCATTCAGGGCACCGGGCAGCAGACGCAGGCGCAGGCTCCGCGCGGCGGCGGTGGCCGGCCGGGCGGTGGACGTCCGAACGCGGCGGCGCTGCCTCCGGGCTTCACGGCGCAGCCAAATGCGACGCCCACGGTGACCGGGTTCCCGGACATCCAGATGCTGGACGGCAAGGTGCCGGCTGGGCTCGGGTTACCGAACACGACGGTGACGGCGATGGTCGAAAATCCCAATGCGCGGCGCGGCGGGGATGTCTTCCAGCTGGATTGGATTGACGCCTGCAAGGGGAAGAACGACAAGGTCGTGAACGGCACCAGCACGAAGACGCACTGCGACTTCGACTATGCCGGCACGATGATTGAGCAGATGCTGCTGGGTCTGGTGGCGCACCGCGCGGGCAAGAAGCTGGAGTACGACCCGGCGACGGGCCGCGTGACCAACATGAACGAGGCGAACGATTACCTGAAGCGCACGTATCGCCCCAACTGGACGCTGAACGGTTAGAGGTCCTTCAACAACCACTGTACGGCGCGGCGTTGCATCTTGGTATGCTCGCCCGCCCACAGTGCGTGGATGGTGTGGCCGACGGCGGTGAAGACGACGCGGCCCTTGCCGTAATCGTAGGCCCAGCCGGCGACGGACTTGGTGCCGTATTTATCGAACGTCAGGCCGTCGATATTTTCGGCTTCGAGAATGACGTGCTTGGGGTCTTTGTCGTATTCGACGTAGTGCTGTTCATCGTTGGTGATGAACGGCTTCAGCCCCTGCGTGATGGGATGGGCGTTCTTGCTGGCGCGCACTTCGAACGGGCGCAGCGGCGGATGGCCGAGGTAGGCGCCGCCTTGCACGTCGCGGTAGGTCTTGGAAGACAGCGAGACGTGGCTGTTGTTGTGGAGCGAGTAGAAGCCGTTGCCTGCCAGCACGAACTCCTTGAGTGCGACGGCTTGTTCTTCCTTGAGCCACTGGGCGGGCTTGGACTCCGGGAAGTCCTTGCGGTTCTCGAGGCCCGCGGCGTAGGCGGTATAGGCGTCCGGGCCGAGGTAGCCATCGGGCCAGATCATGCCGTCGCGGAGGCAGAGGAAGAGCTGGTAGCCCTTCAGTTTGGCTGCGGTGAGTTCGTCGTAGTGAATGGTGTAATCGACGGCGAGGTTCATGCCGTCGAAGACTTTGTTGAGCCCGACGCGGATGTAGTCGGGGTTGTGATACCGATCGCCAATGAGGGCGAGGACGCGCCGGCGGGGCTGCGCCGAAGCGCACCCCGCCATCACGCCACCGAGGAAAGTCCGGCGGTTTACCATTGGACGCGCCCGACGATGACATGGTGCATACGCGCCGTTCCGATGTCGGAGAAGCTGCCGCGCCCGATACCGGCAAAGCGGCCAAACTGCGCCAGGTTCTGCAGGTTAAACGACGATCCAGGATCCGCCAACTGCGGCTCTTTCGTCGGATTGTTGCAGTCCCAACGAATGCTGAACCGCAGGTTTTCCTTCACCTTGAAGTCCTTCGAAATCGACAACTGGGTCCAGCGCAAACCGGGCGACTCCACTACATTCCGGCCCATCGTGCCGGGCGTAAAGGGCGCCGGGTAGGCAAACGCCGCGTTGTTGAAATAGTTGTTCTGCGCGGCCAGCGGGAAGCGATTCGCGCCGATGGTGTAGTTGTCGACGACCATCTGTTCGGCCGGCAGCACGGCGTTCGGCCGCACCATTCCGGGCAGGTACCGGTTCGGGCTTCCGGCCGCGGTGATGTTCACGGGCGGGCCGCTCTGGAAGGTCTGCGTCCAGGCGAAGTCCCAGCCGCCGAAGGCGAGGTCCTTCAGTCCGCCGCTGCTCATGAACTTGCGGCCTTTGCCGAAGGGAAGTTCATAGGTCATCACGCTGACCAGCCGGTGACGGATGTCGTAGCTCGCCCGCGCCTTTTCCAGGTTGCGGTTATAGAAGGTGATGCCGCTCCGTCCGCCGTCGTCGTCGCCGTCGTTCAGCGTCTTGCCCAGTTGATAGAAGGTGTTCAGCGTCATGCCCTGCGCAAAGCGCCGCTCGATGCGGAACGTGCCCGAGTGGTGCGAATTGTGGCCATAGTTCGCATAGTGCTGAATGGACCCGAACTGACGGAAGGGCTTGTAGTTCTGGGTCGCATTGAAGATCGTGTTCAGTGTCGCGGGGTCCCGGGAGATATCCAGCGGCACCACGTTCATATCCCAATTGTTCAACAGCCCGACGCCGGAGGAGCCCTGGTAGATGGTCTCCATCAGCCAGGTATTCGACAACTGCACCTGGAAGCCCTGGGACCACATCAGCACGTACGGCGCCCGCATATTCGGGTCAAAGTACGACGCGTTGCGGCCGCCAAAGTTGGTTCCCTGGAAAGGCACGCTGCCATCGGCCGAACTCGGGAAGCGGATGGCTCCCGGTCCCTCGGAGAGCAGGAAGGCATGGCGCGGGTCGCCCGGTACAGCCTGCACATTGGCCGTCGCCACGTACTCTTCAAAGTTCTGGCCAAGCCCGTTGGTGAAGAGGTCCACCGTGTACATGCCCAGGCTGGAACGGCTGACGACACGCGGATGCAGGTTCCACGCCAGGCCCAGCCGCGGCTGGAAGTTGTTCAGATCGCGCTTTGCCAAAAGGCCCCTGCCGTGGAGGATCGCGCCTTTCAGCCCGGTGAGCGGATCGGTGGCGTTGGGGTCGAACTGCGATTGCTGCCCGTGCTTGGTCGAGAACGGCGACTCGTAGCTCCAGCGCATGCCCAATTCGAGCGTCATGTTCTTGCGCGGCCGCCACGTCGTCTGCCCATAAAATGCCTGCGACCACCACTGGGGCAGCCACGTGGCGTTGTTCTGTTGGAACACGCCCTGGCCGACCGTGCCGAGCAGGAAGCTGGCAAACGCATTGCCCGTGTTCGGCGTGAACGGCAACTCCGTGCCCGCCATCCGGTACTGCCCGGAAGGCAGCGACCCAGCCAGCGAGTTGTACCGCGTGCGCATCACCTCGTACCCGAACTTCATCGTGTGCTTGCCGGCCACCTTCGTGAAGTTGTTCTGGAAGGTGAAGTCCTCTGCCACATCCAGCGTCTTGCCGCCAGGTCCGAAGCCGTAGAAGCGGCCACCGCCGGGGTTCTGGAAGTCGGGGAACGTTTCATCGCTCACGCCCGGAATGCCCAGCTTCTTGGCCCAACCGCCGCCGAAGCTTTCCGGCACACCCAGGTTGACGCGCCGGTTGAAGCCCAGCCGCATTTCGTTAATCGCCGTGGGGCTGAACGTGTATGTATCGGAAATGGCGATGTTCCGCTGGTCCAGTGGCCTGATGTACACGTTGCCGTACAGGATCTCCGTCAATTCGCGCACGGGCCGCTCTTCGCTCCGGTGCCGAACATGCGAGTAGCGCCCGAAAATGCGATGGTTGACGCTGAATTGATGATCGAGCTTGGCGTCGTAACGGTTGAAAACGTAGCCACCACCGGCGTTATACGTCAGGTTATTCACAGGGCCGCCCGGCTGAATCGTTCCCGCGTCGGACTGCTCCCGCCATGGTTTCAACGCCAATACGTTGCGTGATACCGGGTTGAACATCGACGCCGGGATTTGGTTGTTCGGGAAGGGGTCGCGGGTCCAAGTGGTGCCGTTCTGCCGTGTGGTGAACGGGTTGTAGATCGGCAGTCCGCGTCCGCCAAAGCTGAAGTTTCCCGCGTACATTTCCGGGCTCGGCACGCTGACAATGACCGTTTCGCTCAGCTTCTCATAGTGCTGTTGGAACCCGCCGAAGAAGAAGGTTTTGTCCTTGATGATCTTGCCCGATGCGGTGGCGCCCCACTCGTGATAGTCGAACTTGCCAGTACGCGGGAGCTGTTCCAGGAAGGCTCGATGAATCAGTTTGCCGTTCGTGTAACGGTCTTCGATGTTCCCGTGAAACTGGTTCGCACCGCTCTTAAACACAACGCTCAACTGGCCGCCGGCCGAATGGCCGAACTCCGCTGGCGTACCCGTTGTCCACATCTTGAATTCCTGAATGGAGTCGAGCGACGCAATCATCGTCCGCTGGAAATCGCCCACTTGGCCGACCGCCGGCTCCTTTCCGCTCACGCCGTCCATGGAGTAGCCGATCGCCCGCTGCCGTTGCCCGACGGCGTGCTGCCCGTTGATGTTCGTCATGCCAGGCATATACAGCAGCACCCGATGCACGAACTTCTGCATCACTGGCAACTTCTGCACCACCTCGCCATCGAGCACCTGGCCCGATCCGGCTGTCTCGGTCTCCAGCAGCGGGGCCGATGCGTTGACCTTCACCGAGTCGGAAACGTTGCCCACTTCAAGGACGACGTCAATACGAGGGGATTCGTTGATACGCAGCGTCAACCCGGTCTGCACAAATTTCTTGAAGCCCTGTGCTTCCGCGGTTACCTCGTAACCTCCGGAGGAGAGATTCGGAATGTAGTAGGCGCCATTGGCGTTGGTCTGCCCTTCGGAGGCGATCTGTGTGCCAATGTTCCGGACTGTAATGCGGACACCGGGAACTACGGCGCCAGTGGAGTCGGTTACGGTTCCGACGACGGTGGCCGTACCGGTGGATTGCGCCAACATGGGTAGCGCGGCAAAAAGTAGGATTGCCAGACGAGACAACATAGTAACCTCCAAATCAAACCCGTTCCGCGCATTGGCGGAAGTGTTGTATAAGCGTGATGAATTTAAACGGCACGGTCAATCCAGCCGTTCAAAATAGTTGAACCTACGTGCGGGCTCCGGCCGCGAGCGGCTGGTAACCCACCAGAAGGGAAAGCTCTGTGGCAGTGGCGCGCACGGCAGAGGTGAGCGAAGCGGACTGCGTGCGGTAGAAGCGCTGGCTGGGCATGGAGACACTGATGGCGCCAATGGTGGCACCGGTCCAATCGCGCACCGCGGCGCCGACGCAGCAGGCCCCCCCGGCGCTTTCTTCCAGATCCAGGCTGTAGCCCTGGCTATATGTTTTGCGCAGTTCCGCCTCCAGAGCGACAAGTTGGGTAATGGTATTCGGGGCCGAACGTGGTGTCCCTTTCTGTTCGAGGTAGCCGATCGCAATGTCGTGATCGATGTTCGCCATAATCGCTTTGCCAAGGGCCGTGCAGTGTGCGGCGGCGGTGGCTCCGAAGTTGGCCTTGAAGGGGACTTCGGCCGTGCAATCGAACTGGTCGGCGAGGAAGATGTCGAACTCCTGCGGGTCGAAGATCGCCAGGTGCGAGGTGGCTTCCACCTCTTCGGAGAGACGGGCGAGGAGCGGGCGGGCCGCTTCGCGCAGTTCGTTGCGCTGGAAGGCGGCGAGTCCGATTTTCATAAGGCCAACGCCTAGGCGATAGGTTCTGGTTTGTGGATTTTGTTCCACAAAACCGCAGTGTCTGAGCGATGCCAGGATGCGGTGCACGTCGCTGGGCAACAGGCCCGTGCGGCGCGCCAGGTCGGTCACGCCCAAGCTGGGACGTTGTCGGAACTCCCCAAGTATTCGGCAAACTTTGCTGATCGTAGTAGCGGGCTTCATGGTGCTGCCTATCCGGCCATAGCGGATGACCAGTGGGAGTATATAGTTCGTCAGGAGGGGCCGTCAAGCACTGCTATATCACCTGATACGATGTGACTCACGACTTTCGAAATGAACGCGAACCTCCCCATCAACGGAATTACTCCGCCGCTCGTCACTCCGCTTACGGCGCCGGACCAACTGGACGTAGCGGCCTTTGGCCGAATCAGCAACCGCGCGATCGATGCGGGCGTGACCGGGCTGTTCGTCCTGGGCACGACAGGCGAAGGCCCCAGCCTGTCGCAGACGCTGAAGCGGGAGGTGGTGAAGCGCTGTTGCGAGATCGCCGCGGGACGGGTGCCGGTGCTGGCGGGGCTGATCGAAGCGTCGACGGACGATGCGCTGCGGTTGGCGGATTACGCGGCCGAGCATGGAGCCGGCGCGTTGGTGCTGACGCCGCCCTTCTATTTTCCGATCTCGCAGGAGGCCGTTGTGCAGTGGGCGGAGCGATTGATTCCGCGTTTGCCGCTGCCGGTGTACCTCTACAACATTCCAGTTTTTACGAAGGTCCCGTTTGAGCCGGAGACGTTTGCGCACTTGGCGCAACTGCCC
This sequence comes from Bryobacteraceae bacterium, assembly GCA_044358225.1. Classification (GTDB taxonomy): domain Bacteria; phylum Acidobacteriota; class Terriglobia; order Bryobacterales; family Bryobacteraceae. The sequence goes on along the minus strand of JBIKOG010000048.1, from coordinate 12,996 downwards.
CAGGTGTGCGGAATCAAGGACTCCGGCGGAGACTTGACCAAGCTCGCGCGGACGAGGGCGCTGTTGCCGGCGATGCCCATTCTGTGGGGGCCGGAGGAGATTCTGCTGGAGGCGATGGCGGCCGGCGCGACGGGCGGCGTGAATGGCGGGGCGAATCTGTTTCCCGAATTGTACGTTGCCCTCTACCAGGCGATTGCGAGTGGGGATGCGGTGCGCGCGCGCCAGTTGCAGGATGTGGTCGCGCGGATCGGGCGCGAGATTTACGGCGCTGCCGGTAGCCCCGGATTCGTCTTTGGGATCAAGTGCGCGTTGGCAGATCTTGGGCTGGCGGGGCCGCTGCCGGCGGAACCGCTGACCGTCCCCTCTGACGCCGTCCGCGCCAGGATTCGGTCCTCCGTGCAAGAGATTGCCCAGCTTCTGGAACAGCTATAAGACCGGCCGGAGCGTCCGGCCATTTCACCTAACGCATCAGCTCCAACGCCGCCCGGATATAGACCTCTCCGGTCATCTCGCCCAGCGATACGCGCGAGATGTACCGGTAGGCCGGGAAGCTGTCGAAGTCCACTTGCGTGAGCATGTAGCCGAAGGCATCATTGGTGAGGCCGAACAGGAATTTGTGTTCGGCCTTCATCTTCCGCTTCAGGAAGAAGCCGATGTTGGGCAATGCTTCGCCGGGGATGGTGAGGACTTCGGCGTTGCCCAGGCGAACCCAGTTGACCTGCGTTTCCACGGTCCGGTCGGAGGCGCGGTGCGGGTACTTGAGCGGGGAGTTTGTCACCACCTGCCACATGTCGTCGGACTCCACGCGGAAGCGCACGCGGGCGGAGCGGACGGCGAGTTCCGGGCGCGGCTGCCACGTGGCGGGCCCGATGATGCGGAGGGATTCGCTGGCCAGCAGTCCGCCGATGCGTTCGCATTCGCTCCACGTCCGATCGTCGTTCCAATAGGCGCGCAGCGGATCGCGAGACTTCTGCAAGTCGCGGTTGTCGGCGGTGATCATGCCGCCCTGGGCGCCGTTCATAAAGAGGGCTATGCCGCCGAAGGAGGCCTCCACCTGATCGCACAACGGACCCACCATGTCGGGGCTGAGGAGGCCCACCTTGCTGCCCAGCACTTCGGGGTGAATGGCGTAGTTGACCAGCGTGGCGATAGGCGCGCCAGCCGCGGCGCGGACTTGGATGATGCCCACGCGGCGGTCGTAGAGATCGGGCGCATAGTAGTTGTAGGCGATCTTGCCCTTGGCCTCGCCGCTGGCCACGCGGAGTTCGGCCGGCGCCAGTTTGCCCACCGCGTCATTGACGGCGGCGGCGATCTGTTCGGCGACGAACTGCATGTAGGGGAGGGAGCCGGTGTGCCCGCCCTGGCCATCGGGAAGCGCGTAGCTGTCGGGCGCGCTATGGGTGTGGGTGGCGCCGATCAGGATGCGGTCGGCGGCGACGCCCTTCACCAGCGCGCGGGCACGGTCGCCGAGGACAGAGGGGAAGCCGAGCGAATCGACGCTGACGATGGCCAGCGTTTCGGCGCCGGAGCGGACGACGAGAGCCTTGGCGAACAGATCGCCCTTCTTGCCGGTGACCGGGTTCGATGGACCCATGCCGCCAGTGACGGGAAGGAGCGGACCGGGCGTGATCAGCCGTTTGGCCGCCGCGGCCTGGAACGTGCTGGGAACCTGGGCAAGGGCGAGCGAGGCGAGGAAGGAGCGTCGGTCCATGCCTCCATCATATGCAAGCAAAAAAGTGTGATCGATCGGGCGATCCGTTCTCGTGTGTCTATCTGGAGGCGCTTGGCGCATGACGAACGGAACTGGAATCACACTGAACGGCGGGTACGCGGCGTCCCATCCGGTGGCGCCGTTGCTGCCGATCCTGGTGGCGCCATCGACGCGGGTGGAACGCAACGTCATCCGCCAGGAATTGGTGACGGTGGCCTGCTGGCGGCTGAACGATTTGCGGTTCGATTTCGATAGCTCCTTCGTGATGCCCGCGGCGGCGAGCGAGCTGGCCGCGCTCCGCAAAGTGTGCGATGCGCATCCGGACTCGCCGCTCTCCATCTTCGGCCACTCTGATCCGACCGGTGACGAGGACTACAACAAGGTCCTCAGCGGCCGCCGCGCGGAGGCGATCTATGCCGTTCTGACGCACGACGTGGCCCGGTGGGAGCGGCTCTATACCAGCCAGACCGGTGGCGACAACTGGGGCGCGAAGAACGTGAAGCTGATGCTGGAGGCGCTGGGCTATGCCAAGGTGACGCCGTTCCAGAAGGACAATGCGCTGAGTGCCGATGGCGTCGCAGGCCCGAAGACGCGCGCCGTTCTGTTTGCCCGCTACTTCCAATTCCTGTTCCCGATTTCTCTCGGCAAGGATGCCTTCCTGGGGCGCGGCGCGGACCCCGAAGGCAAGGCCGATTTCCAGGGCTGCGGTGAGTTCAATCCGGCCGTGGTGTTCTCCGCCGCCGAAGAGGCCGCGTTGACGAAGGCCGAACGCGACGCCGAAAACGGGCCGAACCGCCGCGTGCTGATTCTCTTCTTCCGTCCGGGCACGGAGATTCCCGCCGACAGGTGGCCCTGTCCGCGGGCGTCCGAGGACACCGGCGGATGCCGGCGGCGCTTCTGGTCGGACGCCTCTTCGCGCCGCTCGAACCAGACCGAACGCCGCACGTTCGCCGATAACGACGACACGTTCGGCTGCCGGTTCTATCACCGCCTGACCGCCCATTCGCCCTGCGAAATCAGCAGCGCGCGCCTGCTGTTTGTGGAGATCTTCATCGACCTCGCCGCCGATGGCGATGGCCTGACGGACGAGTTTCAACTGGTGAGCGCCGATGGGGAATACAACCAGACGCTGGTGCGTTCCCAGGCGCAGCAGCGGACCCCAACGCAGGTTGTGCTGGTCTTCACCAATGTGATTGCAGGCCAACTCTACTCGCTGTACCACTACCCCGCGCCGGACGTGAAGTACACCGTTTTCTCGAAGGTACCCTTCGACTCTCTGCACCACAACGGCGCCGGGGAGAGTAATTTCCGCCGCATACACATTGTTGACTACGCGCCGGAACCGCCGATTGACATTGCGTGTGACGACCCGGTCTTTGACAACCTGCCGCTCGACTACGCTCCCACCCGAACCCGCTACGCCGACCCTCATCTGTCCGGCGCGGCCTGCTGCGAGGCATAACCATGACCAGCGTTTTAGAATTGGAACCCGAAATCTCCGAGCCGCCGCAGGCCGAGGAAAACCTGGATGGCACGGTCTTCAGCCCGGCGTTTCGCTTCGTGGAGTGGCGCTCGTACTATGTCAGCACGGGCAACTATTCAGACTGGGGCCCGGACGTAGACTTCGTCGATCCGGCCGCGAAGAATCAGCCCGCCTACCAGGAGTTGGAGCGGAAATGGGTCTACGTGTTCCGCGATCTCTGCGGGGACCTGAGCTGGACTGGCGAGTTCTACGCGGCCGATGCGCAATCGCTGCAGCCGGTGGATCTGGAGGGGTTTGAAGATCGCGAACGAGAGGATCGTCCGGAGCCATCCGCGCCAATTCAGAAGTTGCGTTTGCCGCACACCGTGAACGGCCACCCGGCTTACTACTACGTATTCGCCTCGCGGATCCGGCTGCCGATTGACGTCATCCATCAGTTGGTGACGAACAAGCGCGTGCGTGCGCTGCTGCCGTGTTTGAACGTCAAGACGCGCGATTATTCGGAGAATCCGGACCGCAATGAGCAAGCCCAGCGGCTGCAGTGGACCGGCGAAGAGTGGCTGTTGTGCGCGGTGGATCCGTTGACGATTGCGCTGACTTTGTCGGACATCTACCGGGACGCCTGCGACCTGCGGATCCGCTATGTTGCCATCGGGGACGCCAAGAGCTTTGGCGACAAACTGAAGGTGCAGGAGCGGGATTCCAAGAAGATCGTCGGCCAGATGGTCAAGGCGCTGGTGAAGTCAGATCCGGCGATGGCGGAGAAGATCCTGCCGCTGTTGAAGGGCGAGTCGCTGGCGAGTATTGACTCGTTTTTGAAGAAGGAAGAAGCGACGATTGAACGGCTGGTGCGCGCCGCGGATCGCTGTGCCGCCACACTCTGCAACTGGCTGTGCGGGGAGCTGTTTCAGCTGACGCAGACGTCCTATTTCATCACCGAAAACTGGGATACGGCGAAGTTTCTGAACGTCTACGGGCAGACGATCGACCGGCTGTTTGAGTCGGCTCCGGGGCAGGCGTATCTGGCGGAGGTATACGAAGACGCGGGCCACTTTGTGCACACCTACGTGCTGCCGGTGTTGCCGCCGACGGACGTGCAGTTTCAGATTGCCCGGAAGTGTTCGGCGGCACTGTTTGGCGCCTGGAAGGAACTCGCTCCGGTTGTGACGCGGAGGCACGCGGACAAGGCGGCCAAGATGCTGGCGGGAGCGTTGAACTCGATCAGCCGGACGAACGACATGACGACGAAGGTGCGGCGGATTGCACCGGCGGGCCGGCCATGGCGTCCGACGCGCCACAGCATGGAAGCGATCTATACGGAGCTGCCGAACGCGCGAGAGCTGAACGGCACGAGTCTGGCGAAGTGGCTGCAGGGGAACTCCGACGCCAAGGTCGCCAAGGTGGCAAAGGCGCTTGTCGCGGTCGAGATCATCAATCTGGGGCTCGCGGTGAACTCGCTGCGCGGGGCGAACATGGATATCGACGGGGCGTTTTCGGTGATGGGAGCGGTGGGCAGTTCGCTCGATTTCTTTTCCGCGTTCAAGGTGGCGATCGGCGCGGCGGACGATATTGTGCTGGCGCCGATCGGGATGGTCTCGGCGATTATCGACTTTATGAGCTCGGTGAAGGACATGTACAAGGCCGTTGGGAGGCACGATTACGGGGCCCTTGTGGGGGCCGGCGGTGCGGCTTTTGGAAGTGCCATAATCGCTTTTGGATGCTATACGGCGTGGGCCGCGGGGGGTGTGACCGGCACCGGGGTTGGACTTGGCCCTGGGGTGGCGATCGGGATTGTCGGCGCTGTGTTGGTGGGCGCCGGCGTCGTGGTATCCGCGGTCGCGGGCCACTCCGATCTGGAGATCTTCGTCAATCACTGCGCGTTCGGCAAAGAGTACGGGACGGGAAACGAGATGCCGTGGTCGTTCGGTCCGATGATGGAGTGGAAGTGGCATCCGGGTCGTCAGGTGTACGCGCTGTGCGCGATCGTCACGGATCTTTCGCTGGCCACCGTAGCCCAGGGGCTGCCGGCGGTGAAGATACAGTACGGACTGGTGAACGCCCGGGGTGCGTTTTATGTGGACTTCCGGACCTCGCTCTACGACGGGAGGAAGCTGCGGAGCATCGTCCGGTTCGACATGTGGACCCAGACGATGTCCAAGGTGTTTGGGGATCCGCTGGACGAGACGGCTTTCTGGCTGGGACAGGAGACGCTGACGATTGAGGCCCGGTACCCGGCGCTGCCGGAGGGGCGGAGCGAGTGCGTGACCGCTTCGTGCAGCGTCTATCTGGATTACTACGGCAACGGGGAGTACAAGATCCCGCGCACGCAGAAGGGCCTGGAACCGATCGAGTTAGAGTTGGTCTAGCCGGCCAGTCCCATCGCCGAGCCGGTTAACGGGGACGCCGGCCATTTCGAGCAGGGAAAGGTGGAGGTTGGCGACGGGGGTGTTTTTGGCGTAGGCGACGTGGCGCCCACCCTTGATGGGGCCACCGGCGACGAGGGTGGGGAGATTGTTGTGATCGTGGACGTTGGGGTCTCCGATGGAGGCGCCGTAGAGGGTCACGGTGCTGTCGAGCAGGGAGCCCTCGCCATCGCGGGTGGCCTGCATTTTATCCAGGAAATAGGCGTACTGTTCGACGTGAAAGGCGTTGATGCGGGCTACTTTTTCGATCAGATCGGGGTCATTCCGGTGGTGTGTGCAGGAGTGATGGGCCTCGGGGACGCCGGCTTCGGGGTAGGTGTGGAGGCCGCCTTCGCGGGCCAGCATGAAGGTGATCATGCGGGTGGCGCCGGAGGCGAAGGCGAGGACGGAGAGATCGAACAGGAGGCGGGCGTGCTCCCGGTAGCTGGTGGGGATGCCGGCCGGGGCGGCGCCGGTGGCGACCGGTGAGACCTTGGCCATGCGGGTTTCGATTTCGCGGATGGCGGTGAGGTACTCGTCGAGCTTGCGCTTATCGGTGGCGCCCAGATCGCGGGAGAGGCGGGCGGTCTCGTTGCGCGTGAGATCCAAAACGCTGCTGCGGGCGGCGCGCTGGGCGGGGGAGAGACTGGCATCGCCGAAGAGCCGTTCGAACACCGTGCGCGGGTTCATCTCCGGCGGCATGGGCTGGGTTTCGGATTTCCAGGAGATGCTCTGGTAGACGCAGCTGTAGCTGTCGCAGGAGCCCACCTGGCGGCTGTCTTCGCAGGTGAGTTCGAGGGAGGGGAAGCGGGTGGTTTTGGCGAAGTGGGACGCGGCGATCTGGTCCATGGAGACGCCGCAACGGATGTCGGCGCCTTCGGTTTTGCGGGGGTGGACGCCGGTGAGATAGCAGGAGGCGGCGCGGGCGTGGTCGCCGCCGCCATCGCCGAGGGCGTTGCCCTGATTGGCGGCGAGGCCGCTGAGCACCGTGACGCGGGAGCGGTGCTTTTCGAGAGACGCGAGGGTGCGCGGGAGGGTGAAATTGGCGCCGGTCGCGGATGGCGTCCAGTAGGGCATGATCTTGCCGCTGGGCGCGTAGACGATCATGATGCGGGAGGGCGGCACGGCCGGGGCGGCCATGATTTCAAGGAGCGGCAGACCAAAGCTGGCGCCAACGCCTTGGAGAAGATGACGTCTGGATAGTTTCACTGGGCGGCTCCTTCGGCGCGGCGGCGGCGGAATGGGTCGCTTTCGACTACGCCTTCGATGAGGGCGGAGAATCGGTAGCCGTTGGCGCGGACGCGATCGACGATCTTTTTCACTGTGGCGCGGTCCCGGAGTTCGAGGCCGCGGCCGAGGGCGTAGGTCAACATCTTTTCGGTGAGGGCGCGGGTGAAGACTTCCGGGTCGGCCTTCAGGATCTGTTTCATTTCGGCGGGCGTTCCGAAGCGCACGCCGCCGGGGAGTTCGCCGGAGGCGTCCACTTCCCGCCAGCGGCCGATGGCGTCGTAGTTCTCCAGTCCAAAGCCGAGCGGGTCCATGCGCGAATGGCAGCCGGCGCAGGTGGCGCTGGTGCGGTGCCGTTCCATTTGCTGACGCATGGAGCCGCCGCTGGCGGCGGCTTTTTCGTCCAGCCCCGGGACGTCCGGCGGTGGGGCGGGCGGCGGCTGGTTCAGTATGTTTTCGAGCACCCACTTGCCGCGGATGACCGGGCTGGTGCGGGTGGGGTAGGAGGACACGGTGAGGACGCTGCCGTGCGAGAGGACGCCGCCGCGCTGGATGCCATCGAGGGCCACGCGCTGGAACGCGTCGCCGGTGATGCCGGGGATGCCGTAGTGCTTTGCCAGCGGGCCGTTGACGTAGGTGAAGGGGCCGTCGATGAAGTCGAGAATCGAGCGGTCTTCGCGGACGATGGCGGCGAAGAAGAGCTCGGTTTCGGTGCGCATGGCGGCGGCGAGTTCGCCGGTGAATTGGGGGAAGAGGGTGGGGTCCGGTTTGAGGACGGAGAGGTTGCGCGTTTGCAGCCACTGGCCGGCGAAGCTCTCGATGAAGGCGGCGGAGCGGGGGTCTTTGAGCATGCGCCGGACGTCAGTGACCTTGGAGAGTTCGACGTCGGGCAGGCTGCCCCAGAGGAAGTAGGAGAGGCGGGTGGCGAGTTCGTGGGGATCGAGGAGTTGCGAGCCGGGGCCGCGGTCGCGCTCGATTCGGAAGAGGAAGTGGGGCGACATGAGGATGGCCATGAGTGACGTTCGCATGGCTTCCGGGAAGGAGCCGGTGCGGTTTTGCTCGGTGGCGGCGAGGCTGAGCAGGCCATCCATTTCGGCGCCGGTGACGGGGCGGCGGAAGGCCTTGCGGGCGAGAGGCGCGAGGATCTGCCGGGCGCAGGCGGGGGTGGCGTCGATGCAGGTGAAGAACCTGTTGTTGGGTTTGGCGGAACCGGCGATGGGTCCGTAGACTTGCAGGTATTCGAGGTAGGGCGGCGTGCCTTTGTAGGGCGGATCGGGGAGGACTTCGATGGAGGCCTCGACGCGGTGGCGGCCGGCGGGGACGTGGACGGCCTTGGCTTCGGCGGCGCGATCGATTTGATAGTAGAAGCGGAGCTCCTCGGTGCCCACTTCCTTGCCATCGAGGAAGAGGCGGATGCGGACGCGGGTGCCGTCCTTCATGGCCTGGTAGAAGGCGGTGCGGAGGGTGTAGTCGCCTTCGACGGGGAAGACGTGATCGATGTGGAGGCGGAGCTGGCGGTCCTGGCCGACGCGTTCGGCGAGGTAGCGTTGCATGGTGGCGGGGATGGTTTCGCCGGGGACGGGGACGGCGGATTTGGCGATGCGCTCGGCGGCTTCCAGATACTGTTCGGTCATGCCGGCGTTCATGGAAAGGACGTCGCCGATGTTGTCGAAGCCGTAGCCGTAGGGGTCGACGGGGAAGTCTTCGCCGGGGTTCAGGTCGAGGCCGAGGAGGTCGCGAACGGAGTTGGAGTATTCGAAACGGTTGAGGCGGCGGGCGGTGACGCGGCCGGGATCGATGGGGTTTTTGCGGTCGAGTTCGGCGTAGGCGTTGGTGACCCAGGTGGTGATCTCCTTGGCCTTCGCGGCGGGTGGGCGGGGGGAGTCTTTTGGCGGCATTTCGCCGGTGGTGATGCGTTGGGCGACGCGTTCCCAGCGGTCTCGGGCGCGGAGGGATTCGGGCGCGGATGGCGTCAGCAGTTCCGATACGGCGAAGGCGCCGGCTGGGGTTTTGCCGCTGTGGCAACCGCTACAGTGGGTGCGGAGGAAGGGCTTTACGGAGTCGGTAAACGGGTCCGCCCAGATTAGTGCAGTGGCCAACAGCAGCAGGAAAACGGGGCGGGACATTGCCGAGAGTTTATCATCCGGGTTGGGCTGGATTGGCGGTGGGCGGATGGGCGTCGCTTGTTGACGCGGGCGGTTCGGTGGGGAGAGGCTTTGGGGTGGCAGGGAATGGGTCGGCCCGGATTGGCGGCTGGGGCGGATAGGCGCCGCTTGCTGACGCGCGCGGTTCGGTGGGGAGGGGCTCTGGGGAGTCAGGGGATGGGTTGGCCCGGTTTGGCGGGGCGAGGGGTATGAGGGCCGCTTGCTGACGCGCGCGGTTCGGTGGGGCGGGCGGTTCGGTGGGGCGGGGGGATGGACGCCGGCGGCTGACGCTTGTGGTTCGGTGGGCTAGCCTAGTTTGGCGGCGAAGCGGAGGGCGTAGGTGTAGGGATCGGCGAGTGGGGCGGCTTCGATGATGCGCTGGCATTCGTTGGGGTGTTGCGCGGCGGCGGTGTAGAAATCGTCGTCGGCGGAGCGGAGGAAGCGGTCGAGATCGTCGCGGACGAAGGTCTGTTTGACGGCCTCCGGGAAGGCGAAGAGCGCTGCGAGCTGGCGGAGGAATTCGGGCATCGTCCAGCACCACTCGACGTTTTGGATGGTCAGGTCGAAGGGGACGTGGAGGCCGACGGTGCGGTGCATCTGGACGCGGTGGATGCAGGCCCAGGCGGTACCGATGGTTTCCGCCGGGGCCGTGGCGAAGCATTGGCGGATGAGGAAGCGTTCGATGGGGGATTCGGGTTTTGCGTGGGCCTCGATTTGGATTTCGGCGAAGCGGAGGAGGTGGGCCTGGATCGCTGGGGTGGCGAGGGGGTACATGTCTTCGACGAAGGTCGGCGGCATGCAGCCGGGCTTGGCGGCGCGGTCCCAACCCCATTGGTCCATGCTGAACGTGCCGGCGACCACTTGGCGGCGGCCGATTTCGTAGAGCGTCTCCGGGGAGAGCGGGGCGAGGAGGAGGGATTGGACGACGTCGCGGTCCGAGTTGCTGAGTTCCAGGAGGCGAATGCAGTCGGCTGGGATGGCGGCCAGGGTAATGGCTCGGGCGGCGGAGCGGGCGACGCGCGTGTTGTCGCTGGTTTCGTAGATGGCGAAGAGGTCGTCGTGGAGCGTCGGGACCGGGTGTTTGTAGCGGATGATGTCCTGGAGCAGTTGGAGCTGATCGTCCTCGTCGGCGGCGCGGAGGGTGGGGCCGATGCGTTCGGCGCGCTTCTTGCGGATGAGCTGGGTGGCGGCGGCGTAGCGGCGTTTGGGGTCCGAGGAGCCGAGGGCGGCTTCGAGGGACGGGATGATCTGTTCGAGGAGGAGGATGAGGAAGTCTGTATCGGCGTCGCCGGTTTGGGCGTAGGTGGGGGCGGGGTCGGCACCGAGGGCGGCGAGGCGCGGGGCGGCATATTGCGGGAAGGGGGATTGCTGCAGGACGGGGATCAGCTGATAGGGCTTGATTTCGGTGTAGGTCGTATACAGTGCGCGCCAGCCGGAGAACTGGAGGGCGGCTTCGGCGGCGATGGCGGTGTTGGGACTGTGGATGAGCTGCGTGCCGAGGCGGAGTTTGCGGTAGTCGCCGCGTTGGTATTGGGCGAGGAGGGCGAGATCGGCGATGAGCGGGATAGTGCTTTCGTCGCTGAGGGGGCAGACGGTGTAGTGGTTGAAGGCGGGGTCGGGCCAGGGGAGTTGCGGGATGAGCAACTCCTCCAGCTCGGCGGGCCAGTGCTTGTGGTAGAGCGACTGACTGAGGTCGCGGGCGTAGTCGATGTGGCGATTGGCGAGGGCGAGGTGGGTGGCGTAGATGGACTGGTAGGTCTCGATCAGCTCCGGGTCCAACTCACCGAGCAGCTTCGGAATTTCGAAGACGCTGGCGCCCATATGTTTGAGCATGCGGGCGGGGCCGTAGTGGTCGTGGGCGATTGCCACGGCCCCGCACTTGCGGCAGAACTTTCCCTTGGGCGTCCATTTGGCGCACCAGTAGCAGCGGAGCTCCTCGCGGACGGCGAGGCCGCAGTGGCCGCAGAGGTCTCCGGGGCGCCAGTCCAGAGGCTGGGGTTTGGCGCAGGATTCGCAGATGGCGCGCATGGGTTCCGCTTAGCCGTGGATGCGGCGGGAGCGGCTCCAGAGGGAGTCCTTTTCGGCCTGGTCCATGGTCTTGAGGCGGCGGGCGATGTCGTCTTTGGCGACGCCTTCGCGCTTCAGGAGGACGGCGAGTTCGTATTCGGCGAGCGGGACGAATTCGGCGCCACAGCCGCGGCAGAACTTGCCGGGGCCGCTGTTGGCGCACCAGTAGCAGGACTGGACGGGTTCGGCCTGTTTGCCGCAGGAGGGGCAGAGGTCGCCGGTCTTGTAGTCCTTGGGCTGGCGGGCGTTGCAGTGGGTGCAGTAGATGGCGTCGGCCGAGTCGATGATCATCTTGGCGGTTTCGGTGGTGGCTTGCGGGCGGGGGGCGGCAGCGGCGCCGACGGCCCAATCCATGACCTTGGCGGCGACGGCGGGGTCGAGCGCGGGCATGACTTCGAGCAGGGTGGCGACGTCACCGATGGTGGAGAAGTCCGACTTGGCGCGGACGCCGATGGCGGCCAGCTGGTTCAGTTGTTCGGCGGTGAGGCCTTTGGCGATCAGTACGTTCTGTTCGAGCAGTGTGAAGTCCATTTGATTCCTCTTCTACTATCTACTAGGGCGTGATCGGGGGCGAAATCTAATCATTCAAATGATTCAACGAATCGCGGTTGGGGCCGGCCACCCGGCCCCGGCGAGTAGTGATATTTAGTTATCAAAGAGCGGTTCGGGGGTGGCGACGATGATTTCTCAAGATCGCGGGTCCGAGGTTTCTGGTTGCGTCCGTGTTTTCAATCACTTCTGGGACGGTCCGCTTATATGGCGATTTTTTTCGTGGCCGCTGTCCGGGATTTTCGCCGGTTGGTGATGGATGTTCCCGGTGTTTGGCGGTGTCCCTGTTTTCAACGACTTCTGGGACGGTCCGCTTGTACAGCGATGTTTTTCGCCGCCGATGTTCGCCGATTTCGGTTGGATGTTTGAGTTTTCGGGCTGCGTCTGTGTTTTCAATGACTTCTGGGACGGTCCGCTTGTGGGACGCGTTTTTTCGAGGCGGAGGAGTTCGCGCTCGATCCGGTGGCGGGCGCGGTTGCAGGCGCTGATGCGGGCCTGGAATCGGGCAACGGTTCCGCCGTCGGTGTTGAGGGCGAGCTTCTGGGCTTCGATGATGAGCTTGGCCGGGTCGTCCGCGTAGGGGGATGTGGCGGCGATGGTGTCGACGAGCGAGCTCATGTAGATGCGGTAGCCGTTGTGGAGGATCTGGGCGTCCCAGAGCGCGGTGATGAGTTGGTTCACCAGTAGTTCGGCTTCGCTGGTTTGGGGCTGCCAGTAGGCGAGGAGCCTGGCGTGGAAGGGGAGGAAGGCGACGTTTGATTCCTGGCAGATTCCGGAGACACTGGTGGTGTAGAGTCCGGTCTTTATGCTGGCGGTGCGGGCGCGGTGGAGACCGGCGGCGGTTTTGGGGCCGCGGCTTTTTGCGCCGTTGGCGCGGGCGCGCTGGGCGCGTTCGAGGCGTTGCTGGGCGGTTGGCATGGTTGTGTCTCCTTTCTTTGGGTTGTGGAATGCGAAAAGCCCTCGCTGGGGCGAGGGCTTTTCGTGGGCTAGGTATTCCTGCCCGATTCCAACCTAGCATGGCGGTCAAGCGGTTTGAGGGGTGGATTTTTTCAGGTTGTTGATTTTGGGCGGAATATAAGTTGTTTTCTTTTGTGACTGCTAAAGGTTTGGTCAGCCAGGCGGCGGGGAAAGCACGGGAAGGAGGGGGCATCCGGGCCGCCGGCTGAGTAAACCGCGCGGTGAGCTAAACCGCGGCTTTACGGTGAATTCCGGGTATGGGTATTGTTCTTCCGGCCTACCGGAGAGATTGGGGCAAGCGAGGAGCCGGCCACGACGGTTGGCCAGACAACAGACCGATCAGATGGGAATCGGAGCGATTTTGGAGACCAGAAATAGTGGGAAAACGGGCTGCAAACGGCCTTCGGACACACCCCGGCAAAGACCTGCGCCAACCAGGCAGACCGGCAAATTGGA
>JBIKOG010000440.1:0-3572 GCA_044358225.1 Bryobacteraceae bacterium | reverse complement strand
ACGGGTTGGTCGGTGTGCGTCGGAGCGATCCGGCGCCAATTATCCGAGGTAGGAGCCGTATGCGGTAGTGCCGCTCGTACGGATCTGTGCGGGGGGCGGGTCGTGAGATCCGTCCCTACCGCTACCCGCAATTACCAAATAATCCTTAGAGCGAAAATCCGTAGTACCTGGAACCCTCACATGAACCGACGTCAATTCCTAGCCACCTCCGCCGCCCTCTCCGCCCAGGCCCCCAAGCGCCGCAACATCGTCTTCATCCTCAGTGACGATCACCGCTACGACGCCATGAGTTGTGCCGGCCACCCCTGGCTCCAAACGCCGAACCTCGACCGCCTCGCCGCCGGCGGCGCCCACTTCCAGAACGCCTTCGTCACCAGCAGCCTCTGCTCCCCCAGTCGCGCCTCCATTCTCACCGGCCTCTACATGCACGCCCATAAGGTCGAGGACAACTTCAGCCCCCTCAACGAAACCCTCCCCACCTTCCCCCAAATCCTCCAAAAATCCGGCTACCGTACCGGCTTCTACGGCAAGTGGCACATGGGTGGCGACAGCGACGAACGCCGCCCCGGCTTCGACGACTGGTACAGCTTCTTTGGCCAGGGCCAGTACGAAAACCCGCCCGTCAACGACAACGGCACCCACAAAACCGAAACCGGCAACATCACCGACATCCTCACCACCCGCGCCTGCCAGTTTATCGACCGCAACGCCAACCGCCCCTTCTGCCTCTACCTCTCCCACAAAGGCGTCCACTTCCCCTTCCAACCCTCCGCCCGCCACAAAAAGCTCTACGCCGACAAACCCGTCCCCCGTCCCAAAACCATCTGGAAGAACGACGACCTCGACGCCCAACTCCCCGACTGGGTCAAACGCCGCCGCTACACCCGCCACGGCGTCGAAGGCCTATTCGGCCAGGTCATTAGTTACGAAGACGCCTACCGCGATTACATGCGCTGCCTCCTCGCCATCGATGACAGCGTCGGCGAAGTAACAAAGAAGTTAGAAGAAAAGGGACTCCTCAACGACACCCTGATCGTCTACATGGGCGACAACGGCTACATGTGGGGCGAGCACGGCCTGGTGGACAAGCGCGCCATGTACGAACCGTCGATGCGAGTTCCCCTGATCGCCCACTGCCCGTCCCTCTTCCCAAAGGCACAAAAGCCCAAGGAAATGGTGCTCAATCTCGATCTCGCTCCCACGTTCCTCGAAGCCGCCGGTGTGTCCAATACACCCAAAATGCACGGCCAATCCTGGCTCCCCGTCCTGACAGGAAAAGCCACGACGTGGCGTAAAGACTTCATCTACGAATACGCCTGGGAGCGCGACTACCCCTACACGCCCACCATCACCGGCCTCCGCACGGAACAATACAGCCTGATGTTATCCGAAGGCCTCTGGGACATCGACGAGTTATACGACATCCAGAAGGACCCCGACCAGCTCAACAACTTACTAAGTGGAGCCAGAATCGGTTACAAGCGCGGCCGCATGATCGAACAAATCACCGACCCCAAGCTGAAGGAACTGGTAACCCAACTCCAAAAGCGCCTCGCCGAATCCCTAAAAGCAACTAGCGGCGACCCCCGCCGCGCCGGCGAAGCCATCCCCGGCTACGCCAACGCCCTCTAAATTAGGGACAGCCACCGCAATTACCGAATAATCCTTAGAGAGGAATTCCGTAGTCAACGCACTACCTCAGTGTATGCCTCGAATTCCTCGCATCGTCGTCCCCGGGCCGCCCACCACATCACCCAACGCGGCAATAACCAGAAGCAAGTCTTCTTCGCCGACGCCGACTACCTCCTCTACCTCCAACTCTTAAAAAAATACGCCGCTCGCCACGAACTCGCCCTCTGGGGCTACTGCCTCATGCCCAATCACGTCCACCTCATCGCCGTCCCCCGCCATCCCCATTCCCTATCCCGCGCCCTCGCCTACACTCACCAGGACTACGCCCGCCTCTCCAACATCCGCGCCGACACCACCGGCCACTTCTGGCAGTCCCGCTACTTCTCCTGCCCCATGGACGACTCTCACACCTGGGCCGCCCTCGCCTACGTCGAACGCAACCCCATCCGCGCCGGCCTGACGAAATCAGCCGCCGCCTACCGCTGGTCCAGCGCCGCCGCCCACCTCGGCAAAATCACCCCATCCATCCCGCTCGACTTGGCCCCATTCCACGCCGTACACAACCCCGCCTCCTGGAAAACCGCGCTGTCCGCCCTCTCCCGCGACGAAGCCCTCGAACTACGCGTCCGCGAAGCCAATCGCACCGGTCGCCCACTCGCCGCGTCGCCATTCATCCAAAAGCTCGAAGTCGAATTGGCCCGCCACCTCACCGTGCAAAAAGTCGGCCGCCCGCCTAAAGTTCCAACTCACCACCAAACCGCATATCTTCAATAAAGAACGCCGCCACCTTCCACTTACTAACCTCCCCTTAAAGCTCAACCCTCCGGTCACTCTCCCGAATGACTTCCGCACGCGAAAACTGATACAACACCACCGGCCCTTCCTCCCGCGACAACATCTCTACTCGCTTCGCCTTCGATGGCCTCGAAGTCCCACCGCCGTCCGGCGTCACACTCTTCACCCAAGGCGACTCAGCCATCACCACTGGGATCTTCACAATAAGAGCGGCACTTAATATGCCCTCCCCACCCCGGTTTCGATTGCTAAAGATTACTTACAATATAAACCGACTCCAATGCTCTCCGAAGAACAGTTCTGGTCAATACTCGAACAGGCGCGCGATGGCGCGACGACCTCCGCCAGTCCCCAAAAGCTCGCCGAAGTGCTCATGCCCCTAAGCTCCGAGGAAGTGGCCGCTTTCGGGCACCAGTTCTATGAAAAGATATGCGACCTAAATAGTTACCGGCTATGGGTTGCCGGGTTTGTCATTACCGGTTACATGAGCGATGATAGCTTCCACTACTTCCGTTCCTGGATCGTTGGCAAGGGTCGCGAGGTTTTTGAACTCGCCCTCGCGAATCCAGATGACCTCGGCCCACACATCGACAACCCGGAAGTAGACAACGAACTGCTTGAGTATATTGCCGTCGAACTCTGTGAAAACCGAGGTCTCGATGACGACCCACGCGACCGCACCGCCCGAAATGCGGATGCTGAGCCGACCGGCGATTTCTTCCCGGAAGAATCCATGCCGGTCCTCTACCCCAACTTGTCCGCCCGCTTCTCCTAAACGGCCGGCTGCTGCTGCGTCATGCAGTGCAGCGTCCCCAACCCCAACACCAAATCCGTGCAATCAATCCCCACCACCTCCCGGTCAGGAAACAACTTACTCAACAAAGTAAGCGCCACGCGGTCATGCCTGTCATTGAAAGTCGGAACCAACACCTGCCCATTCCCAATATAGAAATTCGCATAACTGGCCGGCAGTAACTGTCCGTCATAATACACCGGATCCGGCATCGGCAGCGGCACCACCTCCAACCCCGGAATTCCCTTCAAAGCCGCAACATTCGGATCCTTCCGCGCATTATGCGTCGCCACCACAACCGTATTCGCCGACACAAAACGGGCTAAGTCATCCACATGCCCGTGCGTATCAT
>JBIKOG010000439.1:0-3607 GCA_044358225.1 Bryobacteraceae bacterium | reverse complement strand
CTCCTTCGGCATGATGACCTGATTCTTCAGGCCGCGCATGTCGGGGAGCTGCTGCATCTTTTCCGGGTCGGTGCCGACGATGCAGGCGACGGTGGCGTGGGTGAGCGAGGCGGCGGCGCCGGAGGTGACGATGCCCCAGGGGACCTGCAGCACTTCGGCCAGGCGCTGAGAGGCCTTCTCCATCAGTTCGTCCATGTTGACGTGGAACTGGGAGGCCTGTTCGATGGCGGCGACTACTTCGGGGAGAAGCCGGGAGCCACCGTTGATGGTGAGGGTGGCGGTGGTGTTGATGAACGGCCGGACGCCGAGACGGGTGTAGACGTCGGGCGCAGGCGCGGTGGCGGCGGATGCCGCCGTCGGGGCGGCGGCGAAGAGGGCCGCGGCGCTGAATAAGTCCCGCCGGTCCATACCGGCTTTTTTGCCCTGTTTGCTGGAGCTCATAGACTTCCCCTTATGTTTGGTGCGGTCGCCTATAAAGTCTACTGCAAACGGGGAAGTAAGTTGGTGGCGGAGGAGGAGAGATTCGAACTCTCGGTAGAGTTTCCCCTACGACGGTTTTCAAGACCGGTGCCTTAAACCGCTCGGCCACTCCTCCACAAAAGTAGTTTAGCGGATTGCGTTCCTCTTGGTTGTTCGCGCCACATGAAGAAGCGCCGAAACGTGCCAGCGGCTTAGAGGTTGGGGTGGAGGGCGAAACGGTGTCCAAAGTTTCATGTTGCAGTCTACCTATTTCTTCGCTACTGTTGAACAAATGCCGAAACGAGCGTTTCTTGGTGAGATGGAGTTGATGGTGCTGCTGGCGCTGGTGCGACTTGGGGATGAGGCGTATGGTGTGACGATCTCCAGGGAGCTGCTGACACTTGCGGAGCGGGAGGTGGCGTTGGGGAGCATCTATGCGGCGTTGGAGCGGCTGGAGGAGAAGGGCCTAGCCGTGTCGCAGTTGGGAGAGCCAACGAAGGAGCGGGGCGGGCGGGCGAAGCGGTATTTTGCGGTGACCCCATCGGGGCTGGAGACGATCCGGATGACGCGGCAGGCGTTGACCAACTTGTGGTCCGGAGTTCCGGTGGTGGAGGTATGAGCGGCGCTCCGCGGCTGGCGGTTTGGCTGCTCCGGTATTTGTACCAGGGCGACCGGGATGCATTCGTTGGAGATTTGCTGGAACAGTTTGCGGAGGGCCGGAGTTCGGCCTGGTTTTGGAGGGAGACCTGTATGGGAATTGCGATTGGGATGACCAGATATTGGCCGGAGGTTCTGTACGCGACGGCTTCGGTGGTTGTGCCGTTCGTGACGCCGCGTTTTCATGTGCCGGGGTGGTGGGCGATGCCGTGGCCGGTTTCGCAGATTGTCCTGGATGCGGGGCCGGGGGCGGTTCTGTCGTTGGTGCCGTTGGCAATCTTGGGCGTTGCGCTGTGGCGGCGGGGAACGTTTCGCTGGTCGCGGCTGCTGTTGACGGCGGCGATCGGGCTGGCGTTTTTGCCGCTGATTCCGATTGCCATCGCGGTGTTCCCGGGCTTACTGCAGCCGGTGCCGGGGAATCCGCACGCGAAGGCGCTGGCGATCCCGCCGATGGCCTTTCTGGCGCTGCATTTCGGGCGGTCGCTGGTGGCGGCGAGGGTGGGCTGCCGTTAGCGGATGACTTCCCAGGCGAGATGTTCGAGTTCCGGGGCTAGGAGGCGGGTCCAGGCTAATTGAACGGCGTTGGGGGAGCCGGGTGTGGAGACGATGAGCTTGCCGCGGTAGACGCCGGCCGTGGCGCGGGAGAGCATGGCGGCGGCGCCGACGACTTCGAAGCTGAGCATGCGGAATATCTCACCGAAGCCGGGCAGGGGCTTTTCGATGCGCTTGCTGAGGACGTCGTAGGTGGTGTCGCGGGGGGCGATGCCGGTCCCGCCGTTCCAGAGGAGAATGCGGGCTGGGGTGGCGGCGAGTTCGTCGAGCACGGCGGCGACTTGCGTGGGCTCGTCTTTGATGAGCCGGTAGGCGGTGACTTCGTGTCCGAGGGCGGTGATCTGTTCGCGGAGCCACTTGGCGTTGACGTCGGTCTCCTCCGTGCGGGTGTCGCTGACGGTGATGATGGCGATGCCGATGGGGCCGAGTGATTTGGCCTTTTCGCGATGTTCGTTGGTGCTTTGGGAACCCGTGGTCATCCTTCCAGCGTACGCGATATACTGCGCACTTATCTTATGCAAACAGTCACGCAGTTGTTTCGATTGGACGGACGGACGGCACTCGTCACGGGAGGGTCGCGGGGCCTTGGCGAGGAGATTGCGCAGGGGCTGGCCGAGGCGGGCGCCAACGTCTACATCGTGGCGCGGCGGGAGAAGTGGCTGCTGCCGGCGATTGACTCTTTGCGGGCTGCCGGGGCGAAGTGCGCCGGATCCGTTTGTGATGTCGCCGATCCGGAGCAGGTGAAAGCCACGGTGCGGTTGGCAGCGGAGGCGTTTGGGCCGGTGGACATTCTGGTGAACAACGCCGGGGCGACGTGGGGTGCGCCGGCGGAGGAGATGCCGTTGGACAAGTGGGAATCGGTGATCGCCACGAACCTTACGGGGACGTTCCTATTCAGCCAGGCGTGCGCGCAGGGGATGATTGCGCGGAAGTATGGTCGAATCATCAACGTCGCTTCGATCGCGGGGATGCGCGGTTCACTACCGCGGGGGATTCATTGCTCGGGCTATGTGGCGGCGAAGGCGGGCATTATTGGGTTGACGCGGGAGCTGGCGTGTAAGTGGGCGCAGTATGGAATTCGCGTGAACGCGATTGCGCCGGGGTTCTTTCCAACGCGGATGACGGAGGGCGTTTTGCCGCATTTGATTGAGGATTTGAAGCAGAACGTGCCGATGGGACGGCCGGGGCGGGATGGGGAAATGAAGGGCGTGGCGGTGTTTCTGGCCAGTGACGCGAGTAACTATGTGACGGGGCAGACGCTGGCGGTGGATGGCGGGTCGACTTCGGTTACGGTGTAGGAGGGCCGGCTGCGGCGCGGTGTTTTTCCTGCCGCCAGGTTAACCAGGTGAACGCCGGGACGTTGAGCACGACCTTTGCCAACAATTTGGGTCCAGTGGTTGCGACTGTGCATTCGGGCAGCAGGAATGTCGTGTTTTCGGGAACGCTGTTGGCGGACGGGACGGTTACGAGCCGTCGCAGGGGAACCTGTCGGTGGAGATCCTGATTGGCACGAATTTGGGAATTCGGTGAGCTACTTCGGGTGCGTATTCGGCAGCGCGAGTACATCGGTCTGGTCCGCGGACCAGACCGGGCTGGTGATTCATTTCACCGCGTCGGATGGGCCTGTGGGAGGCGGAGGCGGTGAGCCTATTGCTGACGGGTGCACCGCTGGCGGCTTTGGCGTGGTCGCGGCGGCGGAGCCTTGGACGGGCCGTGTAAACGCGCGGTTCAGGGTGACAGGAACGGCTAGGGCAATTCCTAAATTGCGGGGTTTTCCGGCAGCCAGTCACCAAGTCAACGACGATCTGCGACCGTCATGACGGGCAGAAACCACTTGCGGTGCTGCCCGTCATTTCGTTAAGAATGAGACGGCAAGGGTGTCGCAAGCTATAGCCCTATTTCCATTGGCGCGTACCTGCCCATCACCCAGTCTGGCTCC
>JBIKOG010000230.1:0-12355 GCA_044358225.1 Bryobacteraceae bacterium | reverse complement strand
CGAACCGGCCTCCGTTCATATATGACCCAGCAATGGCTGCCGCCACTGGTGCTATTCCAGGATTCCGGCGGCGACTGGGACCGCTATGTCCAACTGCTCTATGAATGGTTCTCGGCCGACTTCCTACAGTCGAAGCCGCCTTGGCCCGGCAAACGCGTACAACTGAAACGCTACCCGATCTCCCAGGGCAAAGAGGCCACCTTTTGGCACATGGTATCCACCGGAGACAACGAGGCCGATCGAATCCCGGACTTCCGCCGTTGTGAACGCATACGGTGGCCCCGGCCCTTCATGGAAGCGTTCCCCGCACGCAAACCCGAACCGGCCGACGTCATCGTCTGGTGGAAATCCGAGCGGCGCGGCGAATCCCGCTACCTCCTCGCACCCCCAGATTTCACCTACCTGGTCGTCGTCGCCGATCGCGGCGAATATGTCCTGCCCTGGACCCACTTCGTCATCGACCAGCCACACCGGCAAAACAAACTACGCAAGGAATGCGCGGAATACTGGGCCACAAACAAAGCTGGGGCCGCCCCGTAAAGGACGGCCCCGTTACTCCTTCAACACATGGTTGATGAGCTAACCCAATTCTGACACACCCACACCATCTGTCAATACCCCCCATGAGCGACCTCAAAACCTGTTTCAAAATGGAATCGCGCCGCTTGCCTGGCCACCTGCCAACGCATCTTCCGTATCGTGAAGCCACATGACGGGTTGCCATATACTCGGTAAAGTGGAGTGAGAGGGAGCCCAAACGATGAATCTGAACATTGAGATTCCGGAACGCCTGGCGACGGCGTTGAGCGCGAAGGCATTGGCGCAGGGCGTGACCGCATCCACGTTTGCTCTTCAGGTCCTTGAGCAGGTCCTATCGCAGCAGCCAGAGCAAAAAGCGAACCCGAAGAAATCTGCGTACGGTCTGCTTGCGCATCATGGCCCCGGCCCGTCGGCCGAAGAAATCGACGAGAATCGCAAGGAGATGTTTAGCGGCTTTGCCGAGGATCCGCAATGATTGCTGGTGTTGCGGATACGCATACAGCGCTGTGGTACCTGCTCCGTAATCCCCTTCTGTCAATCCCGGCTCGAAGCTTTATTGACAGCGCGGCCGCGTCCGGAAGCAGCATTCTTTTGTCGCCGATCAGTCTCGCTGAAATCGTCTATCTGACCGAAAAGGGCAGATTGCCGGTCTCGGCCTACGAAGAGCTCAAAAGAGCACTCTTCGATCATGAATACGTGATCGAAGAGGCCCCGTTCAACGCGGACGTTGTCGAGGCGATGCGCCAGGTACCAAGAAGCGAAGTGCCTGACATGCCCGACCGGATCGTCGCCGCCACTGCTGTCCATTTTGGCGTTCCTGTCATCAGCCGGGATGGCAAAATCCGAACTTCCTCTGTGCGAACCGTCTGGTAGGATCACCGCCAGCCAACCTTTTTGCTGGCATTGGTCCCGCCCGCCAAGTACGGCCCCGCCATCCAACCCCGCTTCACCGTAGCCGGCTGGGTTAGAATGCACGAACGCCTCGCCTTGGCTGGCAGACCATGTCTTACATCGAGTTCCTGCAGGCCCGCCGGAAGCCGAAACCAGCAGTCGGCCGGAGAGCCGGAATACTAACCCCGCAAACTGCTCTCAAGTACCGTCGAGTTGAACAGACGGGCGTTCCGGCGGTGGTCCGCGACCATTCGCTTGAACCGCTCCGCAACCTTCAACTCGTCTGGCGTCAAATCCGAAAAGAGGGGCTTCCCAACAATAGCCGACCCGATTCGCCTCACTCGCAGTTGATCGGCATCCTTGCTGTCCAGCAACTCGTCGAGTTCCTTACGGTTCCGCGGATCAGAAGTTTCAGCAAACTCGGCAATCAACAGGAGCAGGCTATTTTCGTTCGAGTTCAATCGCAACATGATGTCCGTCTTCGGCCTATGGCCTTATACCTAGTATGAGCATAGCGTTTTCTGTCAGACTCCGCCCGGGATGGAAAAATACCGAACACCCGAAAGGGAGGGTACTGCGGCCACTCGGTGTCGCCCGTCGGCCGCCCAATCCACGCATTTCTTCACCGTAAGGGATAAGACAGCGGCGTGCTTTCCCGCGGGCAACTCTACCTCGACAAAGTCCTGGTCCTCCTCCTTCCACAACGCTACGACTCGGCTCCGGTCGGGCTGTCCGGACTGCGGACGGCTCATCTGGGACATCCCAAGGCTAGTCAAAGTGAGCACGGAACATCCGGGATCCTCGGCCAGCGTCGTAGCGTGACGTCCTCCCCACCGCACCCGGGTCTGGGGCCCATCCATCAGCAGAGCAATCGTTAGGCTGGGGCCCACAGCGCGAATCGCGTCGCCCGCTGGATCCGGTCTTGCGAGATCCTCACAAATCAGAACACATGTGGACAACCAGGGTTGAGTCTGCGTAAAAGCAACTTTTCGCGATCCAAGGTCGATGTGTTCCCACCATGTCCGTCCCGGGTCCAGCCGGCTCCCAAGCGAATACTGTCGAATTTGGCCCGCGTCCAACTTCCAACGGTGCTGCTTATCCTGATGGACGACGTTCGAGCCGGCAACGGCAATGAGGACGAAGTTCTCCCCGTGTTGTTTCTCAGGCTCGGCGGGGGTTCCCACTCCCGCGATTAAGTTGATTTCCATCGCGTCAAGGACTTCGACCAGGTCGAGAGCATTAACTCGGGAAACGGCGGCCTCGGGCAGTACAACGGTATCAATCGGCCCCACATCCTGCTCAGCCTTTTTGATCAAATCCAGAATCGCCGTCACAACGGCCCCATCCTTCTCATGCGGATTCCGCCCCACGGTAAAGAATCCAAACGGGGATGCCATATTCCGCATCTCCCCTGGGATCGCCTTGGAGGCCGCGAATGTGCTTGGCCCCATCACCAGCGGCCAGGGAACAATCAACACATTCGAACACAGCCCTTCTTTGCCCGGTGCCTGATGGTACTCAGGACCGATCTCACTTCCTTCGATCAAACCGGCATACAACGAAAGCGATCGAATGGTGAGTCCCTCTTGCGGCGTACGGTGCTTCGGTAGAACGCGTAGGAGACGTGCCGAGATGTCTCGGCACATGCTGCTGCGGTTATTAGCGTTTAAGCAGACCTCCGCATACCGCAGCGGAAACAATGACCCTGACTCATTGGAATCGCACCCGTAGGTACGGCCTAGGTACCGGCATGCCTCATCGCTGATCGAAAGCAACTCCATCAGAATGAGGCCCAGAGAAGGGTCGGATCCGGACGGCGGGCACAGGTAAGGATCGTCCAGTCGGGATGCCAGCACATTCCACCGCTCCACAACAGCGAGCGGCGGCGGTTCGCCGCCCTTCCCCAACGTTCCTACCCAGGCCCGTGCCGTTACCCGGCAGAAACTGGCCCACGCATCCTCGCCCTTACCCGCAAACTCGACAGCAGGCCAACCGGCAGAGAGCACCCGCACATAGAGCGACTCCCGCCGAAGTGCGAAAGCGGTAAGCGCAAAGAGGTCCGGCGGCCAGTCTGGAACAGCTCTTGTTGTCCCCTCTTGAAGTCGGGGAAGAATCGGTTTCCAGACATCAAGCAGCGTTGGACCGACACTCCGCAACCAGGTCTCTTCGATAACGCCCATAGATTAGAAACGTCAAGTACAATCCTACTCGATACGCGAATCGCCGTCGCGCAGGAATTATCCGTACCTTGCTCCGGCGCAACATACTCTGACATAGTAAATATTCGCGATTGATCAGAACCTCACCTTGCCCGCAGTAAGGCGCCCCGGATGACCTCCCCCCTCAACGAATCCGCCGTCGAAGAAGCCGCCCTCGAATGGTTCCGCTCCCTCGGCTATGCAACCGTCTACGGCCCCAACATGGCCCCCGGCGAACTCGCCACCGAACGCGACTCTTACTCCGACGTCCTCCTCCGCGAACGCCTAACCGACGCCCTCCAACGCCTCAACCCCAAAATCCCTGAAGAAGGCCTCGCCGATGCCCTCCGCCGCGTCTGGCGTGTCCAGTCCACCACCCTCGTCCGCACCAACCACGAATTCCACAAACTCCTCCGCGACGGCATCCCCATCGAATACCGCCGCCAGGATAAGTCCATCGCCCACGACCACGCCCGCCTCGTCGATTTCGACAACCCCCGCGCCAACGACTGGGTCGCCGTCAATCAATTCACCGTCACCGAGGGCCCCAACACCCGCCGCCCCGATATCGTCATCTTCCTGAACGGCCTCCCCCTCGCCGTCATCGAACTCAAAAGCGCCACCAACGAAGGCGCCACCATCTGGAGCGCCTTCAACCAACTCCAAACCTACAAAAAACAGATCCCCTCCCTCCTCCACTACAACGAACTCCTCATCCTCTCCGACGGCCTCGAAGCCCGCATCGGCTCCCTCACCGCCAACCGCGAATGGTTCAAAGTCTGGCGCACCATCGAAGGCGACACCCACGCCCCCGCCGCCGCCCTCGAACTCGAAACCCTCATCCGCGGCGTCTTCGCCCAGCAACGCTTCCTCGATCTCCTCCAACACTTCATCACCTTCGAATCGGACCCCGACAACGACCAGCTCCACAAAATCATCGCCGGCTACCACCAGTTCCACGCCGTCAATACCGCCGTCGCCGAAACAGTCCGCGCCAGCGGCGCCAACGGCACCTCCGGCGACCGCCGCGCCGGCGTCGTCTGGCACACCCAGGGCTCCGGCAAAAGCTTCTCCATGCTCTTCTACGCCGCCCGCATCATCCAATGCCGCGCCATGGAGAACCCAACGCTCGTCGTCCTCACCGACCGCAACGACCTCGACGACCAGCTCTTCACCCAGTTCCAACGCTGCCACGAACTCCTCCGCCAAACACCCCTCCAGGCCACCGGCCGCCAGGAACTCCGCGATCACCTCCACCGCACCTCCGGCGGCGTCATCTTCACCACCATCCAGAAATTCCTCGTCCCCAAAGGCGAGCGCATGCCAACTCTCAGCGATCGCCGCAATATCGTCGTCATCGCCGACGAAGCCCACCGCAGCCAGTACGACATGATCGATGGCCTCGCCCGCCACATGCGCGACGCCCTCCCCGCCGCGACGTTCATCGGGTTCACCGGCACGCCCATCGAGAAGACCGACGCCAACACCCGCGCCGTCTTCGGCGAATACATCTCCATCTACGACATCCAGCGCGCCGTCGCCGACCAGGCCACCGTCCCCATCTACTACGAAACCCGCATCGCCAAACTCGCCCTCAACGATCAGGAACTCCCCCGCATCGATGACGAGTTTGAAGAGATCACCGAAGGCGAAGAAGAGGACCGCAAACAAAAACTCAAAACCAAATGGGCCGCCCTCGAAGCCCTCGTCGGTGACCCCAAACGCATCAACCTGATCGCGAAGGATCTCGTCGAACACTTCGAACGCCGCCTCGAAGCCATGGACGGCAAGGCCATGGTCGTCTGCATGAGCCGCCGCATCTGTGTCGATCTCCACGATGCCATCGTCAAGCTCCGCCCCGAATGGTCGAGCGCCCCCGAAGACGACGCCGAAACCGAAAAGAAGCAATCCACCGTCGTCAAAATCGTCATGACCGGCAGCGCCGAAGACGGCCCCGAATGGCAGCCCCACATCCGCAACAAACTCCGCCGCCGCGAACTGGCAAACCGGTTCAAGGATAGTAAGGACCCCTTCCGCATCGTCATCGTCCGCGACATGTGGCTCACCGGTTTCGACGCCCCGTGCCTCCACACCATGTACGCCGATAAGCCCATGCGCGGCCACGGTCTCATGCAGGCTATCGCCCGCGTCAACCGGGTCTTCAAGAACAAACCCGGCGGCCTCATAGTCGACTATCTCGGCCTCGCCGACCAGCTCAAACGCGCCATCGCCACCTACACCGAAAGCGGCGGCAAAGGCGACCCCGCGCCCGACACCGCCCAGGCCGTCGCCCTCATGCAGGAAAAACACGAAATCACCTGCCACATGCTCCACGGCTTCAACTGGGACAAGTGGGACACCGGAACGGGCACCGAGCGCCTGGCCCTCATCCCCGCCGGCCAGGAACACATCCTCAAGCAGGAGGACGGCAAGAAGCGGTTCATCAAGGTAGTGTCCGATCTCTCCAAAGCCTTCGCACTCAGCGCCGGCACCGATGCGGCGGCCGAACTGCGGGACGACGTGTCGTTCTTCCAAGCCATCCAGATCGCCCTCATGAAGCGCACCGGCGCCAGCGGCAAGAGCCCGGAGGAGATGGACGCCGCCATCCGCCAACTGGTAGCGAAGGCCATCGTGGCCAACGGCGAGATTATCGACGTCTTCACAGCGGCAGGTCTCAGCCGCCCCGACATCAGTATTCTCGACGACCGTTTCCTCGCCGAAGTCCGCGGCCTGAAGCACAAAAACGTAGCCGCCGAACTCCTCGAAAAACTGCTGAAGGACGAAATCAAGGAGCGAGCCAAACGCAACCTCGTCCTGGCCGAACTCTTAAGCGAAAAACTCAAGAAGACGTTAAACGCCTATCACAACCGGGCGATAGCCACCCACGAAGTCATAGAAGAGCTAATCAGCCTGGCGAAGGAAGTGGACGCCGCCAACAAGCGAGGCGAACAACTCGGCCTGACGAGCGATGAAGTGGCGTTCTACGATGCCCTGGCCACAAACAACAGCGCCCGCGAAGTAATGGGAGACGACAAGCTGAAGGTAATCGCCGCCGAACTGATCGCCAAAGTCCGCGTCAGCACATCAATTGACTGGCAGTACCGCGAAAGCGCCCGCGCCAAGATCCGCGTCATCGTCAAACGAATCCTCAACAAATACGGCTACCCGCCCGACCTCCAGGAAGAAGCCGTAAAAACCGTCCTCCGCCAAGCCGAACTCCTCTGCGTCGACTGGGTCTAAGTCGGAATCCCACCCCCTCTGGAAAACCCAGTCACAAGCCCACCCAACTTTATTTCTCCTTTATTTCCAACCAAATACAAGAATTCCAAAATCGTTTCCCTACCCCCGCCCTGCTATTTGTAACAACAGAGGGGCCCAGCGCCCGCGCCCACCGCGCGGCCGCCGGGCCCCTCTCTATTTCTACCCAAAAGCAAGGAGGGGCCGCCATGCCCATCGATCCCGAAAAGCGCGCCGAAACCGCCCGCGCCAATGGAGCTAAGTCCAACGGCCCCAACACGAAAGAAGGAAGGGACAGGTGCGCCCGCGCCGCCACCGAATCCGCCCGCCTCCGCCGCGCCATCGCCGTCACCCTCGACTGCACCCTCCTCCCCAACGAGTCCCGCGAACTCCTCCTCGCCCAGACCCAGCACGAGTTCGCCCACTGGCAACCGTCCTCTCCAATGGAAATCCAATTGGTCCAGGAATTAATCGACATTAACTGGAAAATCAGAAGAATCCGCTTCGCCCAGAACCATGCCCTGATCGAAGCCACCGAAACCCAGCGCCAGCGCGCCTCGGCCCCCGAACTGGCCCCCGCGCTCGTCGCCCAGGCCGTCGCCGAAGGCTGCGTCGCCGGCGGTCCCCAGACCAATCTCGACCGCGCCGCCAACCTCCTCACCGCGACCCGCTCCCGCATTCTCCGCGACCTGCGAATGCTCAACCGGACGTTCCCCAACCGGGCAGGGTCCCAGCCGGTGTTGCAAACAGAGCACTTAACGACCGAGTTTTCCTTCCAGGTCCCAGCCGAGCCCCAAACTGAGGTGCCAACAGCCCCAGCCACCCCCCTCGACTACGCCACCGACCCGGAAAACCTGGTCGTCGACCCCGCCGAACCCGAGGAGCCAACGCCATCCCAGCCCGGAGACATCCTAACCTGGGCCCAACAACAACTCGATTTCCACCCCGACGCCCCGCAAACGGACATCATGACGTCCGAATCAAAGGACATCCTGGTCCTGGGCAGCCGCCAAACCGGCAAATCGACCGCCGCCGCCCTCCGAGCCCTCTACGAAGCTTTGAACGACGATGGCAGCACCGTCCTCTTAGCCGGCCCCTCCGGCCGCCAGTCCGGCCACATCATGACCAGGAGCCGCGAATTCGCCCAACAACTCGGGCTGACACTCGGCGCCCCACCCCCCGGCTGCGACGGCTACAAACTACCAAACGGCAGCAAAATCATCAGCCTGCCGGACAACAACACAACGGTCCGCGGCTTCAGCGCCCCGCGCCTGATCATCGTCGACGAAGCAGCCTTTGCATCCGACGAACTCATCACCGCCCTGAGGCCCATGCTAGCCGTATCGGACGGAAGAATGATGTTGCTAACGACGCCCAACGGCCAATCCGGCTACTTCTACGACAAGTGGCACGAGCAAAACGAGGAGTTCCACAAGATCCTCTGCCGAGCCGACCAGTGCACCCGCATCGACGCGAAGACCCTCGCAGGCTTCCGCGCGTCGATGACCACAGCCGAATACGCCCAGGAATTCGACTGCCAATTCCAAGCCGAAGGCAGCGAAGGCATCCCAAGGGAGACGTTCCGCAAGAACATCAGCCCCGACATCAAGCCCATGTTCGAGGAGTACAACGAGTAACCAAAGAAGGCCGAAGCGGACACCCCAGGGTCCCCGAGCAACCACCCCGGGGACATACCGGGCAGAACCCCCGACGAAATTCGGCCCGTAACCCAAACAGCAGGTGTGTACCCAAGACGCAACACACCCCGCCGAAGGGAAATAGACAACAACCAGCCCGGCCAACAAAAAGAGAAAAGGAAAAACCATGCACCAAAACGCAATATCCAACTACTTCGAAGGCTTCGACCTCGGCAAGGACCGCGACTTCTCCGCCATCGGCATCCTCGCCCACAAAATCGAAAACGACGGTCCCTTCGACCGCGCCTCATACACCCAGCCCACCCGGCACGTCGTCGAACTCACCGGGCTCATTCGCATCCCCCTCGGGACCGAATATCTCGATGTCATCCGCCGCTTCCGCGACATCAACACGAAGCTGCTCAGCTCCAACCCCTTCGGCTATCGCCCGCCGAAGGTCCACGTCGTAGTCGACGCCGCCGGCCCCGGTCAGATCGCCGTCGAGATGATCAGGCAGCAAAAGCTGAGCATCAATATCGTCCCGACCCTGCTCACCGGCGGCACCGAGTCCAACCGTCTCAAAGGCGGTAAAATCACCATCCCGCGTCGCGAGTTAATCTCCAACGCCCGCTTCCTCCTCGAAACCGGTGCACTCCGCATCGCCCAAGGCCTGAAATACGGAGCCCTGCTCGAAGGCGAACTGGCCGCCATCCGCGCCCAGGGAGGCCAGTCCAACCACGACGACCTCGCCATCGCCGTCAGCCTCGCCGCCTGGCACGCCGTCAAGGTCTTCCCCGCGCTCCGTCGCACCCGCCTCGCCGCGTAGGCGGAAGAGTGACGGCCATGGCACTGCACTCGTGGGCTGCGATATCGTAAAGCGAAGCGAACGCCACCAAGGGAGACCTGACATGCAGATCCAAGTCGAACTCTCCGATCGGATGAGTAAGCTCATTGCTGAGAAGATCCGTCTCGGGGAATCGGAAAGCCCCGAGCGCCTCGCGCTAACTGCCATCGGCCGCTACTTGGACGATCAGGCGGAGATCGCCCATACCGACGCGCTCATTGCCGAGTCCGATGCCAGCGGGCCAGCGGTGGCAATCTCGAAGTCCGAATTCGAAAATATGTTTGCCGAGGTAAAAGCCGAATTCATCCGTGAAGGGAACATCCTAAAGGACTAGGTCTTGAGACGGATCGAACTCCGTCCGCTAGCGCGGCGTGTCCTGATCTCGGCATACCGCGGAATCCTGGAGACCGCAGGTGCTACTCGGGCGGACCGCTTTCAAGCAAGGGCGTGAGAGACGTTTGACGATCTGGCCTTGACGCCCAAGATGGGGGGCGCCGCGCAGGCTGGGTGTCAGCAAGCCTCGTGACCTTCGCCTATCAGCCCGTGGTTAAAGTCGGCTGAGCGGGCGAAAACAATTGAAGGGGGAAATGTTCCCCGGTAAAATTGGGTATGGCGCTGGGAACACGCAAGCAGAGGGAACGGCAAGAGAGCTTGTGGATCGCAAAGCAGGAGTTGCCGGCATCGGCGGCGCATCCATTTTACGAGCGACTCAATGTGCTACTGGAATCGGAAAAGTTCGATGAGTTTGCCGAGTCTGCTTGCCGGCAATACTATGCCCAAAAGATGGGCCGGCCGGGCCTGACGCCGGGCATCTATTTCCGGTGTCTGCTGGTTGGCTATTTCGAAGGGATCGATTCCGAGCGTGGGATCGCCTGGCGGGCGTCGGATTCATTGGGTATCCGGCATTTCCTGGGAATCGGATTGGACGAGCGGAGTCCAGACCATTCGACGATATCCCGGACCCGGCGGTTGATCGCTGTGGAAACGCATGAGCAGGTGTTCGGATTTGTGCTGCGAGTGATCGCGGCACGGGGATTGATGAAGGGACAAACGGTAGGCGTAGACGCGACGACGCTGGAAGCCAACGCGGCGATGCGAAGCATCGTGCGGCGAGATAGCGGGGAAAGCTACCAGGAGTTTCTGACAGGGTTGGCGAAGGAGTCGGGGATTGAGACGCCGACGCGCGAGCAGTTAGCCAAGCTGGACCGGAAGCGGAAGAAGCGGATGTCCAACCAGGATTGGGAACACCCGCAGGACCCGGATGCCAAGATCACGAAGATGAAGGATGGCTCGACGCATCTGGCCCACAAAGCCGAGCATGCGGTGGACTTGGAGACGGGTGCGATCATTGCGGTGACCGTGCAGGGCGCCGATGAGGGCGACACGGCGACGATCACGGAGACCGTGGCCGAGGCGGGCGAATGGATCGCCGAGACGGCCGAAGCGGTGAATAGTGAGGCAGACGGCAAGCGGGTGAATCCGGAAGGGCCGGCGGAAGTGGTGGCCGACAAGGGGTATCACAGTAACGCGGTGCTGCGGAAGTTGAGCGAGAGTGGGGTGCGCAGTTATATTCCGGAGCCGGATCGGGGGGAGCGAAATTGGAAGGGGAAGGCGGCGGAGAAGAAGGCCGTCTATGGGAACCGGCGGCGGATGCAGGGAGCGCATGGCAAGCGGTTGATGAGGCGGCGGGGCGAGTATATCGAGAGGTCCTTTGCCCACATGTATGAGACAGGGGCGATGCGGCGGACGCATTTACGGGGACGGGATAACATCCGAAAGCGACTGCTTATTCACGCCAGTGCGTTTAATTTGAGTCTCGTATTCCGAAGCCTGTACAAAGTGGGGACCCCGAGGGGGTTGCAGGGGCGCAAAGGTTCTGTTTTCAGCGCTATTTGCGGCTTGTTAGCGACCTTGACGGTCGTTGCGAGTAACTGGTCGGCTTCAAGGACCCTGCGAAGCGCACTTCACGCTGGCAAGTACTTTTCCGGACGCGAACGCGTTCTGCTCGCGGCGTGAACTGAAACTCTGAAAATGCCCACTTTAGCCACGGGCTGCTAGGCCGTTGTCATAATTGTCGACCACCAGGTAGCCTAAAATGCCGACTGCATCAAGCACTTCGCGGACCTCCTCATCATCTGGATAGTACGCCATAACATCCGTGAGCAATTGTTCGAAAATCCAATTGCGAGTAAGCCAACTCTGCCCCTCACCGATTTGAAGTCCAGATGCCATAACGTTTATCGCAACATGAAAACTCGTGATGCATCGGCGTCCGTCAACATAAATGGGAAATCGGGAACACTCACAAAGGTTACCCAACTCATCCTACCCCATAGATCCGCCCCACCCGCAAAACACCTGCGCCTCCCATGGCGAATCGGACAGGCACCCATCACCCCGTAACGGAATCTGAAGCCACCGGGCAACGCCAATCACAAGTCCAATTACGAAATATTTCCCGCCAAATCAACAACCTGAAAAAATCCACCCGCTAAACCGCTTGACCGCCGTGCTAGTCTGAAATCGGGCAGGAATACCTCGCCCGCAAAAAGCCCTCGCTCAAGCGAGGGCTTTTTGCATTCCACGAACTAAAGAAAGGAGACGTAATCATGCCGACCGCCCAACAACGCACCGAACGCGCGAGCGCCCGCACCGGCGCCCGCCACCGCCTCGAAACACATCGCGCTACAAGCGGACCGTCCCAGATGTCGTTGAAAACACTGACGAAGCCCGACGCCGCACCTATCGGCAAACAGGCACTCCCGGCAACCAGCATCCCTCGCATCGAGGTGAGGGACACCCGTCCGACTGGAGACCGAAAACAACGAAGCCTCGACCATAAAGAAACATAGTCGCCGGATTCCACCCGGTCTCTGAAGGGGGACCAGCGTTCGTGTTTCGATTTTGTTTTAGCCCGACTTTCGCAGTTCAGGCCTGTTTTTCGCGAATTTGAGGCCTTCGGTATTCGGAAACGATAGAAAGCAAAGGGGCGGCTTTCGGAAAGTCTC
>JBIKOG010000438.1:0-3608 GCA_044358225.1 Bryobacteraceae bacterium | reverse complement strand
CCGCCAAATCAATCCCCCCGCCCAAATCCCTGTAATCGCAAATTAACCCCCACCTGTTACCCTCGTTAAAATATGTCTCGAACCCTCCGATACGCAACGCTTTTGGCCCTAACCTGCCTCAGCGCCTACGCGCAATCGACGTTCGGTGTCGTCCTTGGTGAAATCAAGGACAGCTCCGGCGCCGTCATTCGCAACGCAAAAGTACGCCTCACCAACACCGCCGAAAACACCTCGCGCGATGGCGCCTCCGACGCCAACGGCAACTATGAATTCCAGAACGTGAAAGCCGGCCTTTACCAAGTGGCCGTGTCTGCCCCTGGCTTCCGTTCCTTCAACGCCAACTCGCTCACTCTCGTCGCCCGCCAGACTCTCCGCGTCGACGTTTCCCTCCAGGTCGGTGACACCACAACTGTTGTCGAAGTCACCACCAACGCCGGCGTCATCGCCACCGACAACCCCGCCATCTCCTCCACCCTAACCCCGGAGAAGGTCCTGAACCTCCCCTCCAACATCCGCGGCTCCGGCTCCACCAGCCCCTACGGCCTCCTCCAGGCCCTCCCCGGTGTCCAATCGGATAACGGCGGCGGCTACTCCATCCAGGGCGGCCTCCCGGCGCAGTCGGAAACCTCCGTCGATGGCATCGCCATCACCCAGCTCACCGGCAACTCCGCCAACCGCAACCAGTTCCTCTCCGTCGAATCCATCGGTGAAATCCGCGTCCAGGGCGTCGGCAACACCGCCGAATTCGGCCAGCCCGGTGACATCACCGTCACCTCCAAGTCCGGCACCAACGAGTATCACGGCGCCCTCTTCTGGTATCACCAGAACCGCGCCCTCGACGCTCGCAGCTACGGCCAGAACGCTCTCCCCGCCAAGATCGGCAACACCTTCGGCGCCACCATCGGCGGCCCGCTCGTCCTGCCCAAGATCTACAACGGCAAGAACAAGACCTTCTTCTACTTCACCTGGGAAGCCATGCGCTACCCGCGCCAGGGCACCATCCAGAACACCGTTCCCACCAGCTTCGTCAGGAACGGCGACTTCTCCCGCGAAGGCGTCACCATCCGTGACCCCTTCACCAACACCCCCTTCCCTGGCAACATCATCCCGCCCAGCCGCATCAACGCCGTCACCAGACAGTTGCTGCCCTTCTATCCGGCCATCAACTTCGGCTCCACCGACCGCCGCTCCAACGGCAACTACCGGAACAACGTCGCCACCAACATCGAATCCGATCAGTACGATGCTCGTGTCGATCACGTCTTCAACTCGCAGCACTCCCTCTGGGCCCGCTTCAATACCAAAGCCAACCCCCAGTTGAGCGGCAACAACCTCACGCTCCCCTCCGATACCGTCCAAGCCAAGTACTACCAGGGCTCGGCCGCCTGGACCTGGACCATCAAGCCCACACTCCTCAACGAGTTCCGCTACGGCAACGTCACCTCCGACGAAACCACCGTCTTCCCCTTCGATGGCCTCGCTTTTACCAATTCCCTGAACCTCAAGGACATCCAGCGCGACATCTTCTTCAACGGCCTCCCCAACTTCGGCGTCACCAACTACACCGGTGTCAGCAAAGGCCGCCCCGGTTTCGGCATCTCCGCCAACAACCAGTTCATCGATAACCTCACCTGGATCAAGGGCCGTCACACCTTCAAAATGGGTGTCGACATCCGCCGCCTGGTCGGCCAGTCCGCCCTCGGCTTCACCGGTGGCAACAATTACGGCGACTTCTCCTTCTCCGGCAACTTCGCCGGCGAGCCCTTCGCCGACTTCCTCCTCGGAACCCCCGTCTCCAGCGCCATCGCCGTCGTCACCCGCGACAACGACGGCCGCGCCATGCACTACAAGACGTATTTCCAGGACACCATGCGCATCTCGAAAAAGCTGACCATGGACGTCGGTGTTCGCTACGAACTCCACCCCGGTTACGCTGACGCCGGCTTCAACATCGGCAACTTCGATCGCACCGTCGCCCGTACCGGTAAAGTCGTCATCATGAGTGATCCGCAGGCCAAGCAGTTCCTCGCCCCCGGCGCCCTGCTCTCCTTCAACGCCTGCCCCGGCGCCGCCATCAATGGCGTCGGCTGCACCCCCATCGTCACCGCCAAGGAAGCCGGCCTCCCGGAAGCCCTGCGCAATACCTATAAGGCGCAGTTCCTGCCCCGCCTCGGCTTCGCCTACCGCCTGAACGACAAGACCACCATCCGCACCAGCTACGGCATGTACAACATGATCCTGCTCGGCAGCGTCTTCTTCTCGCTCACCGGCACCGTCCAGTCCGACGTTCGCAACTTCAACAACGTCGGCGCCGACGGCCGTCCCGTCTTTAGCCTCCCCGAAACCCGCACCCCCGGTAGCGGCGTCCGCGGCGGCTCCCTCGGGACCTTCGAATTCCGCACCGCCAATCAGATCGATTTCAAACCGCCCGTCATGAACCAGTGGCAGTTCTCCATCGATCGCGAACTGGCCAACAACATGGGCCTCCGTGTCTCCTACATCGGGAACAAATCCACCCATCTGCCCTGGGCCCCGGACGTCAACCAGATGTCCCCGTCCAATAACTTCTTCTCCCAGCGCACCAGCCTCGATCGGCCCTTCCCCAACTTCGGCCTGATCTTCAGCCGTGACGCCGGCGCCAACGCGCAGTACAACTCGCTGCAGGCCGAATTGAACCGTCGTTTTGCCAACGGGCTCAGCTTTACCACTGCCTACACCATGGCCAAGAACCTCGCCGATAACGCCGGCCCGGCCCCCAGCGGCTTCTCCGGTGAAACCGGTGGTGGCCGTCTGACCAACTCGCTCGACCGTCGCAGCGATCGCGGCAACGTCTACGCTACCCGCCGTCACCGCTTCGTCAGCACCATGGTCTATGAACTCCCCGTCGGCAAGGGCCGTAAGTTCATGTCCACTGCCGGCCGCGCCGCCGACATGGTTCTCGGTGGCTGGCAGGTCTCCAGCATTCTCACCCTCCAGTCCGGCCCGTACCTGACGCCCACCTTCAACGGCGGCGACCCGTCCGGTACCAACGCCGCCAGCCGTGGCGCCAGCCGCCCGGACCGCATCGGCAACGGCGAAGTCGCCAACCCCACCCGGGACGGCTGGCTCGACCGCAACGCCTTCCTCTGCCCCGGCCGTGCTCCTGGCGCTCTGCAGTTCAACTGCGCTGTCGGCGTCCGCGCTGGTGTCGATCCCAACCCCATCGGCCGCTTCGGCAACTCCGGCGTCGGCATCCTCACCGGTCCCGGCACCTTCGGTCTGAACGCCTCGCTCAGCAAGCGTTTCCAGATCACCGAACGAGTCCGGATGCGGGCGGAAGGCAGCTTCACCAACGCCCCGAACTGGACCAACCTGGGCGACCCGGTCATGGACATCGCCAACAACAACTTCGGGCGCATCACTGGCTCCCGCGGCGTTGACTTCGGCGGCGGCCGCACCGGCCAGGTCTCCCTCCGCCTGGAGTTCTAGTTAATTGGTGCCAGGCAGTGCGCCGGGATAAACCGGCATGTAGTAGGGAATGAAAGAGTCCTACAGGAAAGGAGTAGCGCCCCATCTTGGCCTCGAGTTTTGCGGGTGTCGTCGCGAGGCGGCAGTCGAAGCGTAAACAG
>JBIKOG010000229.1:0-12416 GCA_044358225.1 Bryobacteraceae bacterium | reverse complement strand
CCTTCGCGTTCCACCCCCAGGTGCTTTTCCATATCCAGGATGGAGATGAAACCGCCGTTCGGATTCAGCTTCTTGCGCCGGTACAAAAGGCCGAGAATTCTTTGAATCAGTACTTCATCGGCAAGCAGCTCGGCCCGCAGATCGGCAAGCTCAGCTTCCTCCTGCATGCCAACTACCGCGGGCGTTAACGGTTTTGCCGGTTCCGGGGCTGAAGTGGGCGTTTTTTGCTCCACGGCGACGGCGGTAGCGGTCGCTGCGAGGGAGGCGGTGGCCGAGGCGGCCTCCGCGGCAGCGGCGGATTCAGCCGCGGCTCGCGCATGGGTCGTCGATCTCGCGCGCTTCAACAGGGAAAGCAGGTCTACCGATTCAAGTGCCATGATCTGATAGATCGGCACAAAAAAGGGCGGGCTTTAGGGCCCGCCCTCAGTAAGACTGCGTATTTACACCAAGGCTTCCCGCAGGGCGCCGAGGAGCAGGTCGACGTTGTCCGCTGTGGAGCCTTCGCCCATCAGGCCGATGCGGAATACCTGGCCGGCGAGCGGGCCGAAACCACCTTGAATTTCAATACCATGGCGCTCCATGAGCTTCTTGCGCACGTCGAGGTCGTTGACCCCGGCCGGCACCTTCGGCGTGTGGAGCGCCCACATGCGGGAACCCGGCTTAACCAGCATTTCCATGCCCAGCGCTTCGAGACCCGCCACGAGTTTCTCGTGGTTGGCCTTGTGGCGGGCATAACGTGCTTCCACACCCTCTTCCAGCACCAGATTCAGGCCTTCGCGGAGCGCGTAGAACATGGTGATCGGAGCCGTGTGGTGGTAGCGATGGGCGCCTTCATAGTATTCGGCCAGCAGTTTCAGGTCGAGATACCAGGAGTGATTGACGGTCTTCCG
Source organism: Bryobacteraceae bacterium (assembly GCA_044358225.1). Taxonomy (GTDB): domain Bacteria; phylum Acidobacteriota; class Terriglobia; order Bryobacterales; family Bryobacteraceae. Next base: position 11,526 of record JBIKOG010000229.1, on the reverse strand, counting down.
CGCCTTCAAACGCTCCATGGCGAGCGGGGAACAGGAGATGGGCGACAGGCCGGGAGGGCAGGAGAGCCCTTTCTGGGTGCAGCTGTAGGCAACGTCAATGCCCGTCGCGTCGAGATTGATGGGCATGGTGCCGAGCGAGGTGACGCAGTCTGCGATGGTGAGGGCACCCACTTCGTGCGCGGCGGCGCAAATGGCTTCGCCAGGCGTCCACACACCGGTGGAGGTTTCACCGTGCACAAAGGCAACGGCTTGCGGCTTTTCGGCGCGGATGAATTCGACGGCGGCGGCTTCATCGATGCCCTGACCCCACGGAGTGGAGAACGGGACAACGGTGGCGCCCTGGCGGCGACCCATTTCAATCATGCGGTCGGCAAAGAAGCCACCGGCGAAGACGACGAACTTGGAGCCGGGCTCAACAAAGTTCGAAATTGCTGCTTCCATTCCGGCGCTGCCGGTGCCGGAGATGGCCATGGTGAATGCGTTGGTTGTGCCGTATGCGGCCTGGAGACCGGCACGAATTTCTTCGTTGACCTGGAAGAAGAAGGGATCGAGGTGTCCGACGATGGATTTGCCCATTGCCTCATACACGCGAGGGGCGACGAGGGAAGGTCCAGGGCCGAACAGCAGGCGCTTGGGCGGCGCTAACGGAGCGAATGAAGACGACATCCGCCTAGTTTACCGTAGTAGAAGCGCTGGTTCTTCCCGTTGACACGTTGTTGGGCGAACTTCCGTGTGGCTCTTCGCATATGCGTCTTTTGTGGTTATGGAGGAACCACTGGGAGCTGAGACGACGACCGGTGTTCCTCCGTCGAGGCTGGCTGAAAGAGTGTAGTTTACCTTAGTAGAAGTGCTTGCTCTTCCTGTTGACGCCCTGTTGGGCGAACTTCGCGCGGCTCTTCGTACATGCCCCTGTCTGGTTTTGGAGGCTCCTCCAGGAGCCGGGAAGACGACACGTGTGCCTCCGGCGCTGCTTTCGGAAACGCCTGGTGAGGTGTGGGTTCTTGAGCCGCGCAGGCTGGCGGCGCGGCTGGCGGCGCGCCGCGTGGCGGAGGAAAGGGGAGAGCGGCTGGGGGAAACAGTCGGCTACCAGGTTCGTTTTGACGAGGTGGCGGGCCCCAAGACCCGGCTGCGGTTTCTGACCGAGGGCGTGCTGACCCGGCGTCTGCTTTCCGATCCGCAACTGCGGAGTGTCGGCGTTGTGGTGCTGGACGAGTTCCATGAGCGTCACTTAGACGGCGATCTGGCGTTGGCGCTGCTGTTGCAACTGCAACGAACCAGGCGGCCGGATTTGAAGTTGGTCGTCATGTCGGCAACGCTAGACGCGGCGCCGATCGCAGCGCACCTGGGCAATGCGCCCATCCTGCGCAGCGACGGGAAGCTGCATCCGATCACCGTGGAATGGACGCCGGAGACCGGGGCGGCGCTGGAGGAGCGGGTGGCGCTGGGGGTGGAACGATTGGCGCGGCAGGGGCTGACCGGGGATGTGCTGGTGTTTTTGCCGGGCGCCTTTGAGATGCGCCGCGCGGGGCGGGCGTTAGAGCGGGTGGCCGATGCGCATAACTTGATCGTGACGCAGCTCCACGGGGACCTTTCGCCGGAGGAGCAGGACCGGGCGCTGGCGCCGGCGTCGCGTCGGAAGGTGATCCTTTCGACCAACGTGGCGGAAAGCTCGGTGACGATTGAAGGCGTGACGGCGGTGGTGGATAGTGGGCTGGCGCGGGTGGCGGTGGATTCGCCCTGGACCGGGATCCCGACGCTGCAGGTGGCGCGTGTGAGCCAGGCGTCGGCCACGCAACGTGCGGGCCGGGCGGGCCGGACGGCGCCGGGCCGGGTGATCCGGCTGTACACACAGGAAGAGTTTGTGCGGCGGCCCGGCCAGGACCCGCCGGAAATAGATCGACGGGAGTTGACACAGTTGCTGCTGGAGTTACATGGCTGCGGCATTGCGGACGCAACGTCGTTGCCGTGGTTGACGCCGCCGCCGGCGGCCTCGCTTGCTGCCGCGGAGGGGTTGTTGGAACGGCTGGGCGCGGTGGAGACCGGGCGGCTGACGGCGATGGGGCGGCGGATGACGCAGTTGCCGCTGCATCCGCGGCTGGCCCGGCTTGTGCTGGAGGCGGAGGCGCGGGGAGCCGGCGAGGATGGCGCCCGGGCGGCGGCGGTGTTGAGCGCGGGAGAACGGTTGGACGGGGCGGCGCGGCACCACGTGGACTCCGACCTGTTTTTCTTGATGGAGCAACGCTGGCAACCGCACACGTCGCGTATGGTGGAACAGATCCGGCGTGCAGCGCGGTTGAACTCCCGGCGGATCGCGGACGAAACGGGATTGCTGATGGCGGTGGTGGCGGCGTTCTCCGACCGTTTAGGCCGGAAGAAGCCGAACGGAGAGATTCTATTGGCTGGTGGCGGGGCCGCGCAGTTGGCCGATTCTTCCGGCGTGCGGGATTGTTCGTTGTTGGTCGCGCTGGATATTGAATACCGCAAAGACCGGGGCCAGCCGTTGATCCGGCTGGCGAGCAAAGTGGATCCGAACTGGTTACTGGATCTGTTCCCGGACCGGTTGGATTCTCGGGACGGGGTGGAGTGGAACCGTTCCGCCGAGCGGGTGGAGAGCGTCAGCGCGCTGACGTTTGATGACTTCGTGATTGAGGAGTCCCGCAGTGGCGCGGTGGATATGGAACTGGCGGCGCGGCTGTTGGCGGAGAAGGCGGTGGAGGCTGGATTGGCTTTATTTGCGGGGGAGGAAGCGGTAGAGGGGTTGTTTGCACGATGGCGTTTCGCGGCGGCCCATGGCGCGCCGCCGGTTCCCGACGAGGCGGCGGAGCGGAAGGCGTTGGAATCGGCTTGTTATGGCAGCAAGTCGTTTGCGGAGTTGCGGACGCTGCTCGGTGACGGTGGGCTGGAACGGGTGTTATTGAACGACTTACCGCCGGGGCAACGGGACTTACTGAATCAATTGGCACCGGAACGCATTCAATTGCCGAATGGCCGGACCGCCAAGGTGCAGTACGTGGATGGCCAGCCGCCCGCGGTGGCTTCGCGGTTGCAGGATTTCTTCGGCATGCGGGAGACTCCGCGCGTGGCGGGCGGCCGGGTGAATGTGGTTGTTCACTTACTGGCGCCGAATTACCGGCCGGTACAAATGACGCAGGATCTGGCGGGTTTCTGGGAACGTTTGTATCCACAAGTTCGCAAGGAACTTGGCAGGCGTTATCCGCGTCATTCTTGGCCGGAGAATCCGCTGCTGAAGTAACTTAGAGTCTGGTGTCCGAAATGACGACGTGGCAGACAGCGCAGGCTTGTGCGCCGGTTTGCTGGAGCCAATGGCAATCCGGCCAGAAGTCTTGCCGGAAGCGATGACACCACAAGCGGGGCGGTCCACTGCCGCCCGGAGCGGCGAGCGCCGTGCGCGAGATCGAGATCGCCGATTTGGGAGAGAACGGCTCCCCGGATGGCGGCCGCGATCGCCGCCTGTCTGATGTTCAATTCTGCCGTCAAGTAAAGTTAGTGGACTTTGACTAAGAGTACACCCAACGGGCGGCGCTGGGCGTCGAAGCCGACCATGGTGACCGCGTTCGATTTCGGGTTGACGTTCTGCAGCGCGGGTTGTTGCTGGGCGGGCTGGCCTGGCTGGGCGGGCACATTGGGCACCTGTCCCACGAAGGCTACATTCTCCGGATTGGGGATGATCTGGAGGTCTCCGGACACCAGATCAAAAATGAGAATCTGCGTGCCGGCGGGGTCCGTGCGCGTGCCGCGCGCGATGAGTTTCCGGGTGGCCGGGAAGATGGTCATCGGTTGCACGGAAGTGAAGTTGGCCGGCGTGGGGAGCAGCCGGGCGCTGGCGTTTTCCAGGTCGAAGATGACGATGCCGGCGTCGCCGACTGTGCGGGCTGTGGCCTGGGCGTAGAGGATGCCCATGGGCGGGAAGGCGTTGACGTTGGCGAAGGAGGCGATCTCCGGCGGCAGGTCGAGCCGGAAGGCGGAACTGGTGACGCCGTCGAAGACGTAGAGGGTGTCGGACCGGCCCTGCTGGGCGGGATCGGTGTTTGTGCCGTAGACGTAGTCGTTGACGTCGTTGGCTGCATTGCCGGTAATGTTGAACTGACCTTGGCCGGGCAGGCCGGTTTCGGCGATCTGGCGGGAATTCAGGTCGAGCGTGGCGAATCCGGAGGCACCGCAGGCGGCGCGAATCAAGGTGTCCGGCGTGGGCGACGTGGGGATGGCGATGCGGCGTGCGAGTTCGAGCGTGAACGTTCGCGTTTGGGCCGTACAAGAGGCCGCGAATTTGCCGTCGGAGAAGGGAATTGCCTCCGTGGCTTGACCGGCCTGGAGCGGAAACCGGAGGAATGCGTCGCGCGACTTATCGGTTGCCCGGGCCAGGACGTAAATCTGACGGCCGATGGTATCAAACTGGACGGTTGCGCGGAAGCGGTTGACAACGTTGGCTCCGGGATTCCCACCCGCGCCGGGGATGCCGCCGGGCAAGCCTCCTGGAAGACCGCCTGGCAGGCCACCTGGCAGGCCGCCGCCGGGATTGCCGCCACCGCCGCCGGGGTTACCGCCGCCTTGAACGGGCGCCTGTTCTGTTGGGGCGAGCATGGGGAGCCAGGTGTCGGGAAAATCGACGGTCCGTTGGGCCTGCCCTTGGGCGTTGACGATGGCGAACTTGGCCTTTGTCGGGGTGGTGAGAGAATCAACGGCAATCACTGCCTGTTGGTTCTGGCCGAGCCCGACGGGTTGCGAGACGAGTTCCTTCACGCCATCGCCGAGGTCGATTTGGAGGTTGTTGATGTTGATGGCACCGCCGCCCGCGCCCCCGCCTGCGCCGGGGATGGCTCCGCCCGCCGGTTCGCTGACCTCGCCGGTATCCGGATCGATCTGAGCCAGCCGAGTCGGTGTGCCGGGGAGAAGGGCGGCAATGTTGCCGCCGGCGGCCGCGACGAGGGTCGACGCCTTACCGGGCAGTTCCACGTCGCGCGGTTCGGCACCCGGCAGGAGAAGGGTAACCTTTGCGCTGATGCCCGTGGTCGCGTCCCCGTCGGCGGGGCCTTGCAGGGTGGCCAGGGCGTTGCCTTCGTTGGCTGCCGTAAAGGGCGTTTGGAGCTGTGCGACGGCCGCGGTTTGGCAGCCGGGGAGGCGGGAGGAATCCTTGACGCCGAAATCGACGATGATGCTCGGCCAGCATCCGTCTTCGGTGCGGGGGCCGTTGAGAACGAGATAGCCGGGACGCAGGTCACTGGCCACCATGGCGCGCAGGTTATTGGTATTGGCCGGCAGTGGAACGAAAGTGACTTCGGGGGCGGGGAGTGCATTGAGCGTCACGGCGTTGCCCGTGTTGTTGCCGGCAAACAGGCGGATGACCTCTCCGGGGGCGGCGGTGGCTGGAACCTCAATCGACACGTCAAAATCGCCGACACTTTCATTCGACAATCGGGCGGAGACGGCGGCGGGCATGCCGCCGATCAAGGCCCGCAGCGGCACGCGCGGCTGGGCGGCGGTATCGGCCGAGGGCAGTTCGCCGGGGAGGGTGGGCGGATCGGTTTGCCCGAGTCCGGATGCCCGCAAGGTGACGGTGTTGCCGGCAACGGCACCGGCGGGGCCGAAGCCAGTGGCGTTGGTGGTGGAGATGGCCGGAGTGGGCTGGGTGACGGTGAAGCGGGCGGGCGCGCTCTGCAATTCGCCGCGCCGCACCACGATCTGGGTGATGCCGGGCGGGGTATCGACCGGGACCTGCGCGACGATGCGGGAGGGCGTGATGGAGTAGAGCGGGATGGGGCGTTCACCGATGCGCACCTCGATGGCTGGATCGAGAGCCTGTGTCGGAAGCGGCGCGCCAGACGCCTTCCACCCGGCGGCCGGGCCGAGGTTGATGCCATTGATCCAGATGATCCCGCCAGGGGGGACGGGAGAAGGGGCGGGCTGCTGGGTATAGGCGTTGACGACGCCGCGGGGGCTAACCACTGGATTGGCCGGGGGCTGGCAGAGCGCGGTTCCGGCGGCAAGCAGGCATAGGAATGCCGATGTTCGCATCCCTTTACAAACCCCGGACCCTGAAAAGGGTTTCGCTATACTTGAAATTCGTACCCGCATTCGCCGTTCCCCTTTGTAATGAGCTCAAAAACCGCCATTTTGCCGTCCGATCCCTCGCTCTCTTTTTCGGACAGCGGATCGAATCGGGCTGGCTATCAAGCGCTGGCGTTGTTGTCGTTTGCGCACTTTTTTATCGATCTCTATTCGAGCGGTTTGAGCTCATTTCAACCGATGCTGGTGCAGCGGTTTGGCTTGAGTTTAGCGCAGGCCGGACTGTTGGCGGGGATGCTGATCTTCTCCAGCTCCCTGATGCAGCCGGTGTATGGGATTTTGTCGGATAAGTCGGGTTCGCGGTTGTTCACGGTGTTGGCGCCGGCGATGGCGGGCATCTTCATCTCCTCGCTTGGGCTGGCGACCGGCTACCCTATGCTGATTGCGATGGTGATGCTGGGCGGCATGGGGATTGCGTCCTTTCATCCGCAGGCTTCGGCAAACGCGACGGCGCGAATCCGCGCGAACAAGTCGCGTTGGATGGCTGTCTTTATCAGCTCCGGCACGTTTGGCATGGCCTTCGGCCCGGCGTTCTTTACGTTTCTTGCGGAACGGTATGGGCTGGAGATGACGTGGCTGGGCGCGGTTCCCGGCGTGTTGGTTTCCATCTATCTGGCCTTTCAATTCCGGTTGGCACCGGTGTCGCGCGAGACGTCGAACCACTTCGACGCGGCGGCATTGCGTGCGAAATGGCGACCGCTGTCGATCCTGTTTTCGCTGGTCTTTATTCGCAGCATCGTGCAGATGGTCTTCTCGCAGTTTCTGCCGCTCTACTTGAACCGGGAACGCGGTTTTTCGGTGCAATCGGCGGCACTGGGATTGACGCTGTATCTGGCCTTTGGCGGGCTGGGGGGCTTTCTGGGCGGGAACTTGGCGGACCGGTACGGTGGCAAGCGCGTGATTCTGATTTCGATGGCCGGGTGTTTGCCGTTTCTGGCCATGTTTTTCCTGACGGATGGGTGGTTGGCGCTGGTGGCGCTAGCGCTGGCCGGTCTGTTGTTGCTGTTTACAATTCCGGTGAACCTGGTGATGGGGCAGCGGTTGGTGCCGACGCAGGCCGGGACGGTGTCGGCGTTGATGATGGGGTTTGCCTGGGGGAGCGCGGGGTTGGTATTTATTCCGCTGGTGGGGTGGACCGCGGATCGGGTTGGGTTGGGAACGGCGATGGCGTGTGTCTCGGCGTTTCCGGTGATCGGTTATTTTTTGGCACGGATGATTGACGAAAATGCGTAAGGCGATTTGTTTATTGAGCGGTGGACTGGATTCGGCGACGTGCCTGGGCGTGGCGCGGCGGGACGGGTTTACGAGTTATGCGTTGAGCTTCGACTACGGCCAGCGGCATATCTTCGAACTGGAGGCGGCGCGCCACGTGGCGGCCGCGCTGGGCGCTGTCGATCATCGGGTGGCGCGGATTGACTTGCGGATGTTCGGCGGGTCGGCGTTGACGGCGGGGATTGACGTTCCCAAGCACCATACGGTGGAGGAGATTGAACCGGGGATTCCGATCACGTATGTTCCGGCGCGGAACACGATCTTTTTGTCGTTCGCGATGGCGTGGGCGGAGGTTCTGGGCGCGTCGGATATCTTTCTGGGCGTGAACGCGGTGGACTATTCGGGGTATCCGGACTGCCGGCCGGAGTTTGTGGCGGCGTTTGAATCGATGGCGAATCTGGCGACGAAGACGGGCGTGGAGGGGACGACAAAGTTAAAGATCCACACGCCACTGTTGCAGTTGTCCAAGGCGGAGATTATTCGCCTGGGCGTTTCGTGCGGGGTGGATTACGGTTTGACGCATAGCTGCTACGACCCGGCCGAAGATGGCCGGCCGTGCGGGGAATGTGATTCGTGCCTGTTGCGGGCGAAGGGGTTTGCCGAGGCGGGGGTGCGGGACGGGTTGTGGGACCGGTACGCGTTGTGAAGATAGCCGAAGTGTTTTATTCGGTGCAGGGGGAAGGGAAGTTAGTGGGCGTTCCGTCGGTGTTTGTCAGGACATCGGGTTGTAACTTACGTTGTAAGTGGTGCGATACGCCGTACACGTCCTGGACGCCGGAGGGAGAAGCTCGGACCGTAGCTTCGCTGGTGGAGGAAGTGGCCGCGTTTGGCGCGCGGCACGTGGTTGTGACGGGTGGGGAGCCGATGATTGCGCCGGAGGTTGTGGCGTTAACCGCGGCGCTGCGGGCGCGTGGGCAGCACATCACGGTGGAGACGGCGGGGACGGTGTTTGCCGATGTCGCCTGCGACCTGATGAGTATCTCCCCGAAGCTGGCCAATTCGACGCCGGACGACGCGAAGTGGGGACCGGTGCACGAGCGGACGCGGATGCAGCCGGACGTTTTGCGGCGTTTGATGGAGAGTTATTCGTACCAGTTAAAGTTTGTTGTGGCGGCGCCGGAGGATCTGGGCGAGATCGAGCAATTGGTGTCGTCCCTGGGGGCGCCTGCTGAGAATGTGTTGCTGATGCCGGAGGGGCGCTCGCCGGAGGTGATCCGAGAGCGGGCGGCGTGGCTGGTGCCGTTGTGCCTGCGGTACGGCTATCGCTACAGCCCGCGCGTCCATGTGGATATCTGGGGAGACCGGCGCGGCGTGTAGTCGCGGAGGGTGTATAAACGATTCATGTCGCCGACTGTAGAACAAATTGGGCAGGATCTGCTTCGCATGAGTATCGCGTATGTGTTGGCGCTTCCGATTGGCTGGAACCGGGAACGCGAGGCGCGTAGCGCCGGTTTGCGCACGTTTCCGATTGTGGCGATTGCCAGTTGTGGGCTGGCGATGCTGGGCTCCAGTTTTTCGAACTCCTCGGCGGACGCGAACTCGCGGATCCTGCAGGGGTTGGTGACCGGGATCGGGTTTGTGGGCGGCGGGGCGATCCTGCGGGCCAAGCACAGCGTCAGCGGGACGGCCACGGCGGCCAGCGTCTGGTGCGTCGGTATTCTGGGCGCCGCGGCTGGTTTCGGATATTTTCATATCGCCGTCGTGTTGAGCCTGGTGAATTTTCTGACGCTCCAGTATTTGACGCCGTTGAAGCGGGAGATCCAATTGGAGTTGGAGCGGGAACAGACAGGGACCGATAACTCGTTGGACGATTAGTGATACGATCCTCCTGCATGCGCGCACTGTTTGTTGTTCCTTTTCTGATCCTGGCCGGCTGTGCCGATAAACCTGCTCCGCCCGTGGCGGTGGCGCCGGAGCCGGAAGCGACGGTCGCGACTTCGGTGGCGTTCACCGAAGGGCCGGCGCAGGGGCCGGACGGGATGGTCTATTTCACCGACGTCGCGAACAACCGGATTCTGCGGTTCAACCCGCAAACGAAGAAGCACGAGGTATTCCGGGCTGATTCCAACCGCGCCAATGGCCTGCTGTTCGATCCGCAGGGCCGGTTGATCGCCTGCGAAGGGTCCGACGGGGAGCGGAACAAGCCCCGCGTGACGCGCACCGATTTGAAGACGGGCGCCGTAGAGGAAATTGCCACCCAGTTCGAGGGAAGGCGGTTCAACGCGCCGAACGATGTGACGGTGGATTCCAAGGGCCGGCTGTACTTTACGGATCCGGCGCCCGATTCGACTTCGCCCGCGACCAAGGCGTCCGGAACTACAGGCAAGCCCGGCGTCTACCGGATCGATCCCGATGGGAAGATTACTCGTTTGTTGACTGACCCGGAAACGGAGTGGCCGAACGGCCTGGTGATCTCGCCCGACGATAAGACGTTTTATCTGATCGAAGCGAATAAGGTGGACGGTGGGACGCGTGCCATTCGCGCGTTTGACTTATCGCCGGAGGGAACGCTTTCCAACCGGCGCGTTCACTACAACTTTTACCCGGGGCGCAGCGCGGATGGCATGGCGATCGATACGGAAGGCAATATTTATGCGGCCGCGGGCCTGCATCGCTTGCGCGGAACGAAAGAGACGCTCGACACGAAATGCGGTGTCCATGTCATTTCGCCGCAAGGGAAGTTACTGCGTTTTGTTCCCATTCCGGAAGACACGATAACGAACACAGCCTTCGGCGGGCCGGATAACAAGACGCTCTATGTCACCGCCGGCAAGACGCTCTTCCAGATCCCGAATTCGATTGCGGGGATGAACCGCTAACCGTTAGAGCGCCGCGTCCCCCCGCTCATCGTTGCGGATCCGGATGGCATCGCCGACGTCGTAGACGAAGATTTTGCCGTCGCCAATTTTGCCGGTGCGCGCTGCCTTGATGATGGCCTGGATGACCTCTTCGGCCCGGGCGCTGCTGACGATCATCTCCAGCTTCACTTTGGGGATCAGGTCCACCTGGTATTCACGCCCGCGATAGACCTCCAGATGGCCCTTCTGCCGTCCGTGGCCCCGAACCTCGGTGGCCGTCATGCCGTCGATGTGAATCGCCTTCAGCGCCTCCTTCACGTGTTCGAGTTTGAATGGTTGGATGATGGCTTCGATTTTCTTCATAACGGACTCAGGCATCCAGATTGTATCCTTCTTCGCCGTGGATCACCAGATCCATGCCCTGCACTTCCTCGCGCGCTTCCATTCGTAAGCCACCGGTGATCGCGGCGGTTAGCTTGAGCGCGATCCAACTGCCCACCACCGCGAAGGCCACTCCGACGGCGATCCCGATCAACTGAGCCCCGATCTGCGCCATTCGCCCGTCGGCCAGTTTCACGGCGTCGTTGTAGGCGCCGGTCGCCAGGATGCCCGTGAGCGTGGCGCCGATGATGCCGCCCACGCCGTGCACGCCGAAGGCGTCCAGCGTGTCATCGTAGCCCCATTTCTGCTTGACTACGACCACCATGTAGAAACAAACGAAGCCGCCGGCGAGGCCAAAGATTGCCCCCGAGAAAGGCGCGACAAAGCCCGCCCCCTGCGTGACGGTCGCCAGGCCCGCTACGGCGCCGGAGATGGCGCCCAGCGCGCTGGGACGGCCGTTGTGCCACTGTTCGGCGATCAGCCAGGCGATGGCACCCGCGGCGGCGCCGAGGTGCGTCGTGACGAAGGCGACTGATGCCAGCGATGACGCCGCTAGCGCGCTGCCGGCGTTGAATCCGAACCACCCCACCCAGAGCAGGCAGGCGCCGATGAAGCTGAGCACCAGGCTGTGCGGCTTCATCGGGTCGTGCGGGTAGCCGCGCCGCGGGCCGATCATCAACGCGCAGATCAACGCCGAGATTCCCGTCGTGATGTGGACCACCGTGCCGCCGGCGAAGTCGAGCACGGGCACCGCACCGCCCATAAATGCATTCAGGTAGCCGCCTTTTCCCCAAACCATGTGCGCGACCGGGAAGTAGACGAGAAACGCCCAGAGGATGGAATAGACCAACAACGAACTGAACTTCACGCGTTCGGCGAAGGCGCCGGTGATGAGCGCCGGGGAGATGACGGCGAACATCATCTGGTAGACCATGAAGGTGAGGTGTGGAATGGTGGGCGCGTAGTCGGTGTTGGGGGCGGTGCCGACGTT
>JBIKOG010000045.1:0-40080 GCA_044358225.1 Bryobacteraceae bacterium | reverse complement strand
TTGCGATCCACAAGCTCTCTTGCCGTTCCCTCTGCTTGCGTGTTCCCAGCGCCATACCCCATTTTACCGGGGGACATTTCCCCCTTCAATTGTTTTCGCCCGCTCCGCCGACTTTAACCACGGGCTGTTAGGCTTCGTCTTCCCAGCCCTGGATCTTGCGGCCGGTGATTTGTTCGAGACTTTTCGGGGTGCGTTTGGCGGTGAGTTCGCTTTCCAGGCGGTAACTCATGACGGGGCCGGGGAAGTTGATCATCTTCCAGCCGACTAAGTTGGCGTTGCCGCCGTGGAGCGGATCGCAGAACATGCCTTCGATGGTGTGGGCGCGGAGTTGGGCGAAGAAAGGCGTCTTTTCGATGGCGGTGAGGCGGCGGTCCTGTTCTTCGGGAGACTGGGTGGCGAAATCCGGACCGAGGGTGGGGATGCCTTCGCGGTAGATTTGCTGGGGCGTTGCCTTGTCCTGGTTGCCGTGTTCGGGGCCGCTCTTGACCCAGGGCCCTTTGGTGTAGCGGTATTTATCGCGGCCGTGGGGGCCGGCGAGTTGGCGATCGATGTAGATGACGACGGCGGCGTCGGTGGCGCCGGGAGTCTCGCTGTCGGCGGGGAAGATGCGTTCGGCGGCGGCGGTGATGGCTTTGGCTTCTTCGGCGGTGAAGAAGCGGAGGGGGAGCTTTTGCTGGGCTTTGAGGAGCAACGCGCTGGCGGGGAGGATGATGAATTCGCGGCGTTTCATGCGAGGGCTCCGGGGTGTTTGAGGTATTTGTCGATGAGGGCGTCGGCGGCGCGGAGGGTGAAGGCGAGCGCGGTGATGGTGGGGTTGGTGGCGCCGGCGTGGGGGAAGGCTGAGGCCCCGATGACCCAGAGGTTTGGCATGTTCCAGTGCTGGTTGTAGGTATTGACGACGCCATCGGCGGGCGTGTCGCTCATGATGGCGCCGCCGTGGAGATGGGTGGTGGCGTAGGCGGCGGTTTGGTAGCGGCCGGAGCGGCGGCCATCGCCGCGGCCTACGGTTTGGACGAGGCGGCCGCCGGAGATGCCCGCGATTTCCTTGGCCATTTGATCGGCGATTTTGGTGGCGAAGGCGCGCATGCGCATTTCGTGATCGGTCCAATCGATGGTGGTGCGGAGGAGCGGATCGCCCCATTTATCGGTGTAGGTGGGGTCCAGGTCGAGGTAGTTCTGTTTGTAGGGTAAGTGTTCGGCTTCGAAGCGGGCGGAGCCGCCGATGCGGTCGTGATACTTCAGCGCCGCCTTCTTCCACTCGGCGCCCCAATTGCGGGAGACTTCGCCGGCGGGGATGTTGCCGAAGGAGGAGATGGGGAGGCCGGAGCCGCCGCCACCGCCGACGAAGGTGCCGCCGCGAAGGATGCCGGCGTCGGGGTCGAGGCGGTTGAAGCTGTCGAAATCGGAGAACGACATGCCCTGGCCGCCGGCGCGGGCGTAGCCTTGGAGCGGCTTGTCGTAGACGATTTGGGCGCCGGTGCCGCCGGACATTTGATGGGTGAAGTTCCGGCCGAGCGTGCCTTCGCCCGTGGCGGGGTTGTAGGGGGTGCCGATCTGAGAGAGCAGGAGCAGGCGGGTGTTGCCGGTGGGGAAGGCGCTGGTGATGACGATGGAGGCGGGCTGGGTGATTTCGCGGCCGTGCTCGTCCATGTAGGTGACGCCGGTGGCGCGGCCGTTTTTGTGGAGGATGCGGCGGACCCAGGCGTGATTTCGGAGGGTGAACGTGGACTTGCGGCGGAGGACGGGGAGCAGAACGTTGGTGGGCTGCGCTTTGGCGCTGACCATGCAGCCGTAGAGGCCGCAGTAGCCGCAGTAGGCGCAACCGGGGCGGAAGACGCCGTCTGGGTTTTTGTAATCGAAAGGGAGGGTGGCGGCGGCGGTGATGTAGGGGTGGTAGCCGAGGGCCTGGGCGGCCTTTTCAAAGACCGTCATGGGGAGGGATTTGCGGTGGGGGCCGACGGGGAATTCCTTGGAACGGGGGCCTTCGAAGATGTTGCCGCCTTCGATGAGGCGGCCCTGGATGTTGCCGGCTTTGCCGCCGATGCCGAGCAGGATTTCGACCTTGGTGTAGTAGGGTTCGATATCCTTCCAGGTGACGGTCCAATCCTGGGCGGCGAGGCCCTCGGGCATGCGGGCGTCGCCGAAACGCTGTTTGAGGGCGGTTTTGAGGATGAAGGTATCTTCGGGGTAGCGGCAGGCGAAGCCGGCCCAGTGTTCGCCGGAGCCGCCGGAGCCGGTGCCGATTCGGACGTGGCCGGGGCTGCGGACGGGGGCGGCGGTGTCCTTTGTGGAGTGGCGATGGGTGAGGGTCTCTTCGGCCGAGTTCTGCATCATGCGCAGACGGAGGGAGTAATCGACCTCGTCCATACTGTTGGCGTATTCGGCGAGGGAGCGGGCAGGGCCGCGTTCGAGGACGACGATCTCGAGGCTGGTGCGGGTGGCGAGTTCCTTGGCCATGGCCAGACCAGTCCAGCCGCCACCGCAGATAACGACGTCTACTTTCTTGCGTTGCATTTCGATTCCAGGGAAGTATATGCGGCGGCACTGTGGATGACAAGGCCATTCGCGTTTGGGGCTTTCAGACGTGTGTCGAGGGCCGTGAAATGTTTGATAGCGTTAGGACTTATCGCTAAAAAAAGGAATTTAGGTGAGCGGTTTTGCTCTTCTGCTCGTGCCGATGTCCGTGCCTTTCCTCGCTGCCGGAGCGCCCTCGGTAAACACCGCAAAACTACCGCTCGCGTTCGAGGCGGCCCCCTGGAACCGCGCAGTATCTGGTGCGAGGCGCGGGCCTGCATGTGGCGGGTGGGGCCACGGGCGTCGGTGTCCACGCGGGGCGGATTGCGCGGCCATCGGCGGCGGTTCAACTGCATATTGCCGGCGCGAATGGGAAGGCCGCCGGCAGCGCCGCCATCAAGTTGCCGGGGCGCGGCTCGATTATCTCCGGCAAAGCTACCGCCCTCGCGTTGGTGGTACTGGTTGAGACTTCGTTTCTGGTCCTCCCGATGCGCGATATCTTCGCGATTCCCATCATGGGGAGCCTGTGGCTGTCTCTTTGGGTTGTTCGTGGCGGGGCATTCCCACAATCACTCCCAGGCCATCCAGTTTGCGAACGTAATTCTGCTGCCGTCGATTCTGCTGTCTGGCTTTGTCTTTCCGCGCGAGTTCCTGAAGTTCCCCATTGACCGGGTCAGCAGTATTCTGCCTGCTTTGTATCTGGTCGCCCTGAGCCGCGAGATCATTCTGCGCGGCACGTCGGCGGCCGATCTCCTCCCGAAACGGGCATTACGGCCGGGTTTGCGGTGGGTATGATGGGAGCCGGTTACTTTGCTGTGCGCCGGTCGCTGGGGCGGCGGTAGCGCGGGGCCTTCAGGCGATAAGGGCGGGGACGGTGCGGCCGTGAATATCGGGCAGGGTGAAGTCTCGGCCGGAGTAGCGGTAGGTGAGTTTGGTGTGGTCGAGGCCCAGTAACTGGAGGACTGTGGCGTGTAAGTCGTGGACCGTAACTACGTTCTCGACGGCGTGGTTGCCGAGTTCGTCGGTGGCGCCGTAGATGAGGCCCTTCTTCGAGCCGCCGCCGGCGAGCCAGATGGTGAAACCGAAGGGGTGGTGGTCGCGGCCGTCGCCATTGCCGGTATCGGGGGTGCGGCCGAATTCACCGGCCCAGATGATGAGCGTTTCCTCCAGCAGGCCGCGGGATTTCAGATCCTTGATCAGGGCTGTGACGGCTTGATCGGTGACGAGGGCGTTGGTGTTATGGCCTTCGCGGAGTTTGTCGTGTTGATCCCAGGTGCCGTTGTTGCCGCCGTAGAGGTTGGGTGGGGTGATTTCGACGAAGCGGACGCCGGATTCGATGAGCCGGCGGGCCCGGAGACATTGCAGCGAATAGGCGCGCTGGTGCTCGTTTTTGCTGTTCAGGCCATAGAGTTCTTTGGTCGCTTCGGACTCTTTGGAGAGGTCGAGCACGTCGGGTGTCAGCGCTTGCATGCGGTAGGCCATTTCGCCGTTTTTGATGGCGGTTTCGATGGCGTCGTTATGGTGAGACTTGGCGAGGAAGGCGCGGTCCTGGGCGGCGAGGGCTTGCAGTTGGGCGCGCTGGATGGGATCGGCCGCGGCGGGAACAATGTTTTCGACGGGCACACCATCGGCTCGGACGGACATGGCCTGGTGGGTGGCGGGAAGGAAGCCGTTGGAGAAATTCTCGAGGCCGCCAGGCGGGTTGTCACCATGATTCAGGAGTAAGTAGCCGGGTAAATTCCTGTTGGTGGAACCGAGGCCGTAATTGACCCAGGATCCGAGGGAGGGGAAGCCGCCGAAGTTACGTCCGGTATGGAGGAAGACGTTGGCGCGGGCGTGGAGGGGGAACTCCGATTTCATACTGCGGACGACGCAGAGTTCGTCGGCGACGGTGGCGATGTGGGGGAAGAGTTCGCTGACGGGGAGGCCGGATTGGCCGTATTGTCTGAACTTCCAGGGGGAGCCCAGGTATTTGCGTTTGGGACCTGAGACGTAGCTTTCCAGTTTTGCCTGCTGTCCGTCGAGCTGGGTCAGCTTCGGTTTGGGGTCGAAGGTGTCCATGTGGGAGACGCCGCCGGGCATGAAGAGGAAGATGACGTTCTTGGCTTTGTGTATTTGGACGGGTTGGGCGTGTAGGGCTTGGAAGGCGAGGAAGCCGAAGCCGTTGGAGGCGGATTGGAGGAGTTGGCGGCGGGTCATCGGCTTGTAGCTATTGTATGCTGCGCGATTCCCTTGGCGGGAGGTGGTATAGGAGCATGGAATTGCCAATCCGCTCAATCGGAGTGGCGGTTTCGAGCCAGCGGAAGGCGCCGGTGCGGCAGGTTTCGATGGTGAGCATGCGGAGGCTGACGGCGATGTAGCCAGTGGCGGGTTGGACCGGGTCGAGCTGGGTAAAAGGCGGGAGGCCGGCGGCGGCGAGACGGGCGCTACCGAAGTAGGCGATAGAAACGCTGGGAACCTGCCGTTCGCGCAGGCGCCGCGCGAGGGTGGCGAGATCCTGGCCCCAGTCGAGATCGGATTCGGCAAGGATTCGTTCCGGGTGGCTGCCGGCGAGTTCGTTGAAGTACCCGATATAAGAGGAGTGTGCGGAGAGGCCGGCGGCGAGGACCCAGATAGCGGCGGAGGTGGAGAGCATGCGGGGAAGCCAGGACTGCCCGCCGGACCACGCGCGGACCAGAACTACCGCGCCGGCGAGTGCGAGGAACGGATAGACGATGAGCATGTGGCGAACCCCGAGGTTGATACTCGAAGTCATGCAGGAAGCGATGAGCGCCAGGGGAAGCAGGAAGACGGCGAGGAGTTGGGATTGATTGCGGCGGTTGCGGAAGGCCAGCCATCCGGCCGCGGCGTAGAGGCAAAGGAGGCCGAGAGGTGTTTTGAACAACACCACGACAGGGAAGAAGTACCACCAGCCTTTGCTGGCGCATACACCCAGCAGGTACGAACTGTGGCCTTGTAGGTTGTGGCTGGCGACAGCGGCGATGCCGCGGATGAACTGGCTGAGAGGAAGGGGCCGTTGGAGCCATGCTTTTACGGTATCGGCACTGGCAAATTTCAGTTT
The DNA here is from genome assembly GCA_044358225.1 of Bryobacteraceae bacterium. Lineage (GTDB taxonomy): Bacteria > Acidobacteriota > Terriglobia > Bryobacterales > Bryobacteraceae. The sequence continues at coordinate 34,505 of JBIKOG010000045.1, read as the reverse complement.
TTCGATCCAGATGGCGGCGCTGGGGCTATCGCCAATCGGGACGAGCGCAAAGCCGTAGGTGGCCCAGATTAGAAGCGTGACGGAGGCGGCGGTGAGTGCGAGCAGGCCCGCTGCGCGGCGTAGCGTGAGCGGGCGCACGATGGCGGAGACTGCGTCGAAACGTAGAAGGGAGAGAACGGCGCCACCGGCGAACAGAAAAGGAAGAGAGCTGAATTTACACGCGAATGCCAGGGTGGTGGCGAGCAGCAGCAGGACTCCATTCGGCCATCCCGGCCCATCAAGAAAACGCTGGTAGCGGTATAGGGCCAGGAGGCAGGTGGAGGCACAGGCGAGATCGACAGTGGCGAGGGCACCGTGGCCGAGAATCGGGGGAAGGCTTGTAAAGAGGAGGACGGCGGCAACCATCACGCGGCCATCAAAATAGCGGCGGGCCCAGGCCATCAGGGTGAGGCCGGCGAGGAAGAAAAAGGGGAGGGTGCCGGCGCGAATAAGGGGAGATTTTTCCAGTAATTGCCGCCGGTGTGGAAGATGTCGGTGCCGGCCTCGCTGATGCCGGCTGAGAGGTTGTAGCTGGCGCCTGAGAGTTGGGGCCAGATGGCGAAAAACGCGCGGGCGATGGGGGGCTGTTCGGGGTAGAGAATGTTTCCAGTGCGCCACCATTCGACGGCGGCGGCGACATGCAGCGGTTCATCCATCGTTTGGATCGTCGTACTGGCAGCGATCCAGATGCGGCAGCCCCCGAGAAGGAGCAAGACGAGACTGAGATAGGTAAAGCGAGAGGCGACTAGGTCCGGGCGACGTTCAAAAACCACCCTCCATTGAATAACACACTCCTTCGCCGCGGTGCGGATTTCGGGCTACTGGAGATACAAAAATTCTTTGCTGTTGAGGAGGGTATGGGCGAGCGTCGGCCAGGGATTGGGGCTGAGGGTTTCGGCGAGCTGCTTGTAGGCCGCGGTTTCTTCCTGGGTGGGCGGGCGGAGGAGGGCGGATTCGAACATTCTGTTGAGGCGGTATTCGAAGGTGCCGACGGGCAAGCGGTCGGCCCAGCCCTGGGCTTGCTGGAGGACGAAGGGGTCGTTCAACATGGCCAGGGACTGCGTGGGCACGTTGGTGACGTCGCGGTTGCCGCGGGTTTGGAGCGGGGCGGGAAAGTCGAAAATCTCCAGGAATTTCGGGCCTTGCATGCGGGTGACCTTCAGGTAGATGCTGCGGCGGCCATTGCCGTCGAGCGGGCCCTGGAAGAGGCGGCGATGGTCCGTGGGCTCCTTGCGGTGCGGCTGGATGCTGGGGCCGTACATGGTTTCGTCAAGGCGGCCGGAGACGGCTAGCAGCGTGTCGCGGATCGATTCGGCATCGAGGCGGCGGATCTGGCTTTCGGCTTGGAAGGCGTCGGTCAACAGGAGTTGTTTGATGAGCGCCTTGGTGGACCAGCCATTGCGCATGAATTCGGCGGCGAGGTGGTCGAGGAGGTCGGGGTTGGCCGGCGGATCGCTGAGGCGACCGAAGTTATCGGTGGAGGTGACGAGGCCTTTGCCGAAGATGTGGTGCCACACGCGGTTGACGTAGACGCGGGCTGTTAATGGGTTCTCGGGGCTGGCCATGGCTTCGGCGACTTCGAGGCGGCCGGAGCCGGACTTGTCCACTTGGCGGAGCTTTTCGGGCATGAGGCTCAAGAAGTGCCGAGGGGCGGGGCGGCCGGGGTTGAGGGCTTGGCCGCTGAGGAAGATGGGATGATCGGCGCCGGGATCGATGTCGGCCATGGCGTTGACGACGGCGGGGGATTCGAGTTTTGCTTCGAGCGCGCGGTACTCGGCGGTCAGCGTTTCGAGGGCTGGGATGGCGTCGCGGCGGTTGTTCAGGAGCCCGATTTCGATGGCGCGGTTGAGCGCCAGGACGTCGGAATCGGTGGTCTGCTGAGCGGCCCAGCGGCGGATGGCGTCGGCGAGGGCGACCGTGGTTTTTGTGGGTTTGGGCGCGTCGGTCTCGTTGTGATACCAGGCCTGGGAGACGACGAACCAGGAGCGGGAGATGGTTTCCGCCGGGTTGGTTTTGAACTTGCCGGGACGTTCGGGCAGGCGGGGGTTGTCGGTGATGGTGTTGAGTTCGAGGTAGGTGCGGAGCGGTTGGTCGTTGCGGGTGGGCACCTTTTCCAGGTGCAGCGCGGCGCCTTCGATGAGCTTGTGGTCTTCGCCGATGACGCAGTGGTCCATGACGGTGCGATGGGCGGCGGCGTTGGCGCCGGACATCTGGAAGGTAAGGAACTTCTTGTCGCGAGGGAGGATGGGGGAGCGGAGGGAGCCGTTCCATTTGTCAGTCGACGCGTTGGTGGCGAGGCCGTTGGGGAAGATGGTTTCAATCGCCGCGTCGCCGGAGGTGGCGATGGCGAAGTCGCCCGCTTTTACCGGTTCGAGGCCGAGGCCGGAGGCGGACCAGCCGGGCGGAAGGCCGTTGGCGAAGTTCACCGATGGGGCTGGCAGTTGGGGGATTTCAACTGTCGATTGGCCGGCCTGTTGGAGCCAGAGGGTTGCCAGTTGCTGGCGGATGGTGGCCTTCCGGTTTGCGAGGTTTGGCTTGGCCGGATTGTTGAGGGTTTGGACGACGGGGCGCGAACTGTTGATGATGCCGTAGAGGGCGTAGTAGTCCTCGGTGGGGATGGGGTCGAACTTGTGGTCGTGGCAGCGGGCGCAACTGACAGTGACGCCCTGGAAGGCCTTCGTAAGCGTATCGATTTGATTGTCGACGACATCGGTGCGGAGTTCGGGGAACTGGTTGCAGTTGTCGTGGCCCATTTCGCCGAAGCGCCAGAAGGCGGTGGCGAGGGTGGATTCATTCTGGCCGTTGGCGAGGCGCGGGTTTTTGAGGAGATCGCCGGCGACGTGTTCCTTGACGAACTGATCGTACGGGAGGTCCTGATTGAACGCGCGGATGAGGTAGTCGCGGTAGCGCCAGGCGCCGTGGATTTCGTAGTTCCACTCGTAGCCGTAGGTCTCGCCGAAACGCATGAGATCGAGCCAGTGGCGAGCCCAGCGTTCGCCGTAGCGGGGACTATTCAAGAGTCCGTCGATGTAGTTGCGGTAGGCGTTGGGAGAGGAGTCGTTGAGGAATGCCGCGAGGAGTTCCGGTTTGGGCGGGAGCCCGGTGGCGGCATAGGCGGCACGGCGGGCGACGGCGCGTTTATCGGCGGGTTTGGCTTCGGTTTTGAGAAGCGTGTCAATGGGTTGGGGCGGGACTTTGCGGAGAGGCTGGAATGCCCAGTGGGGGGCTTTGGTTTCTTTGTGGGGCTGGGCGTTGGGCCAGTGGGCACCGCCGTCGAGCCACTGTTCGATGGCGGTGATTTCGTCGTTGGAGAGTTTCCCGCCGGGGGGCATTTTGAGCGCGCCCTGTTGGCGGATGGCCGCTTTGATCTGCTCGGGGCCGGGGCCGCGGTGGCCGCCTTTGAGAATGGCGTCGCGCGAATCGAGGCGGATGCCGGAGAGCTGTTGGGCCGGGCCGTGGCAGCCCTGACATTTGGTGACTAAAACGGGACGGACCCGGCTTTCAAAGAAAGCCGGGTCCGTGTTTGCCTCCTGCGCGTTCGCGAGCAAGGCGATGGCGGGCAGAAGGAGGAAGCGCATAGTTAGAACTGGAGGTTCAGACCGAGCTTCAGGAAGCGGGGCAAGTTACCCTGCACCGGGTTGAGGCGGCCAAACTGCGCGTTCGTGACGTCGACCGACTGGATGCCGGTGAACCACGGGGTGTTCATGGCATTGACGGCTTCGAACTTGAACTGCGCCTTCAGGCGTTCATGAATGGGGAACATCTTCGAGATGGACGCGTCCCAGTTCTGATAACCGGGGAGGCGAACATCCGAGAAACGCAACGGGAAGTTGCGAAGCGTGAAGGGTTCCTGAGCGGGGACCAGCCGGCCGGTGGCGGAGTTGCGCCACAGGTCGGTGTTGAAGTACTGGCCCATGGTCGGGTTGTCGAGCGCGGCGCTACCATTGGATACCTGAGCTGCATTCGGGTATTGGATGTTCCAGCCCTTCATGTAGGTCATGTTGACGTTCATTTCCCAGCCGCCGACGAAGAAATCGGCAACCTTATTCATGTTCGTCCCGAACTGCTTCCCTTTGCCGAGGGGCAACTGCCAAACAGCGGCCAGATTAAACTTCCGGGGAATGTCGATCTGGTCGGCTGACTGCTTGACGAGCGGCGAGCTGTAGGGATCGGCCACGTTGAAGTCCTGGATGTTCAAGAAGCTGACCTGCTCCAACGTCTTGGCGCCAGTGAAGCTTGCCAGGAAGGTGAGTCCGGCGCTGAAGCGCTTGGAGGCCTTCAACTGGAAGCTGTCGTAGCGCTGCTTTCCGATGGGCACATTGTTGATAGAAAGCGGCGTGTACTGCGGGAAGGTGAACAGCAGCGTCTGCCGGGTGATGGTGGCGCCGTTGAGGGCGGCGTTGTCCGGAATCAGCCCGCGCATGGGGTTGGGGACCTGTGTATTGTAGTAGGCGTTATCGATCGCGCCGGTGGCGGTGCGGCGGCCCAATTCGTTCGCCGGGATGTAGTTGGCGTTGGAGTTGATGGGCAGTTTTTGTGTTTGATTGCCGACGTAGGCCGCTTCGATCAGCACGCCACCGCCGAGTTCGCGCTGGATGTCGATCGAGTACTGATGGGAGTAGGGCAGAGGCCGATCCTGCCAGTTGACGCCGAGGCCTTGCCCGAGGAAGCTGGCGGGGCCTTGCGAGCTACCGACAGCGGCCAGCAGACGGCCGCCGACCTGATTGGCAAACGGGTTGGCGAGCGTGACGGCGGGCGTCAGGTTGTCGACGGTGACGACGGCATTCGTACGCTGGCTGAATCCCTGATTGGAGCCGGTCGCGCTTTGTCCGAGGTAGAAGAGGCCATAGCCACCGCGGATCACCCACTTATCGGCGGGCCGATAGGCGAAGCCAATGCGAGGCGCGAAGTTGTTCTTGTCCGGATTGAAGGAGCCACGGGGAGTACCGCTGACATTGGCGAACCGCACCGCGCCTTTGAGGTTCAGTCCGGTGGCCTGCGCGGCGATGGGGCTGGCGGCGGCGAAGTCGAGCGACTGCACCATGCGGTCGAAACGTTCGCGCGACGGCGATTCATAGTCCCAGCGAATGCCGAGGTTCAACGTCAGCCGATTGGTGATTTTGAAGTCGTCCTGGAAGAAGCCGGCGTAGAAGTAGTTGTAGAACGCGGGGTCAATGTTGCGGTCCACAAAAGCCGAGCTGGGGTAGCCGAGAAGGAACGTGGCGAATTCGTCACCGGAGGTGGCGTCGGCCTGAGTGGCGAGCCGCTGTGTCCAGTTGCGGCCGAAGTTGAACTGGCCGGAGGAGACGCCCGGGTTGACGTTGTTGTTGTTATAACGACGTGCTTCGACACCGAACTTGATGAAGTGACGGCCGATGACCTTATTGACGTTCGGCTGAATGGTGTAGGTGTCAAAGTTGCCGGAGTTGGCAACGGAGTTGGAACCGATCGGCGCATACGTGGTTCCGAAATCGAAGCGGGGGAAGGCGAGTTTGGTGTACTGGCTGACAAGGTTGCTGTCGAAGCCGAGTTGACGGGGATCGAAGCCGTTGCCATAGGAACTACCGGAGGACTCTTCCCAGCGATTGAGGCCGAGGCGGAGATCGAAGGTGGTGGTCGGATTCAACGTGGACGTCCAGTTAAAGCCGATGGTCCGTCCGTTCCGATTGAGCGGCGCGTTGCCAGTCGGTTCGGCAGGATTGACGTCGTTGACATTCTGGATGTAGACCAGGCCGCGGTACTCGGCAAACGGGTTCTGACCGTAGCGGAAGTTCGTGTTGTTCTTTGCGTTGACTTGATAGTCGAGACGGCCGCCCCACTGGAACATGTCGGCGACCCAACGGGAAGGGAAGGGATAGTTCTGAACCTGGGCAGGCCCAACGCCGGCCGATGTCGGCCCGGGCACAAACTTCAAAGCTGCTGCCGCGATGGGGCTGATGCGGTTGGCCGGAATGATGTTGCCGGGAAAGGGCGTCCGCGTCGCATTGGTTTGCGTCGTGAGGGGGTCATAGATCTCAACAAGCGCGTTTTGCGCATTGCGGCGGGTGGAAAAGTTGCCATTGCGCCATTCATTCGGGGCAACGGTCTGCACGCCCGGATCCGCGGAGCGCTGGCGCATGGATTCATGAGAGAGCGTCCAGAAGAGTTTGTTGCGGCCGTCGAAAACCTTCGGAACGAAGATCGGACCGGAGAGGAAGAAGCCGTACGCGTTGATATTCTGCGGCGATTTCTTGATTCCCGCGGCGTTGAGTTCCGTCTGATTCGCGTTCAGGTTCTCGGCCTGGAAGTGCTCGAACAGGTTTCCATGGAGTTGGTTCGTTCCCGACTTAGTGACCATCGTGACGATGCCACCGCCGGTGCGGCCGTACTGGGAGTCATACGTATTCGTCAGCACTTTGAATTCCTGAATGGATTCCATGGTGGGGACGTGCATCACGGTACGGGAGGAGCGCACGTTGGACATACCGTCGAGCAGCACTTCGTTTTCACCGGAGCGGCCGCCGTTGACGGAGAAGCCGGTGGTGCCGCCGATGTCGAAGGAGCGCAGGTAGCGCCAGCCGCCCGCCTTGAAGACGCCGGGCGCGGCCCAGGCGATCTGGAAAGGATTGCGGCCCTGCGTGGGCAGGTTGGCGAGGAGTTGCGTATTCAGCGAAGTATCGCGGTTGGCGGTTTCGGTCTGGAGCTGGGAGATGGTGGCGTCGACGGTGATCGAGTCGGAGACGGCGCCGACCTGGAGCTGGACGTCAAGGCGGGCCTTGTCGAGCGACTGGAGGACTACGTTGTCCCGAACGACGCGGCGGAAGCCATCTTTTTCAAAAGTGATTTTGTAGGCCGTCGGTTCCAGAAGCGGGGTGCTGTAGAGACCACCGTCATTGGTTGTCGTGGCGATTTTGGTGTTCTTCGCGAGGTTGGTAACGGTGACCTGGGCTCCCGGGATGGGGGCGCCGGAGGGGTCAGTAACGATGCCGGAGAGGCTGGCGCGGACTTCCTGCGCAGACACGGCGGCACCGGCTAATACGCATGCTAACAAAGCACGCTGCAAAATCAGGCGGTTCATTTGGACTCCAAAGCGATTGAGGTTCCCATAAAGCGGGAAGACTAGCGAGATTATATCGCAGATCCTTAATGTAATCAGGCCCTTAGTACTTTGGTTGGAGTATCGAATCGGGCCTGCTCTGGGCCTGGTAGCGGTACGGAGTTGCCATGGTGCGGTCGCGGTTTCTCTTCTATCTTGAGGTATGCAAAAGAACAGTGAGGGCCGCACCGTATGGGTAATTCTCTGGCTTTAATGTTCGAAACGGTGGCCAGAATTCTTCACCAGTCGATTGATCCGGTGCCGGAGCGCTTCTTCCATCTGATGTCGGGAGTGGTCTTGATCGCCGTTGGTTTCCGGATGCGGAAGAGCTTCGAGTAGCGCGTTTAGCGGAGTGAGGTCTGCGGCGTCAGTTCGCCGCGGAGATTCTGGCGCATGGCGGAACTCACATTAGAGTGGGTTGCCAGAAGCCAGGCGAGTTTGGTGTAGGCGGCTTCCGGTGTCATGTCGGCGGCGCTGAGTACCCCGCGGTCGGCCAGCGCGCGCCCGGCCTCGTACTGCTCCATATTGACTCGGCCGCGCGGGCACTGCGTGACATTGACCAGCACCTTTCCGCTGTCGGCAGCACGTGTGATGGCGGCCAGCAGGTCCGGGTTGGAAGGAAGGTTTCCCTGTCCAAACGTGCGCAGGAGCGCGCCGCGGATGCCGGGGCCGGAGAGAAGCGTTTCCAAAACGGCCGCGGGCAGGCCGGGGACGATGGTGACGTCGACGATGCCGGTGGACATTGCTTTGTGGACGAAGAACGGCTGGCCGGTGGGCGGCGTGCGGAGCGACGGGTCCAGGAAGACGTCGGTTTCGATGGCGCCGAGCGGACGGAGATTCGGCGAGTCGAAGGCGTCCGAATCGGTGGTGCTCATTTTGCGGGCGCGGTTGCCGCGGACGACCCGCTTGCCGAAGCAGATGGCGACTTCGGCGAGCAGCGGAAGGCCGGTGGCGCGGTACCCGGCGATGCGGAGCGAGTGAATCAGGTTGAGGCGCCCGTCGGTTCGATCGTGGAAGAGCGGGGTTTGGGAGCCGGTCAGGATGACGGGTTTGGCCAGGTTCTCGCAGAGGAATGACAGCGCGCTGGCGGTGTAGGCCATGGTGTCGGTGCCGTGGAGAATGACGAAGCCGTCCCAGTGGGCGTACTCGCGTTCGAGGATGGCGGCCAGGGCGAGCCATTCGCGGGCACCGATGTCGGAGGAGTCCACAGGCGGCAGGGCGGGGTCGGCAAGAAGTTCCCAATCGATTCCATCGCGCGAGCCGACAGCTGGGATGTAGCGGAGGACGTCTTCTTTGGCCCCGGGGCGGCGGGTGCCGTCGGGGTTGGCGGGATCAACCGGGACCATGCCGATCGTGCCGCCGGTGTAGATAACGAGAACGCGAGAGGACGCCATGCGGGTCTCAGTCTAGCGTGGGTGAATGGGTTTGCGCATCCATTTCGCCGCGAGTTCGCGGATGCCGGCCGGGGTGATGGGTTTCGTCGTGTAGGCGTCCATGCCGGCGTTCAGACAGCGTTCGCGATCGCCCTCCATGGCGTTGGCCGTCACGGCGACGATGGGCGTGTGGCTGCGACCGGCTTCGAAGATACGCAGTTGGCGGGTTGCCTCGTAGCCGTCCATCACGGGCATCTGACAGTCCATGAGGATGAGGTCGTATTGTACCTTCCTGGCGGCTTCGAGGGCCGCCATACCGTTGACCGCTTCGTGGACGACGATGCCGAGGTTTTTAAGGATACAGCTGGTGACGGTGCGGTTGACGACGTTGTCTTCGACGAGCAGGACGAGCCCCGAGATGGCCGTCGTTTTGGGGCTGACCGGGGGGGGGGTGTAGAGCGGTTTGGAGGAGGCGGTGCAGAGCGCCTGATAGAGGGAGTTGCCGCGGACGGGCTTGGCGAGCGTAGGCAGGCCAAACTCGCGGCAGTCATTGATGGCAACGGTGTTGGTGGTCTGGACGATCACCGGGTGCCATCGTCCGGGAGATCGCGAGAGCGTGCGGAGGAATTCGTGAACCCCCGGCAGGTCCTCATCTATCAGAATGATGGCGTCCTTGCCGGTGGTGGGGATGGCGATTCGCGTGGCGGCTTCGGCGATGCTCTCGGCTTCGATCGGTATGCCGCCCCAGTTCCGGATGTAGCCGGAGATGGCACGGCGGACCGCGACGCTGTCATCAAGGATGAGAACGGTGGTGTCTTTGAACCGCCAGCGGGCCGCGTCGTGGTCGACATGGGCTTGCTTGCCGAGTTGGATGGTGATCCAGAACGTGGCGCCATTGCCGGGAGTGCTTTCCACGCCGATCTCGCCTTTCATTTTGCCGACCAGCTGGCTGGCGATGGCGAGACCGATGCCGGTGCCTCCAAAGTTGCGGGTAGAAGACGAATCGACCTGAGAGAATGGCTGGAAGAGCGTGGGCTGTTGTTCGCGGGGGATGCCAATGCCGCTGTCGGAGACCGAGATGCGAAGGGTGACCGAGTCGGCGGTGTCCAGGGTTTGGCGGGCCGCGATGACGATCTGGCCTTTTTGAGTGAATTTGACTGCGTTGGAGAGCAGATTCAGCAGAATCTGGCGGATGCGTCCGGGGTCGCCGATGACGTTGGCGGGTACATCGAGCATGGGTTTGACGACCAGTTCCAACCCCTTGGCGTGGGCTTGTGGCGCGACGAGAACGGCAATGCCTTCCACCAGCGAGGCCGGATTGAACTCCACCTCGTCGAGCACCAACTGCCCGGCTTCGATCTTGGAGACGTCCAGCAGATCGTTGATGAGCGCCAGCAAATTCTCACCGCTGTTGCGGATGTTCTCGACGTACGGCGTCTGCTCCGTATTGAGGGGCGTATCCATGAGCAAATAGGACAGCCCTATCATGGCGTTGAGCGGCGTTCGCATCTCGTGGCTGATATTGGCCAGGAAGCGGCTCTTGGCTTCGCTGGATGCATCGGCGGAGTTGGCTTTGTCGAGAGCGCGCAGCAGTACGCCCTGCTGTTCTTCGAGTTCGTTGTTCCGCTGCTGCAGTTCGGCGCGCGTGTCTTCGAGTTGCGCCATCAGTTCCGCGGCGGTTGCGTTGGCGGTGGCGACGCTCTCTACTAACGCGGTGAGTTCGGAAACTCGGGATTCGAGTGATTCTCCACGGTCTGGCTTAGACATGGCTGTGAGACTTTCAATTAAAAGACGACGGTCGGTACCGACGTCAGCCGCATGCCGACGGGCGAGATTCCGCCGGCGCGGGCGAGATGACAGAACACTTGAACCTCGGCCTGCATCTCCGAAGCCGGGACGCAGCCCGATTCGAGGCAGTTTGGACAGTAGGCCACCGTCCCCTCAGCCTCATGGACGACGGCGACAAGCTCACTGACCGTAGGATAAGTTGGCACCAGTTCGCGGCCACAGTACTCTTTCAACAAGCAGCGCGCCGCTTCCATCACCAGATAGACGTACACCCGGGCACCCGCGCTGGCGGCCGCCGCCGCCATCGAGAGGCCAAGGATTGCCTTGCGCGGATCTTCCGGGCCGGCGGTAATGATCACTTGCAACTGGTAGGCGTCTTCCATATTTTTCAAAACACCATCCTTTAAAACACGAGACTGACTTTGGAGCGGGAGGCGGATTCGACGAAACTAGCCACGCCACCCAATTCAACACCCGGGACCAGTTCCTCTTTGATGATTCCCATCATTTCCATCGAGACCGGGCAGACCACGATACGGACCCCCAGCTCCCTGGCCGTTTCCAAGAGTTCAACGGGACCTTGCACACCCTGGCTCTTCATGATGGTTCCGAAGACGTGCGGGCCGGCCCCGCAGAAGTTCATTCGTGACGTTCCCATGGCCGGGATGCCGGCGGGCATGACGGCTGTCAGAAGGCGGGCAATCAGCCCCTTGCCTGCGTATCGGCGCTGTTGTTTCAACGCCAAAACGGCCCAGAAAGAAAAGTAAACGGTGACGGCGAGCCCAGCCGCCGCGCCGCCGAGGGCGACCATCAGGGCGGCCTGGAGCCGGTCGAAGTCGCCATTGAAGACCAGCAGTGTCATTCTGTCCTCGGGCGTCTGGGGAGGCGGAAGTGCGTGCAGGGTTGCCGGGCCGAGTGCTTCAGCCAAATCTGGCATTCTTCTCCCCCTTTGTCCCCTTTTCGACGACGGCGCGCTGTACCTCGCCGGACTGGAATGAGACCACGGAATGGCCCAATTGGCGTGCCCAAGCCTGCAAATCCGGCTCAAAGGCGGCGTCGGTGGCTTCCACTTCGATACGCTCTCCGTCGCTCAGTTTTCGGATTGCCTGGCTCAAACGGACGATCGGCATCGGGCAACGTAGCCCCTTACAGTCCAACCTGGCGTCGATCACGATATGCCCCCCTAAACCATTTCGGACGCCGTCACAAGAGTATTGGACAATTCACCCCGAATCAGAGGTATTCCATTAGCCGGGCTTCCGCTTGGTGTATTTCGGCGCTAGGGTGGGGGTAGGAGGTGTTGCACTATGCAAACGCCACTGCACTTGGAGCTCGCCGAACGGATGAACTCCTACTGGCGCGCGGCCAATTATCTTTCGGTAGGTCAGATCTACCTCTATGCGAATCCGCTGCTGCGTGAGCCGCTGCGTGCCGAGCACGTGAAACGACGATTGCTTGGCCATTGGGGGACTACCCCTGGTTTGAATTTCATCTATGTGCACCTGAACCGTCTGATCCGGGATCATGACTTGAATGTGATGTATGTTACAGGGCCAGGCCATGGGGGGCCGGGCTTAGTAGCGAACACGTACCTGGAAGGTACTTACAGCGAGGTGTATCCGGATATCTCGCAAGACGCCGAGGGAATGCGGAAGTTATTTAAGCAGTTTTCATTTCCGGGCGGCATCCCAAGCCATGTGGCTCCGGAAACGCCGGGGTCGATCCACGAGGGCGGGGAACTGGGCTATGCGCTGGTGCATGCCTACGGCGCGGCGTTCGACAACCCGGACCTGCTGGTGTGTTGCGTGGTGGGCGATGGGGAGGCTGAAACGGGTCCGCTGGCGACCAGCTGGCATTCCAACAAGTTTCTGAACCCGGCGCGCGACGGCGCTGTGCTGCCCGTGCTGCATCTGAACGGGTACAAAATCGCGGGGCCGACGGTGCTGGCGCGATTGCCCCACGACGAACTGGAGCAGCTCTTTGCCGGCTACGGCTACAAGCCCTACTTCGTGGAAGGGGACGACCCGATGACAATGCACCAGCGGATGGCCGCGGTGCTGGACGAGGCGTGGGCGGAGATCCGTGCGATTCAATTGGATGCACGCGAGCGCGGCGTAACGGCCCGGCCGCGGTGGCCAATGATCGTGCTTCGCAGCCCGAAGGGCTGGACGGGGCCGAAGATGGTGGACGGCAAGCCGGCTGAAGGAACGTTCCGTTCGCATCAGGTGCCACTGAGCAACGTGGCCACGAATCCGGAACATTTGCGCCAACTGGAAGAGTGGATGCGGAGTTACCGGCCGGAGGAGTTGTTTGACGAGGCAGGCCGGTTGCGGGCGGAGTTGGCCACGCTGGCGCCCGTGGGGACGCGCCGTATGGGTGCCAACCCGCACGCCAACGGCGGGCTGTTACTGCGGGATCTGGCGATGCCGGATTACCGGGCTTATGCGGTGGATGTGCCCACGCCGGGGACGGTAGTGGCCGAGTCGACACGCGTGATGGGCGTCTTCCTTCGCGATGTCATGAAGCGCAATTGGGAGGAGAAAAACTTCCGCGTCTTCGGGCCGGATGAGACGGCGTCGAACCGGTTAGGCTCATTGTTTGAAGTGACCGACCGGGAGTGGATGGCGGAGATCGTACCGGGTGACGACCACATGGCCGTTGACGGCCGCGTGATGGAGATCCTGAGCGAACACATGTGCCAGGGCTGGTTGGAGGGCTATCTGCTCACGGGCCGGCACGGTCTCTTTTCCTGTTACGAGGCGTTCATCCACATCATCGATTCCATGTTCAATCAGCACGCGAAATGGCTGAAAGTGTGCAACGACATCCCCTGGCGGCGGCCCATCGCGTCGTTAAATTACTTGCTGACCTCGCACGTCTGGCGGCAGGATCATAACGGCTTCAGTCACCAGGACCCCGGGTTCATTGATCAGGTCGTCAACAAGAAGGCCGACGTGGTGCGTGTCTACCTGCCGCCCGACGCCAATACGCTGCTCTCGGTCACCGATCACTGCCTGCGCAGCCGGAACTATGTGAACGTCATCGTGGCCGGCAAGCAGCCGGAGTTGCAGTGGCTGAATATGGAGGAGGCGTCGCGGCACTGCGAAGTGGGGATCGGCATCTGGACGTGGGCGAGCAACGATGCAGGCCAGGAGCCGGATGTGGTGATGGCCTGTGCCGGGGATGTGCCTACGCTGGAGACGCTGGCGGCAGTGGACGTGCTTCGGCAGCATTTGCCGGACTTGAAAATTCGCGTCGTCAATGTCGTGGATCTGATGACGCTGCAGCCGGCTTCGGAGCACCCGCACGGGCTGACCGACCGCGAGTTCGACTCCATCTTCACCGAAGATAAGCCCGTGATCTTCGCCTTCCATGGGTATCCGACGTTGATCCACCGGCTGACCTACCGTCGGCATAATCACGACAACATTCACGTGCGTGGGTTCAAAGAAGAGGGCACGACCACGACGCCGTTCGACATGACTGTGCTGAACGATTTGGACCGGTACCATCTGGCAGGGGACGCCATTGACCGCGTGCCCCGGGTTCGCAATCTGGCCGGCCACACCAAGCAGTTCCTGCGCGAGAAACTGATCGAGCACAAGCACTACATCGAGCAGTGGGGCGACGACATGCCGGAAATCCGGGACTGGAAGTGGCCGTACTAGTGCCGGTAGTGAGTCCGCACGCGGCAACGGTAGAGGCCGTTGCCGCGCAGCTGGAGACCGACCCGCAACGGGGTTTGCAGGAAGACGCGGTGGCGGAGCGCCGGGAAAAGGCAGGGTGGAATGAACTGACGGCGGAGGCGGGCGTTCCACTGTGGCGGCGGGTGATGGCACAGTTGGCCGATGCGCTGGTGTTGCTGCTGTTGGGCGCCTCTGCGGTTTCCGCGGTGGTCTGGTACGTGGAGCGGGAGACCCCGTACCCGTACGAGGCCCTGGTGATTCTGATCATCGTCGTGTTGAACGCGGGGCTGAGCCTGTTTCAGGAAGGCAAGGCGGAACAGGCGCTGGCGGCGCTGCGGGCGATGGCGGCGCCGGAGGTGACGGTACTGCGGGACGGCGCGCCGCGCCGCGTCCCGAACCGCGACGTAGTGCCGGGCGACGTGCTGGTGCTGGAAGAGGGCGACCTGGTGGCGGCCGACGCGCGGCTGGTGGAGTGCGTCGGGATGCGGGCGCTGGAGGCCGCGTTGACCGGAGAAAGTGAGCCGGTGGAGAAACAGTTGGAACCGGTAGAGGAGGCGGCCGGGCTGGGCGACCGCACGAACATGGTGTTCGCGGGGACCGCCGTCAGTATGGGGCACGCGCGGGCGATGGTGACCGCGACGGGGATGGAGACGGAACTGGGCCGGATTGCCGGGATGCTGCGGACGACGGAGAAGCAGTTGACGCCGTTGCAACGGGAGTTGGACCGGACGGGAAAACAGCTGGGCGTTTCGGTGCTTGTGATTGCGGCGCTGATGGTGGGGACGCTGTTGCTGGTCGAAGGCATCCAGAACGCCAAGCAGGTTGTGCAGGTGCTGCTGTTCGGCGTGGCGCTGGCGGTGGCGGCGGCGCCGGAGGGGCTGGCCGCGGTAGTTACCGTGGTGCTGGCGATGGGCGTGACCCGGATGGCGCGGCGCGGAGCCATTGTGCGGAAACTGCCCGCCGTGGAAACCCTGGGCTCGGCGACTGTGATTTGCACGGACAAGACAGGGACGCTGACGCGCAACGAAATGACGGTGCGGGCGTTGGAGACGGCGACGGGGAAGGAGGAGCCGGCACTTTTGCTGGCATCGGTGCTGGCCAATAATGCCTCGGTGGTTGAAGAAAAAGACGGCCGGCGGTACCTGGGAGATCCTACGGAGGTGGCGCTACTGGTCGCTGCCGAACACGCTGGCGTCGATGTGGCGGCGGCGCGCGCGAAGTACCCGCGGGTGGGCGAAGTGCCGTTCACTTCGGAGCGGAAGCAGATGTCGACGGAGCACGATGGGCCGGCGGGACGGGTGGGCTATGCCAAGGGCGCCGTGGGCCGGATGCTGGAGTCGTGTACGCAGGAGCTTGTCGGCGATGCGGCCATGCCGCTGACCGAACCTCGGCGCGCGGCGATTCTGGCGAAGACCGAAGAGTTGGCTGCGAAGGCGCTGCGGGTGCTGGGTGTGGCGACCGGAAAGGGGGAGCGTGAGTTGACCTTCCTGGGGCTGGTCGGAATGATGGACCCGCCGCGGGAGGAAGCCAAGGCGGCGGTGGCGCAGGCGCGCACCGCGGGTATCCGGCCGGTCATGATTACCGGCGACCATCCGGCGACCGCCATGGCGATTGCGCGGGAAGTGGGCATTGCCGACGATCCGAAGGTGGTGACAGGCGCGGAGGTGGACCGGGAGTTCGTTGCCGGAGCCGATGTCTATGCGCGCGTCAATCCGGAACACAAACTGCGAATCGTACAGGCGCTGCAGGCGACTGGGGCGGTGGTGGCGATGACTGGCGACGGCGTGAACGACGCGCCGGCGCTGAAGGCGGCCGATATCGGCATTGCGATGGGGAAGGCCGGGACCGATGTGGCCAAGCAGGCCGCGGACCTGATTCTGACCGATGACAACTTCGCCACGATTGTGGCGGCCGTGGAGGAGGGCCGAGCCGTCTTCGATAACATCCGGAAGTTCTTGCGATACTTGCTGTCATCGAACGCGGGCGAGGTGATGACCGTATTTTTCGGCGTCGTGCTGGCGCGTCAGATGGGCCTGGAGGGCGATCATGGCTTCGTGCTGCCGCTGCTCGCGACGCAGATTCTGTGGATCAATCTGGTTACCGACGGCGCGCCGGCCCTGGCACTGGGTGCCGATCCGGCGAGCCCCGATCTGATGACGCGTTCGCCGCGCGCGGCGGGGGCGGGCGTGATCGACCGGGGGATGGGATACGGGATCGTGATCACCGGACTGGTTATGGCGGCCGGTACGCTCGCCGTGCTGGACGCCTCGATGCCGGGCGGGTTCATTGCGGGCGCCGGCTCGCTGGCATACGGCCGGACCATGGCCTTTACGACCTTGGTGATCTTCCAGATTTTCAACGCGTTTAACTGCCGATCCGATGAACGCAGTGCGTTTGACGGCCTGTTCGCCAACCGGTGGCTGTGGGCGGCAACCGTCGCATCGCTGGCGCTGCACGTGCTTGTCATCTACGTCCCGGTGCTGCGGACAGCGTTCAGCACGGTGCCGCTTTCCGGTGGCGACTGGCTGCTGGCGACGGCGGTGGCGAGCTCCGTTCTCTGGGTGTCGGAAGCCATAAAATGGGCCCGGCGTGCCGGATGGTTGCGCGTCGGGTAGAATTTCTTTAACCATGTCCACCTTCGACAGACGCTCTTTCCTGCTTTCCGCGACGACCGCCGCGCAGGCCGCCTTCGGCGCCGCACCCAGTGACCGGATGCGGATCGCCATCGTCGGCGTGGGTTCGCGCGGATCGGCGCACATCAACGAGATCCTGCCCGTGCCGAACGTTGAGATTGCCGCGTTGGTGGAGGTGGACGGCGCCCGTGCCGAAGCGGCCTCGCAGCGCATCTTCCAGAAGACCGGGAAACGGCCGATCATCGAATCGGATATGCGCCGCGTGTTCGACGACAAGTCCATCGACGCCGTGACTGTCGCCACCTGCAACCACTGGCACGCGCTGTCGGGTATCTGGGCGATGCAGGCCGGCAAGGACGTCTACGTCGAAAAGCCTGTTTCGCACAACATCTACGAGGGCCGGAAGCTGGTGGAGACGGCGCGCAAATACAATCGCGTGGCCGCCGGCGGCACGCAGCGGCGGTGGTGGGGCCGGTTCCGCAAGGCCGTCGAACTGCTACACGGCGGCGCCATTGGCGAGGTCTATCAAGGGAATTTCTTCTTCCCCGGCAACCGTGACTCGATCGGGTTCAAGCCGGTCAAACAGCCGCCCGCAAACTTGAACTGGGACAAGTGGCTGGGGCCGGCGCAGATGGAGCCGTATCACGAGAATCTCGTGCATTATAACTGGCACTGGTTCTGGAATTTCGGCAACGGCGAATTGGGCAACAACGGCATTCACATGATCGATATTCTGCGCTGGGGCATGCAGCAGAAGTTGCCGGTTGCGGTCCGCTCCACGGGCGGCCGGTTCGGCTACAAGGATCAGGCGGAGACGCCGAATACGCAGAACGTTACCTGGACGTTCGCCAACGGCGCCAGCATCGTCGGCCAGCTCCGCGGGCTCTACACGAAGGACCCGATGTCGTGGGATTTCTACGGCACTAAAGGCCACCTGCACATGATGGCCGACGGGCAGTTCACCATTCGCCTGGGGCGCAGCAAGGTGGATGAGCCCACGGTCGAATCGCCGAAAAACCTGGACCACTTTGCCAACTTTGCCGACGCCGTTCGCGCCCGCGATCCGAAGCTCCTGCACGCCGAAATCGAGGAGACCTTCCTCTCCACCGCGCTCTGCCACCTGGGCAACATCTCCCACCGCCTGGGCCGCGAATTGAAGTTCGATCCGGCCGCGATGCACTTCGTCAACGATAAAGAGGCGGATGCTTTGCTCACCCGCCCCTATCGTGCGCCGTATGTGGTGCCGGAGAAGGTTTAACCCTTCAGGTACTTATTGAAAAACTCCAGCGTGCGGGTCCATGCCAGATCCGCCGCTGCTTTGTCGAACCGCGGCGTGGTGTCATTGTGGAATCCGTGGTTGGTCTTCGGATAAATGTGCACGGTGTAGTTGGTGTTGTTTGCCTTCAGCGCTTCTTCATAGGCCGCAATGCCGGCGTTGATGCGCTGGTCGAGTTCGGCGTACTGGAGCAGCAGCGGGCACTTGATCTTGGCGGCGTCGGCGGCGTTGGCCTGCGCGCCGTAGAAGGGAACAGCGGCATTTAAATCCGCGCCCAGCCGCACGGCCAGCATGTTTGAAACACCGCCGCCGAAGCAGAAGCCAACGGCGCCCAGCTTGCCGGTGGCGTCGTCGCGGGTCTTCAGCCAGCGCGCGGCGGCAATGAAATCCTCCGCCATTTTGGCGCGGTCCACGGTGCCGAACAGCTTGCCGCCCGCCTCGTCGCTGCCAGGGTAGCCGCCGACGCTCGTCAACCCGTCCGGCGCGAACGCGGTGAACCCGGCCGTGCCCAGCCGCCGTGCGACGTCCTCAATGTAGGGGTTCAACCCTCGGTTTTCATGCACGACGATCACGCCCGGCGTCTTGCCGTCCTTGGCGGGACGGACCAGATAGCCCTTGATCGAACCATTGCCTTGCGGCGAGGGCACGGTGGCGTATTCGGCCTTGATCCGCGCATCGTCTTTGGCGATCTGCTGCGCCCAGGCGTAGTTGGGCCGAAGTGCTTCAAAGAGCATCGCGGCGGTAACGCCTCCGGTGGCGTAGTGCTTGGCACCCTCCAGAAAGTCGCGACGTTCGATGTCGCCGTGAACATACTTATCAAAGAGATTCAACAACTCTTGCGGGAAATCTGCGGCTGTCTTGCGTTCCATAGTGATGGCTCCTGAATGCGGTGAGAATAGCACACGGCGGCGCCATCGTATGATGGGAAGGTTCGGGCTCATACCGGTCATGAAAACCGCGCGTCTTATCTGTTGGACCGGAGCCCTCTTCGCGGCGTTTACATTCGGGCAAGGGAAGCGCGAAGCCCCCGCATTGTGGCGGGAGGCCGCTGTCAGTCCACGCCTGCGGGAACTGGCGTTGCGCAGTCCTACGGTGCCGGTGATGATCGTACTCACCGAGCAGCCGCACCGCGAAATCCTGTCGCGGAATCCCCGTGCCGAGGAGTTGGCCGCCGTGGAGCAGCGTTACCGCGCGCTGGCCGCCCGTGGCGGGCAGGCGACGGCGCTGCGTGCCCTGCGCGAAGACTGGGATGCCCTGGAAATGGCGGTGCGGCGATCGGCGTTCGCGGAGATCGCTCAGGCCATCGGCCCGTCCCAGGACGCCGTTGCGGCGTTGCTCCTGCAAGCCGGGGCAACCGTCCGCCGCCGCTATCTCGCCATGAACATGATCGCCGCCGATGTGCCTGCCGCGGCGTTGGACCGCATTGCGGCCCACCCGTCCGTGGCCGAGATTTTCCCGCTCGAACGCCACGTTCCCCAACTGCAGGCAAGCGTGCCGGCCCTGGGCGCGGTGACGTTTTGGAATGCTGGATTCACTGGGGCCGGACAGTCGGTAGCGGTCCTCGACACCGGTGTCCGCCGGAACCATCCCGCATTCGCCGGCCTATCGATTTCCGACCACATTTTCCTCGCGACCGGCGCCGCCGATCCCTGCTTCGCCGACAACGCCACCTCACCGGAAGATCAACACGGCCATGGTTCGCACGTCGCCGGCATCGTCGCCAGCCGGGGCTCTGCCGAGTGTCCCAATTGCAAGGGCGTCGCCCGCGGGCTGGGGACTCTCTACAACGTGAAGATCGGCTACCAGACGTCCAGCGGCTCCGGTTGCGTCCCTGGCGGCTCGGCCAACCCCGGCGATGTGTACGATGCCATCGAATACCTGGCGCAAAATACGCCGGTGCGAATTTTCAACTACAGCTATGGCTCTCCCACCACGGACGACGACACGGCCAGCGTTCGCGTCCTGGATAACCTGGCGGATACCTATAATCTGCTTCCGGTGGTCGCCGCCGGCAACGGTGGACCGGGCGCGGCCACCGTCACCCAACCGTCGATCGGCCGCAACGTGTTGTCGGTTGCCAACTGGGCCAGTCGCGGTAGCATCTTCGGCTCCAGCGGCCGCGGTCCCACGGCCGGTGGCCGTAAAAAACCCGATATCGCCGCCCCGGGCACCAGCATTCAGTCACTCGCTTTTGATTGGGATGCCACGGGGGGTAGCGATTTTGCCACCAAATCGGGAACCAGCCTCGCAACGCCGCACATCGCCGGCGCCGCGGCGTTGTTGACCGAGGCCGGCGTCAACGATGCAATGGCCCTGCGCGCCGTGCTTCTCAACACGACCGACAGTCCCGGCTGGGCCGCCGATAGCGGCTGGGGCTACGCCAACCTCGACAAGGCGCGCAGCGAACTCTTCTTTCGCACCGGTAGCCTGACGGCGCGTCCCCTCCCAGGATCTTTCCAACTCTACCGTGTGCCCGCCGGCGCCCCCCTCCGCGCCACCGCCACCTGGAACCGGCACATCGTCAACGGCTCCACCTCTGTCTTCCACGATCTGGATCTCATCTCCTACGACGCCGCGACCAGTGCCGAACTGGCCGCCGACGGTTCCGCCGTCGACAACGTGGAACAGATTCACCACACCGCCGCCGGTGACTCCGTCGTGAAGTTGCGCATGTACAACACATCCTTGGCCGGCGGCCTGTCAAACGAAAAATTCGCCATCGCGTTTTCCATTCCGAACGTGACCGCGGCCACCGGACCGCGGCTGGCCCTCGCCTGCGCCCCCGCCGCCACGCCCGTCGCCACGGCCGTGTTTGTCTACCAATGCACGGCCACCAATGCCGGCGATCTGACGGCCTTTTCAGTAACCGGTTCCGTCTCTCTCCCCGCCGGCTTTTCCGGTGCAACGACCCTGAACTTTGGCAACGTGCCCGCGGGGGCCAGCCGGATGGTCTCGCTGGCCCTGACGGCGCCGGCCGGCGCGGGCAGCTACTCTCTCAGCGGCACCGCGCAAAGCACTTCTTTCGAGGAGTCTTTTTCCGCCGCCGGTACTTTCCCTCTGACCGTCAACCTGCCGGTGCCGGGAGCCGTTGCGTCCCCCTCACCAGCCAATGCCGCCGCCGGTGTTTCCATCGCGACGGCACTTTCCTGGACCGCCGGCCTCAATGCCAGCTCCTACGACGTCTATTTCGGTGCCGTCGCACCGCCCCCCTTTGCCGGTAACACCACCGCAACAACGTTCAATCCCGGCGCGCTCGCCGGGGAAACGACTTACTTCTGGCGCGTGGAATCGCGAAACGCCACCGGTACGTTTTCCTCCCAAACCTGGAGCTTCACAGCCCAAATCGTCCTCGCCGCCCCGGCCGCTCCGTCGCCAGCAAACAGCGCCGGCAACGTCGGTGTAACTCCTGCCCTCGCCTGGTCCGCCAGCGGGACAGGGGTCACGTACGACGTATACTTCGGCGCCGCATCGCCCCCGCCGCTGGTGGTTACAGTAACAACGACAACTTACTCGCCCGGTACACTCGCGGCGGGCCGGACTTATAACTGGTCCGTCGTCGCCAGGAAAGGAAATGTCGCCGTCTCCTCCCCCTCCTGGTCATTCAGCACTCTGCCACGCACACTCGGCGTGAACCCCCCGTCGTTCCGCTCCACCTCCCCGTCCGCCCCAACCGGTTCGCCCCAGCTCCTCAATTTCTCGATGAGCGATACCGATGGCTTCGACAACATCAACCGGATGTACTTCCTCGTGGGTAACACCCCGTCCCCAACGGGCCCGGTTTGCTATGGCTACTACGACCGCGCCGCCAACGGCATTTATCTCTACAACGACGCCCTCACGACCCCGCAAGGCCCGCTAACCCCCGGGGCCGGCGCTACTCTGCAGAACGGCCAATGTTCCGTCAATGGCGCAGCGTCGGCGCTCGTCTCCGCCTTCGGCACCGAACTCGGCGTCCGCCTTAGCGTCAGCCTGAAGGGCGCCTTCGGGGGCACCACGCGGAAGCTCTATGCCTCTGTGTCGGACAACGAAGGAAATACGACCGGCTGGGTACAAACCGGCACCTGGTCGACGACAAATCTGAGTCGCCCCCCTTCGCTTGTTTCCAGCACTCCCGCGACCCCCGTCGGCTCCCCGCAGGCATTCACCACAGTGGCCAGGGACCCCGACGGCTTCGATAACATCAGCCGCATTTACTTCCTCGTGAACCCCGATACGTCGATCCCGCAGAATACCTGCCACGGCTACTACGACCGTGCCTCGAACGCGTTCTTCCTCTATAACGACGCGCTTACTGCATTATCCAGCGCCACCCTCCAAAACAGCCAATGCGCCATCGATGGCAGCGCCTCCGGCTTCCTTGCCGGCGCCGGAACGGACCTCACCTTCCGCATGACCATGAGCCTGAAAGGCGTCTTCGCCGGCTCCGCCCAGAAGTTGAATTACTGGGTCACCGACTATGACGGCAACGGCACCGGCTGGGTGCAAGCGGCCACCTGGGGCACGCCGAACCTCAACCGCGCGCCCGCACTCCTCGGCGCTTCGCCCGCCGCCGTCACCGCGCAACAGCAAACCCTCACCTTCAATCTCCGCGACGCCGATGGCGCAGGCAATCTCAGCCGGACGTACTTTCTCATTCAAACCTCCACGGCCATCACCACCAACACCTGCCACGGCTTTTACGACCGCGCTCTGAACGGCATTTATCTCTACAACGATGCGCTGACCGTCCTCCAGGGGCCACTCGCGCCCGGCGCCGCCGGAACGCTACAGAACGGGCAGTGCGCCATCAGCGGCCCCGGTTCCGCCTGGAGTGTGGTCTCCCCCACCGACGCCAATCTGTCGCTCAACATCAGCCTCCTGGGCTCTTACCCGAACGCGCTGCCGAAGATCTTCCTCTGGGCGACGGACGCCGAATCGAATGGCACCGGCTGGGTCCAAACCGGCGCCTGGGCCCCGAATACGGCGGCGCTCGCTCCGGTCGTCGTCTCCGGCACGCCGAGCGTTCCCGTCGGATCACCGCAAGCCTTTTCGGTCGTCGCTCGCTCGGCCGCCGGCGCCGCCAACATCAGCCGCATCTACTTCCTCGTCAACAATACCGCCGCCGTTCAGCCAGGCGTGTGCCACGGATTCTACGACCGCCCGGGCAACTATTTTGTGCTTTATAACGCCGCCCTCACCGCCGCGCTCGGGCCGCTCTCCCCCGGGGGGGCCAGCCTGCAAAACGGCCAATGCACGCTCGACGGCGCCACCACCGGCCCCGTGTCCGCCTCCGGAACGGACCTCACCATTCGCTTCGGCTTGAGCCTCCAAGGCACACTCGGCGCTACCCCGCAAAACGTCTATTTCTGGGTACAGGACGCGCTCAATAACGGCACCGGCTGGGTCCGCACCAGTACCTGGACGCCTCTCGCCGCCACCGCGCAGGCACCCACTCTAGCCGCCGCCACTCCCGCCCTCACCACCGGCCTCGCGCGAACTTTCACGCTCACCGCCCGCGACGCCAACGGCTACGCGGACCTCAGTCGCATCTACTTCGTCATCAACACCAGCGCCACCGTGCCCGTCAACACCTGCCACGGTTTCTACGATCGCCCCACCAACGCCATCTACCTCTACAACGATGCGCTCACCGCGCTCAGCGCGCCGCTATCACCCGGCGTCGCCGGCACCATCCAGAACTCGCAATGCGCCATCGACGGCGCCACATCGTCCGTCGCGCTCTCGGGCCTCGACGCCGTTCTCAACCTCGCCATCACCCGCAAAGGCGCCTTCGCCACCACCGCCCAGAACCTCTTCGTTTGGATCACCGACGCCTCCACCCTCGGCACCGGCTGGGTGCAGGCCAGCCAGTGGAATCCGTGACGATACAGTAGTAGGAACGCCATGCGCCCATCGCTGCTGTTCCTCGTTCCCACGCTGCTCTCCGCCCAGACGTATTTCCCTCCGCCCGACACTGCCGGCGGCTGGCGGACACTCACCGGCGCCGCCGCCATTCGCAAGACGGCGGGCATGGATCTCGACCGCCTCGATGGCGCCTTTTATTACTCCACCTGGACCACCGCCCACGGCGGCTTGCTCGTCGCCCGCCACGGCCATCTGGTCTACGAAAAGTACTTCGGCCAGGGGCACCGCGACGCCCATCCCGACATGGCCTCCATCGGCAAAGCCTATACCAGCATCGCCTGCGGCATCGTGCTACACGAAAAGCGGAGCGAGATTCCCGAAGGTCTCGACCAGAAGGTGTTCACCGAAAAGTACCTCCCGGACGCGTTGCCGCTCAACGACCCCCGCAAAGCCGATATCCGCTTGGGCCACCTGCTCTCCATGAGTTCCGGCATGCATGGCGATGGCGCTAATCCTGGGTTCGTGCGCGGCGTGCCCAACAAGCTGGATCCCATGGCCGCGCCCGTCAATCCGCTCGATCTCGATGGCAACGCGGTGCGCGTCCCCATGTGGACCACCCCCGGCGAAGGCTACAGCTACTCGTCTTCCTCCACCCATCTGGCCTCCATGGTGCTCCGCCGCCTGGCGGGCATGGAGATGCAGCAATACATCGAGGAAAAACTCGCAAAACCCATGGGCTGGGGCCCGTGGAACTACGCGCTCCACCGGCCCGCCGGCACGCTGCCCCACACTCCGGGCGGCGGCAGCATCGCCGTCCGCGCTACCGATGCTCTCCGCTTCGCCTATCTCCTCCTCCAGAACGGCCGCTGGGGCAAGCAGCAACTGGTGCCCGCCGATTACGTCGCCCTCTGCGCCAAACCCTCGAAGTACAACACCCACTCCCCGTTCGGCCTGATGTTTGAATCCAACGCCGACCTCCACGTCCCCGGCGCGCCCCGCGATGCCTACTTCAAGTCGGGCGCAGGCGGCTCGGCCATCTACGTCGTCCCCTCGCTCGATCTGGTCATCTACAAAATGGCCGGCAACACCGCTCAGTTTGATCCGGCACTCACTCAGATATCTCGCACGTACCCGGTCGATCACTCCCGCGACGGCTGGAAACCCGGCCCGCACACGCAATTTGACGACGGCCCCATCGGGGGCGACGACGGCGTCCGCCGCCTTCTCGAACTCGTCGTAGCCGCCGTGGTGGACTAACATGCGAATTACACTCTACTTACTCATCCTCTCCGTCGCCGTCACCGCCCAGCCCGTGCGCCTGCGGCAGAACATCGAGCGCATCACCCGCTCCGTCAACGCCCAGTGGGGCATCTACGTGAAGGTGCTCGACACCGGCGAAGAGATCGCCATCAATGCCGACAAGCAGATGGACACAATGTCGACCATCAAGATCCCTCTGATGATCGAAGCCTTCCGCCAGATCGAGGCCGGCAAACTCTCGCTCACCGAACGCATCGAAATTACCGAATCGATGAAGCGCCCCGGCACCGGCATTCTCCGTTCCCTCGACGCCGGCGCCACCATCACGCTTAAAGATACGTTGATGCTGATGAACATCGTCAGCGACAACACCGCCACCGACATCCTGTTCGATAAAGTCGGCGGCGTCGAACCCGTCAACGCATTGATGACCTCCTACGGATTCAAATCCACCCGCGCCACCACGCCCTCCAGCGGTTGGTTCGCCGCCCTCCGCG
Source organism: Bryobacteraceae bacterium (assembly GCA_044358225.1). GTDB lineage: Bacteria > Acidobacteriota > Terriglobia > Bryobacterales > Bryobacteraceae. The sequence goes on along the minus strand of JBIKOG010000045.1, from coordinate 9,034 downwards.
CCGCGCCCTCCGCTGCCGATTTCCACCGCGAGGGCAAGCACGCCTACGGCCTCTCCAGCGCCCGGGAAATGGGCGTTTTGCTGGAGAAAATCGCCACCGGCAAGGCCGTCAGCAAGGCCTCCAGCGACGCCATGCTCACCATGCTCCGCGGCCAGGTCTACTCCTCCCGCCTGCCCAAATACGTCACCGGTTTCCGCGTCGCCCACAAAACCGGCGACTTCCTCCCCTACATCGGCAACGACGTCGGCCTCTTCGAAAGCGAAAAGCGCAACATCGTCGTCTGCGTCTTCACCGCCGGCCACTACGGTGTCGGCGCGCAGTTGGAAGACGCCATCGCCCGCATCGGCGAATTGATCGCCAACCACTACGGGAATTAGGATAATGAGAAATCTCTAATGCGAACCTCCGCGTTGATTCTGCTTGCGCTTGTCGCCGGCGTATGGGCCCAGCCGCCGAAGGTGAAGCTGTGGTCCCTGCAGCCGGTCCGAAAGCCCGCCGTGCCCGCGCTCACCGCCTCCGGCAATCCCATCGACGCCTTCCTCGCCGTCGAGCACAAAGCCAAAGGCCTCCAGCCCAACGGCCCCGCCGATAAGTTGACTCTCCTTCGCCGCGCGTCGTTCGATATCACCGGCCTCCCGCCCACGCCCGCCGAGCAGGACGCCTTCCTGGCCGACACCGCGCCCGACGCCTACGCCCGCCTGATCGACCGGCTGCTCGCCAGCGAACAGCACGGCGTCCGCTGGGCCCGCCACTGGCTGGACGTGCTGCGTTACGCCGATCTCGATGGCCTCGACGGCTCCGTAATGACAGCCGCGCCGGGCATCTATCGTTGGCGCGATTGGATGATCCAGGCGCTCAACGACGACATGCCCTACGACCAGTTCGTCACCGCGCAAATCCTCGGCAACCGCTACGGCGGCCGCCCGCAGTTGACCGTCTTCGGCACCCGCTCCCGCCCCGAATCGAACCCGGCCGATCGCTTCGCCCTCGGCTTTCTCGCCCGCAGCGCGCTGAACGGCGGCGACCGCAATCAGGAGGTCTCCATGAACGCTGTCGAGACCATCGCCGCCGGGTTCATGGGCATGACCGTCGGCTGCGCCAAGTGCCACGATCACCGCTTCGACCCCATCAAACAGACCGACTATTACGCCATGAAGGCGCTCTTCGATCCGCTCGTCGTGCGTCGCGTCGACCTCGCCACCCCCGATGAAATCTACGCCTACAGCAAGGCGCTCGAAGCCTACCGCCGCGCCAAGGATCCCATCGACCGCGACATCGCCGCCCTCACCGCGCCCTATCACCAGAAGCTCTACGAAGAGCGCGTCGCCATGCTCCCGCCCGACGTCCGCGAGATCGTTCGCAAGCCCGACCACAAGCGCACCGTCGCCGAACAGAAAACCGCCGACGACTATTTCCCCGTCCTCCGCATCGATCCCCCGAAGATCAAGGAGATCATGCCGAAAGAGGAAATCGTCCGCTACGACGCCCTCCTCAAGCAGCAAGGCGCGCTGAAACGTCCCGCCGATCTGCCCGCGCACTGGATCGTCGAAGAGGACAGCGCCCGCCGCAAAGAGCCCACCTATATCCTCACCTCCGGCGATCCCGCGAAGCCGGAAAAGGACAAGCCCGTCCAACCCGGCTTCCCCTTCCAACCCGCCGATCTCGACTTCCGCGACGGCCTCCGCGAAGGGTTCGTCAGCTGGCTGACCGACAAGGACAACCCGCTCTTCGCCCGCGTCGCCGTCAACCGCGTCTGGCAGTGGCACTTCGGCGAAGGACTGCAGAAAAACCCCAGTGACTTCGGCCTGCTCGGCGGCCGTCCCAGTCATCCGAAGTTACTCGACTACTTAGCCTCCGAATTTGTCGCTCATAACTACTCTATGCGCTGGCTGCATAAGTTAATACTAACTTCGGATGCCTACCGGCGCTCGTCCAAACCCGAACCCGCCAGTCACAAAACGGACCCGGCAAACACCTACCTTTGGCGCTTCCGTCTCCAACGCCTGGAAGCCGAACCGCTCTGGGACGCCATCCTCTCCAGCGCCGGGGACCTCGATCTCACCGTCGGCGGCAAGTCGTTCCAAGTCGTGAATCCGGATAAAAAACAGAGCATTTTTCTGCCAAAAGACGGTACATTTGCGACGAAAACCACCCGCCGCGGGGCATATATGACCCGCGGATTCATCCCCTCGACCGAGGTGATGGCCCATTTCCTGCAGTCGTTCGACGTCGATGACGGCCGCACACCCTGCCCCGTCCGCACCCAAACCATCACCGCGCCGCAGGCCCTGTTCACCATGAATGACCGCATGGTGGAGTCCGCCTCCGCCAAGCTCGCCACCCGCGCCGCCGCCGAACCGGACCTCGCCGCCGCCGCCCGCCGCGCCTTCCGCGAGACCATCGGTCGCCCCCCATCGGCCACCGAAATGGACCGCGCCCTCAGCTTCCTGTCCAACGACAAAGCAAAATTGAAAGACCTCGCCTGGCTGCTCTACAACCTCGACGAGTTTCTGTTCGTGAAGTAACCCCCATGCCAACCCGCCGCCAATTCCTCCAAAGAAGTGCCAATGGCTTCCTCGGCGCCGCCGCCGGCGCGCTCTGGGCCGCCGATGGCAAACTGCCCGGCGCCCTCCTCCCCGGCGAGCCCCGCGCCAAATCGGTCATCTACCTGTTCATGTGCGGCGGTGTCAGCCACATCGACACTTTCGACCCCAAGGACAACAAGTTCGCCGGCACCATGATGGACGCCATCGGCTTCGGCGATAACAACGCCGCCATGAAGCGCCCGGTCATCCCCATCCTCCGTACCTACAAGCAGTATGGACAGTCCGGTATCCCCGTCTCCGACTGGTTCCCCCACGTCGGCGGCGTCATCGATGACGTCGCCGTCGTTCGGTCCATGTACTGCCACCAAACTAACCATTTCCCCGCCGTCATCGAACACTCCACTGGCAAGCCGCTCCGCCAGTTCGAACACCCCAGCCTGGGCAGTTGGGTGACCTACGCCCTCGGTTCGGCCAACAAAAACCTGCCGTCCTTCGTCAACATCGGCCGCCCTTCCTCGCCCGTCCAACTCACCGGCGGCTACTTGGGCGCTGCCCACTCCGCCACGCCATTCCAGCCTGGGGACACTCCCATCCCCAACCTCGTCCCCCCGGCCTCCTCCACGCGCGCCGCCCGCGAACGCCAAATGCAGGCCCTGCTCGATTGGAACCAGGAGTTCCGGGCCGACTACGCGCTCGACTCCGAAATCGGCGCCCGCCTCCAGGCCTACGAACTCGCTGGCAACCTCATGCGGACCGCCCCGGCCATCGTCGACTTCGCCAGCGAACCCACCCACGTCAAGGACCTCTACGGCATCGGCGCTAAGGAAACCGACGACTTCGGCCGCCAACTCCTCCTGGCCCGCCGTCTGGTGGAAAACGGCGTTCGCTTCATCCAAATCTGCCACGCCGGCGGCGGAAACGGTTCCTGGGACGCCCATGGCGATATGGCTACCCACGCCCCCTTATGCCGCGCGGTCGATAAACCGATCGCCGGTCTCATTGCCGATCTCAAACAACGTGGCCTGCTCGATTCCACCCTCGTCGTCTTCACCAGCGAATTCGGCCGCACCCCCTGGTCCCAGAACACCACTGGTCGCGATCACAACGGCAAAGGCTTCTCCACCCTGCTCGCCGGAGGCGGCGTCAAGGGCGGCATCGTCGAAGGCACCACCGACGAAGTCGGCTACAAGGCCGTCGATCGACCCCACTACATCAGCGATCTCCAGTCGACCATCCTCAATCAAATGGGTCTGAACTACCAGAAGATGGACTTCCACACCAACGGCCGGGCCTTCAAGCTCATCGAGGAAGGCACCGGACCCATCCGCGCCATCCTCCGCTAAGCCGAATACCCAAAAAGCTTATCCGTCCGGATCTTCTCAGCCACCGGCGGCGGCACAAACTTCTGCCAACTGGTGTCCCCGGCCTTGATCCGGCTCAGGATCTCCGCCGGCATAATCGGCAGGTCCACCTTGTCGAAGACCGGCAGCGAGTAGATCCGCTCGTTCTCCAGCAGATGCAAGTACAGATGTCTCAGGTTGTGCGCAACCTCCAACTGTTCCGCCGATAAAGGCGAAGCCGTATTCGGGTCCCACATCGGGTAAACGTACATGGCCGTGTCCCCTTGCAGGAACATCGCCAGCGCCTCCAGAATGCCGCCCGCCAGGTCGGCATAATACTCTTCCTGGAAAATACTCCGCAGCGTGCCCAGGCCCATCACATGCCCGATCGGCAGCTTGGTGTACCGCCGCAGATACGCCGTCAACCGGTGCGACGCCGAAAAGCTGGAGATCATCACCGGGTGCCCCAGCGCGCCCAGCATGTCCACACGAGCCAGAAAATCCACGTGGTCCAATTGGTCGGACGACATCAGATTCTTCAAGCTCATCTCCATCAGCACGACCATCCGGTGTTCGTCGATCTTTTTCTCCTTCACCATCCGTTCGCCCGCGCAGTACAACATGTCGAGCGTCACATTCGTCACCGGCCGGAAGCTCCCGCGTTGCAACAGCACTGGCCGCCCAAACAGGATCTCCGCCGGCTCCACCGCCTCGCCCGACGCCGTAAACACCGCCGCATCCGTCAAACCCTGCGCCACCAACTGCAAACTCATCAACCGGTTATCGACCCCCGCAAACGCCGGGCCCGAGAACTTGATCATGTCCACTTCCAAACGCACCCGGCTCAGCCCGTCCATCAGCGTCGAGATCAGCTCTTCCGGCTGATCGTTCAAATAAAACGCCCCGTAGATCAGGTTCACGCCCAGAATCCCGATCACTTCCTGCTCCCGTAGCGTCACCGGATCCAGCAGCCGAATATGAATCAGAATCTCTGACGGCGGCGCCTTCGGTTCGTTCTGAAAGCGAATTCCCAACCACCCATGCCCACTGCCGGGCTGCGATCGCCGGTTCGTTGCCACCGTATCCGCAAACGCAAAGAACTTCGTCGTCGCCCCGCGCGCCGCATCCAGCCGGTCCTGCAACAACGAGTACTCATGCGTCAGCATGCTCTGCAATCGTTGGCGGCTCACATACCGGTTCGATGGTCCGTAGATCGCATCAGAAACCACCATGTCGTACGCCGACATCGACTTGGCGACGGTTCCCGACGCTCGCCCGCTCCGGAAAAACCACGCCACCACTTCCTGCGCCGCCCCGATCTCCGCGAACGCCCCGTACGTCGTCGGGTCGTGATTGAGCCGCGCGGCCTTCTGATGTGTGCTTACGGTGTCCAGATCCAAAATCGCCATTACCTATAGTGTCTATCGGCGGCGGCCGAAAGAAAACTTATGGCGATTTTCCTCAGTTAAGTCCGAGTCCCTGATCCCCGCCGGCTGATCGCGAATACCCCCGCCAACCCCGCCCCAATCAGCAGCATCGTCGCCGGCTCCGGCGTCTCCACCCCCGTAGGCGGCGGTGTCAATCCGTAGCTGATCAACGTTTGCCGTTGCTGCCCCGTCCCCAGTTCAAAGTTGTAAAGGATCGCCGCGTTCATCGAACTCCGCCCCAACGAACTCGCCACTAACAAATTCGCGGCCATTCCCAACGCCGTCTCCGACGTCCCCAGCCGGATCACGCCCATCCCCAATCCGTCTCCCGTGTCATGCACCACGTCCCACATCGCCACCTGCAGCGCCGCCGCGTCGTCGTTCGACCGCACCAGCCCCGCATACGTCTCAAACAACCACGCCGCCCGCCCGCCGTTCAGATAACTGTCCGGCGTCCCCGTACTGCTCTGATATGTGTTAAACCCAATCGTAGGGAATAAGTCCACACAATACGCAATGTAGGAACTCCCCTCGCGTGTCACATAGATCTCGGTCGCATAGACATCACGCGCCTGCCCATTGGGGTTCACTATCTCCACGTCAGGCCGCCCATACCCCACGCCGGTCAATTGGATCGACCCCGCTTGCAGCCCCACCGCCATCGCCATCGTGACTAATATCGACTTCATACCCCAAGTATGCGAAGCCGCAACCTCGGGACCCATAGGTAGAATCAGTCGATCCGATCACTAACTTCGCGTACCACCCATGGAGTAATCTGAACACAACGTAATGGCTACGGCAGCCACCCCGGCATCGTCCGCCGCAGGCTCCAACCCTCCCCGCGCAGCACCACGCCCGCCTGCGGCGCCTCTCCCCGCAACATCGGCCGCCCGTTCGGATGGGCTGGCGAAATCAACGTCGCCGGCCGCCCACCCATCAACCGCAGTACCTCCGGCAAGTCCGCCTTTCCCAGGATCCCCGGCACCACCGTCTGGTCCAATCCCTCGTGAATCCGCGCCGCCACCACGTCCATATAACTCACAATCGACCGCTCCACCGCCAACTCCGCCACCCGTCCATCCACCGCCGCCGCCACCATCGCCGCCGGCCCCACCGCTCCCTTCGCGTACATTCGAACCGGCCCGCCCGTAACACTCTCTAAATAACTAACTCCCGCCAATAAGTCCGCCGCCTGCATCTCCACTAAGTTTCGCCCCAATAAGATAGCCCGCGCCGCCAACTGATACCCCTGCCGGTACCCCGTCCGCCCCGCCGCCTTGTAACTCTCGCCCATCCCCCGCGGATCCAACGCCAGCACCGGCGTCCCCGCCGCAGCCAGCTCCATCACATCCGCGTCCGCCCCCTTCCCGAACGAACTCGCAAACACCACACCGCGCCGCCCCGCCGCCCCGTGATACAGCAGCGCCGGAATCGCCAACCCTCCCTCCACCGTCAACTCCAACTTCTCCACCCGCACCCCTTTCACCATAACTTCCCCCAAACTCCGTGCCGCCGGCCGCCCAGCCAACGTCCCCAACCCAATCGCCGCCCGCAATCCCGACACCGTCAACATCCCGCGCCCCGCCGCCAGCCGCCGCGCATGCGCCAGATTCAAACTCTGCACCGTCTCCGTGCCGCCCGAAGTGGCCAACTGCCCCGTCGCCGTCGCATACAATGCGCTCTCCTCCTCCGGTTGCACCGCCGGCTCCGTTCCGGCGCTTTCCGTCCCCTGCATCCACTTACTTAAAAACCGATACGCCGCCTCCCGTCGCGGCTTCGACCACCCGTGCGTGTCGTCATACTCAAAGTAACCCGCCTTCTCCCCACCGCCCAGTAAGTCAAACAGCCGCTGGTTCTGCTTGTAAGTCGCCCGCGCCCCGGCTATTGGGAAAAAGTCCTGAATCGCCGTCGTCATCAAAAACGGCCGCGGTGCCAGCGCCAGCGCAAAATCGCCAAAGTCCAATCCCTGCGAAACAAATCCCGGAAACACCTGTTCGGCGTCCTGCGGCCCCGGCCCGGACCATAGTTCGCGCCACCGCGTCATGTAACAGGAAGAGACAATTGCCGCCAGCCGCGGCTCCACCGCCGCCAGATACGCCGCCTGCGTCCCACCCCCGGAATTTCCAGCAACCGCAATCCGCTTCGGGTCAATCTCCGGCCGCGTCAGTAAATAGTCCACCGCCCGAATCCCATCGTAAGTCTCATACCGCGCCATCGTGTGCCCGGTCAGCAACGCCTGCAGCCCCGCCATCGTATGCTCACCCGTCCCAATCCCCACCTTCGACTTCCCGCTGTCCACATCGAAATACTCGCTCCGCTCCCCCTGTCCCGGCGGGTCAAACGCCAGCACCGCGAACCCCTGCTTCACAAATCCAATAAAAGCGGACTGATACGTCGCCGACGCCTTCCCATTCGCCGAATGACCCGCCACGCCCAGTACCGCCGGATACGGCCCTTTCCCCACCGTCGGCAGATACAAATTCGCCGTCACCCGAAACCCCGGCTGGCTCTCGAAAATGACGTTCTCCACCCGGTACCCATCCCGCGCGAACCCGCCCGTCACCCGCGCCTTCAACGGCGATTTCTCCGCCGGAAACCCGCCAATCAGCTCCACCATCGCCTTGCGCACAAACGCCTGCCGCGCCCGGATCCCGTCGGCGGTTTCCAACGCCGCCACCGCGCGCTCCCTCTTGTCCCAATGCCCTTCGGCCTGCTTCGTCAGCCACGCCTCAAACGCGGTGGCGTAGTCGCCCCCCGCCGTCAACGCCGCCTGCGCCGGCAGCAACGCCGACAAACCAACCGCCAGAAATAGGATTCGCATGCTCCGCCCGTTGTATCAAACTTCCGGCTCTTTCACTAGCCAAATCGCCACAATTCCCAATGCATAAATCCCCGCGCAAATCGTCCCCACCTGCGGGTAATCCCCGCCCAGCGCGGCGAACAATACCCCGGCGCCCATCACACCCACCGCCGTCGCAAACCGTCCGGAGTTATACGCCAATCCGGCTCCCGTAGCCCGCACCGCCACCGGAAACAGCTCCGGCAAATACAAAGCCAGCCACCCAAAAAACAACGTCGCCACCAGCCCCTGCGCAAATACCACCGCATGAAACCCCGGCCGCAGCGGTGCCGTCAACTGGAACATCGCAATCGTCAATGCCGACGCTCCCACACTAATCAACAAGTAACTCCGCCGCCGCCCCATCCATCCCGCCAACTGCGCCCCCAGCAAACTCCCCAGCGCCGCCCCAATCGCCCACCATCCCTGCGTCGCTGCCTTATATTCCGCATTCGTTGCCCCCGCCACCTTGTCCGCCCAAGGAATCATCCACTTACTCGCCGCCCACGCCCCCACCATCGGAATCGAACTAATCACAATCGCCGCCAATGTTACCCGGACCAACCCCGGCGCGAACAGATCCCGCAACGGCGTCGGCTTCTTCTTCGCCACCCCGCGCGATGCCAGCCACGCCGGCGACTCCGGCAACGCCACCAATACCAACACCCCCAACAACGCCGGCGCCCCCGAAAACTGGAAAATCCACCGCCACGAATCCGGCGTAATCGGCCACGCCCGCGCCACCTGCGACAGCAACAAAATCCCCGTGTTCAACCCCGCCGACATCACCCCCGACACCAACGGCTTCGACGCTCCCGGCCAGCATTCCGCCACCAGCGCCATCCCGTTCGGCCACATCCCGCCCACGCCCAATCCCAC
>JBIKOG010000228.1:0-12451 GCA_044358225.1 Bryobacteraceae bacterium | reverse complement strand
TATTCGCTTGAAGTTCATATCGCCACCAACAGCCGCTACAACCCGAGCTTCCCCGAAAGGACGAAGCGCTCGTGGCGCAACGCCCTCTCGGAGCAGCCGCGGCTAGTACCGGAAATGGAAGTGCCGCACCGGCAACGGCATCGCCGACCGCGCCCCCCGCACCGACTTCCAGATGATCTCGTTCAACGCAAACTCCGGCGCTCGGTCATAGTCGCTGAAGTCCATCTCGCCGGACTCCTTGGAACCCCACGCCATCACCGTGTTCTTCGCATTCACGTCCACCTCCGGCCCCACGTGCGTGTAGCCGCTCAGGTCGGCCTTGTCCATGAACGCCGCATACATCGGCGTCGCCGCCGCGTCGTACTGCGTCATCGGCGGCAAGCCCAGCAACAGCTCCATCGTCCGCACCATCGACGACGTCGTGTACAACGTCGAATCCACCGCCCCGCGCTTCGTATAGGGCGAGATCACCAGCCCCGTCGTCCGCCGCGAGTCCACGTGGTCCGGCCCGTTCTGCGCGTCGTCCTCGATGATGAAGATCGCCGTCTCAGCCCAGTACTTCGAATGGCTCACCCGGTCCACCAACTGCCCCACCGCCCAATCGTTATTGGCCACCGCCGCCGATGGCGTCGGCGCACCGGCCCGCGTGCCCTGCGTGTGGTTCTCGCCCAGGCTCATCACAATGAAGTGCGGCAGCCGCTTGCTGGCGTCCGTCGAATCGAACGCCGCCTCATACTGATCGAACTCGTCGAAGAACGCCTTCACGTTCTCCGTGTCCCGCATCCCCGGCAGCCGGTACTTCGGCGCCACGTGGCCCACAAGCCCGCCCACGCCCGGCGCGGCGTCCATCTGGCCGCCGTCGCTCACCCGCTGCGCATACTCGCCGTAGCTGCGGTACGTCAGCCCCTTCTTTGCCGCCAGATCCCACATGTGCCCGCTCGCCGGCGTGTTCGCCGGGCCGTTCACGGACGCCGAAATCCCGCCATACTGTGGTGGCCAGCGCTTCTCGTTGAAGTCGGTGGCATAGGCAGAATTGCTCCAGGAATGGCCGTCAACCGAAACCTCCCCGTCGCAGTACAGGTTATCGAACAGCACGAACTGCTCCGCCAACCGGTGCTGGTTCGGCGTCACCTTCCGGCCGAAGATCGTCAGCCGCGAGTCGCCGTTGCCCTTGGCGATATCCCCGAACACCTGGTCGTACGTCCGGTTCTCCTTGATGATGTAGATGACGTGCTTGATCGGCGAACCCTGCCCCACCTGCTGCGGCACCACCGATGGCCCGCTCACCGGCGGCTTGGCCTTCGTCAGCATCTGGTCGTTGTAGGGGCAGTTGGCCATCGCCTCTTTCGTATAGGCCTTGATCCGGCCCTTCAGGTTCGCCAGCGAGATCACGCTGACAGAGCCCTTCTGCAACGCCCCGACGTGGCGCGATCCGGCGCCCGCCACCGCCAGCGGGCTCGTCGGCCCGTCGATGTTCGAGTACCCGCCCATCCCCTTCGCCGCGCCCACATAAAGCGACTTCCCATCGGGCGACACCGTCAGCGCCGCCGGATACCACGCTGTCGGAATGAAGCCTTCGACGTGAGAGACCTCCTCCTCGCCGATATTGATCACGGCCACATTGTTGTTGTCCCCGTTGGCCACAAAGAGCATCTTCTCCGCCGGGTCCAGCGCCAGCGCATTCGGCGTCGAGCCCACCGGCGCCATCTTGTACATGGCCGTCGAAATCACCTCGATCGGCCGCAACTGTTTGGTGTCCAGCACGTACACCGAGTTCTCGTTGGAGCAGGCTACGTACAGCCGCCCATCGCGCGCCAGCACCATGTCATTGGGGTTCCGGCCCACCTTGATCGTGGCCTTCACCTTGCCCGTCGCCGTGTCGTAGACGGTCACCGAATCGCTGGCCCAGTTGGAGACGAAGAGCGTCGCGCCGGTCGGGTCAATCACGACATCGTAAGGATGGATCTCGGTCGGCATCTCCATCAGCCGTTCGCCGGTGTTGGTGTCGAAGGCCACCACCTGGCCGCGCACCGCTTTCGTGTGGCGGTTGGCGGCGTAGAGGATCGGCTGCTTCGGATGATGCGCGAGGCCGGACCAGTAGATCTCGTTCTGCGGCAGCCGGTGCTTGAACTGCTTGGTGGGCTGATCGCTCAACCGGCCGGCGGCGTAGCCGTAGCCGTAAACGGGCGCCGCCGTCGGGTCCTTGCGGGATTCCGCGTTCCCGCCGGAGATGTAGAGCGTCTTGCCATCCGGCGCCCACGCCAGGCCGAACCAGGCCGATTTCAGCGGCGTCTTCTGCGTGATCTCCACGTTCTTCGGGTCGATGACCATGAGGCCATGTGGGTTGTAGCCCGAGTGCAGCGCTACGATCTGCTGATCGCTGGGCGCCGTGGTCAGGTTCAGAACATAGTCGGCCGTCACCACGTGCTTGCCTGCCGGGGTGATTCGCCAGCCATTGGGGAGCCCGACCGGCGCCGGTTGCGCCGCCAGGACAGAAACGAAGAGGAAGAGGAAATTCCGCATGGTATCCAGTCTGCCAACTCAATGTGTCGGCTTCGTTGCATTCAGCCTAATCCCGGAAGAGTTTTGGCGCAAACCGGTGAGGAACTCCGTTATCCGTTAAGCTAGGAGCGGGCTTCTAAAGATGGATATGGGCGCTGCTTCCGAAACAACGTTACAGAAATACCTGAAGACACTGCCGGTGTTGGATGGCGCATTCGCGATTTCACCGATGCGCGGTTATCAGCACGATGAGGGAGAATACGACCGCACCTACGGCATCGGCGAGATTGACCCGGACGAGGCTTTCGCAGAGGCCGGGCATCTGCTGGACATCTGCCGGCGACACGGCTTTGTAGCGGGAATGCCTGTCCTGGAGATCGGTTGCGGAACCGGACGCGTATCGATTGGCTTGGCAATGCAACCGGAGGTCGGCGAGCTGTTCATTACCGATCCATCACCGGCCTTCTGCCGGATTGTTCAGGGTAAGCTGGGGCGCTTTCCCGTCCAGGCGGGACGAGTCAGTTTCGGCGTTTTGGGTGCGGAAGACGTAGCGAAGTTACCGCCCGGAGCCGTCTCGGTCATCTTGTTGCGCAGCGTCCTGCACCACATCACCGATGTCGACGGATTCCTCCGTGACTGCGCGGCTGTCCTCCCGCGCGGCGGGATGCTGGTTTGTGAGGAGCCCTACTACGAGGGCTACATGATGATGGGTGTTCTGGGCCAGTTCATGGCCGATGCCCTGCGGTCTGCCGGCCACGAGTGCACGGTCGCCGAGCTGGAACGGATCCAGTTTTTTGTGGCGACCATGCAGTTCTATTGCCGTCGCGATATAGACAAGAGCAAGGACGAAGACAAGCACCTGTTCCGGCCGGACGAACTGATGGTGGCCGGCCGGGAGATCGGGTTGGTATTGACGCACTATCCCAACCGGCGGATCACCGATTCAGAGGCGACCTACCGCAGAACCCATGCAGAGTACTTCGAGCGATTCTTCGCTGAATACGTCCGCCATTGCATGGGGTGGCCGATGGATTTTGCCGAAAAAGTGATCCTTGCCACGAAGAAGTATTTCGCCTTCTTTACGCCGCTGGAGCGTGGTGGAAATACCACGCCATCGTGTTTTGGAACCTTCGTATTCGTGAAAAGCTGAGCCGATTCGGCCCTTTTTTAATGCCATCGGCGTCTGGGAAGCCGACCAGGAAGACCCGCCGGAAGTCCTGGCCCATTAGGGCCAGCGTGGCCAGGAACAACAGGGATATGCATTTCATCGCATCGAACCCTATTGCAGCGGAATCAAAAAGGAAATGCGGGTGCTATTGGTTCTCATGCTCTCTGTTTCCAGCTTCGCGATTGACGTGGGTGGCACGCTGCCGCCGCTGAAGGGCGAATTCCTGACGGGAAGGGAAGCGGTGCTGCCCGGCGCGGCGCAGGGCAAGCCGGCCCTGCTGGCGATCGGGTTCACCTACAAGTCCCGGTTCGCGGTTGAGGAGTGGGTGAAACACTTCCGGGCCGACTTCGACAAGGAGCCGCGTGCCACCTTCTTCGAGGTCCCGATCATTGGCGGGATGGCCAAGATGGGCCGGTGGTTCATCGACAGTGGCATGCGGCGCGGCACGCCGAAGGCGGACCACGAGCATGTGGTGACCGTCTACAGCGAAGCCGGGGAATGGAAGAAGCGGCTGGACTTCAAAGCCCCCGACGCCGCCTACTTGGTGTTGTTGGACAAGGACGGCAAAGTGGCCTGGACCTTCACCGGCGGCTACGACGCTGCCCGGTACACGGAGCTGGCCACGAAGGTAAAGGAACTGGTCAGCCGTTGAACTTCTTGCGGAAGTAGACGGCGGACTGTTCGTAGCCGATGGCTGTGTAGAACGGCGCGGCGCGGCGGGTAGCCAGGGCGATCAGTCGCGAATGGCGCTCCAGCGCCCAGCGTTCGAATGCGCTCATCAGCTCCCGGCCAAGGCCCAAGCGGAGGCAGTCCTCGCGCACCATCAGCTCCTCCACCCACGAGATACTGCCGTTGGTGGACAGCGAGTAGTGGTCGAAGCCCAGGAGGTAGCCGGTGAGTTCCCCGGTTTGTTCCGCGACGAAGAGGGCGGCGTCCTCCTGTTGGATCAGGTGGCGGAACGACTGGTTCGGCGCGCCGTATCGCGAACAGCGTCAGCTCCAGCCGTCTTTGCAGAAGTGGGAGGCGGCAGTGGTCTGATACCGGACCTTGGCCAGCTCGGGCGTCTCCAGGCGCTTGTGGCCTTGGAAGCGGCTCTCGAGTGCGAAGTCGAGCATGCCGCTGGTGAGGAGGCTGCGTTCCACAGGGTACGGCGCCTTGCCGGTCTCGAACATCTCCTCAATCTTCTTGGTCAGGCAGCCGAAGTGGTGGTGCGGGCGGCCGTTCTGCAGGTTCATGAGCACCGAGAACGGGTCGGACTTGCCTTCGAGGTCGATGGCGATGGTGAAGTCCTCCACCATGCCGGTCATCAGGAACGCGGCGGCCTGGAGGCCGTCGGCGTAGTCGATGACGAAGACCGAGGGGTTCTTGACGAGCGCCTTCGGGTCCCCGGGTTTGCGGGTGTTGCTGCGCTTCAGGGCTTCGTTGAAGAGCCGTTCCACCCAGGGGTTCTGGGACATGTAGCGCCAGCATTCGTCGCCTTCAAAGCACTGGACGGCCTTGACGCCGGTCTCGCCGCCGCGGCGGCGCTCGGTGAGGCATTGCAGGCTTTCGAGGAGGTGGAAGCCGTAGATATCGAGGCCGGAATAGGAGATGGCGACGGCCTTGTTCTGCTTAACGCCGAAGGGGGCGTCGATGGACGGGATGCGCATGGCCACCGGAACCGAGGAGCCGGCGAGCATGGGGAACTTCATTTCGCGGGAGATCTCGACCATGCGCTTGGCCTGGCGCCAGTTGAAGGACAGGTGCTTGTCGTTGAAGACCGGGACGGCGCGGCCGCTGGTGCGGAAGACGTCGGTGATCTTGAGGAACATCTCGAAGCGCGGGTAGAGGCGCTGTTCCTTGTCGTTGAAGGGGTAGTCGCCGTGTTCGCCGATGAGGATGACGCCGTCGACGGCGAGCTTGTCGCCACCGAGGGTAAGGGCGTCGACGACGGTGCGGTAGAGCGGCACGCCATACTTCTTGGCCCGCTCGCGGCTCATGTCGGCCTTGGGTACCTGTTCGGTGAACATGGAGACGATCTTGTTGCGCGGGTAGGGGGGCTTGTCGTCCTGCTTATAGCCTTCCAGGTACTTGCCGATGATGACGTCGGCGTGGGAGCCGGGCCGGTACTCGGTGATGATGGCTGCAATGCGCTTGGGTTCGTTTGCGGCGAGCGCGAGCGGCGCGGCGGCGGAGGCTGAAAGAAATAGGCGACGATTCATGATTATTAATCTTGTTTACTCTAACAGATGTGCTAGCCTTAAGGCAGAGTTTGACAGTACTGCTAGTTTTGGCATCTTTCGATAGTCCGGTTTACCCGTCCTTGTCTAATCCTGCTCCGATTCGCTGGTCTGCAAAATCACAAGGACAATCATGAAGAACATATTTGTGGGTAACCTCAGCTTTGGTGCCACCGAGGGCGCGATCCGCTCTCTTTTCGAGCAGTACGGTCAGGTTGACCGCGTTAGCGTCGTCACGGACCGTGACACGGGCCAGTCGCGTGGTTTCGGCTTCGTCGAAATGCCGAACAACGCGGAAGGCGACCAGGCCATCAATGACCTGAACGGCCGCGAGCTGGAAGGCCGCGCCATCAACGTCAACGAAGCGCGTCCGAAGGAAGATCGTGGCGGCGGCGGCGGTGGTCGCGGCGGCTACGGCGGCGGCGGCGGCGGTCAGCGTCGCAACAATCGCTACTAATCACTCTCCAATTTTCTGGAAAAACGGCGCCAAACGGCGCCGTTTTTGCGTTTGGGATGATCGGTTTGGCACGCGGTTCCCGCACTGGAGCAAACAGAGGAACCGATGATTAAACAACTGTTGCTGACCGTTGCGCTGGCGTGGCCTGTGTTGGCCGTGCCGATTCTTTCGAACCTTCCGGGGGATGACGCCAATGCCTCGTTTCTGGGCGAGGCGGCTGTCAAGGGGTTCGCCTTTACGATGGGCCCTCAGGCGTATGAGCTTGATTCTGTCCTGGTCCGGTTACAGAACGCGAACACGGCCGGTGTGGCCACTTTCACGATGGACTTCCACCTGAATGGGCCGGGCAATACACCGGGGGCGTTTCAGGCGAACTTAGGTTCGTGGGCGGTGGATCCGGGTGGCCCCGACACCTACGGTTTCTATCCGCTTTCCACCCGGATTCTGGCGGCGAACACCACCTATTGGCTGCTGGTGACCGCGGACGTTTCCAACGCGAAGATTCTGGGAAGCATTCCGAACGAAACGCCTGTGGGAGTGGGGGCGACCTATCTTGGGTCGGTGTTCAGTTTGGACAATGGCGCGACGTTTCCGGTCTCTTCGCAGATCCCGAGTTTTGAGGTCAACGCGACGACGGGGCGGGTGCTGGTGCCGGAGCCTGCTTCGGCGTGCCTGTTGGCCGCGGGGCTGGTGGGGTTGGCGTGGCGGCGGCGAATAGGCAAGGGTCACTAATCCTGGTTTTCGAGTTCGTAGGCCAGGCGATCGACCAGTTGGGCGACCGGGACGGTTGCCTTCACGGCGCCGATGCCCTGGCCGCTGCCCCAGATGTCCCGCCACACCTTGTGTTCCTTGTCGCCGGAGGCGAAGTTCATCGTCGCCGGGTCGCCTTCGGGGAGATGGTCGGGGTCGAAGCCGGCCTGGACCACCGACGGGCGGAGGTAGTTGCCGTGGACGCCGGTGAAGAGGTTGGTGTAGAGGATGTCGCTGGCGGAGGAGTCGACGATCATCTGCTTGTAGGCGTCGTCGGCGCGGGCTTCGTCCGTCGCGATGAAGGCAGAGCCGATGTAGGCCAGATCGGCGCCGAGGGCGAGCGCGGCGCGGATGGAGCGGCCGTTGGCGATGGCGCCGGAGAGGCAGAGAATGCCGTCGAACCATTCGCGGATTTCGCTGACTAGCGCGAATGGCGAGCTGGTTCCGGCGTGGCCGCCGGCGCCGGCGGCCACCGCGATCAGCCCGGTGGCGCCCTTTTCGATGGCCTTGTGGGCGAAGCGGTTGTGGATGACGTCGTGGAGCGTGATGCCGCCGTAGGAGCGGATGGCGTGGTTCACATCCTCGCGGGCGCCGAGGGAGGTGATGACGATGGGCACCTTCCACTTCACGCAGAGCTCCAAATCCTGCTCCAGGCGGGTGTTGCTCTTGTGGACGATCAGGTTCACCGCGAATGGCGCCACGGCGGACGAGGATAGCTCCGTGGTCAGCTCGTGGAGCCACTCATCGAGCTGCGAGAGCGGGCGGGCGTTCAGGGACGGGAACGAACCAATGACTCCGGCGCGGCACTGGGCCAGCACCAGCTTGGGGTGCGAGATGAGGAAGAGCGGCGCGCCAACGACCGGGATGCGTAACCGATCCGCGAATGGCAGCGGCGGGCGCATGGGTTCTTAGTGGGCGTGGACTTGGCAACAGGCGCAGAGGCGCAGGTTGCGGAAGTGGGCCGCGGCGACGCTGAATCCGCCGGCGGTCATGAACCAGGCTTCGTTGTAAGGGAAATTGAACCACGTCAGCTTGGCGGCCGCGAAGAAGATGAGGCCCATACCGAAGAGGTAAAGCGACTGGGGGTTCTTGTGCTTCACGAAGCTTTTGATGAGGCGCCAGGAGCCGAGAATAAACGTACAGGCCAGGATAGCCCATTCGAATTCCGGACCGGCGATCCAGGAGAGGCCAGAGGCGGTCAGCAGGCTCATCGCGATCGGCAAAACGGCACAGTGAATGGCGCACCCAATGGAGAGAACCATTCCGTAACGGTCCATGACTAGTTCGTTGCTATCGCTGCTTGGCGCTGACATATCCGAGTTCTCTAATTTGATAACACGATCTCAGGTTCGGTTGCAAGTTTCTGCTACAAACGAACGCTCAATCCGTCGGAGAGGGTGTTGCGGTAGGCCTTCCAGGCGGGGATAAAGCCGATGATGAGGCCGGCGACCATGACGGCACCGAGGTAGATCCAGCCGGTGGGCGTGGGGCCCTGGATGGGGACGTAGAGGCCGAAGTGCTTTTCGACGATGGGCTGGAAGGTGACGCTCAACCCGTAGACGAGGCCGACGCCGAGGATGCAGCCGGCGGCGGAGAGCAGGAAGGACTCGAGGACGAGGAGGGAAATGATCTTGGCTGGGCCGGCGCCGATGGCGCGGAGGATGGCCATCTCGCGGCGGCGTTCGTTGAGTGAGGTATAGAGCGACACGAGCATGCCCAGGAGGCCGACGATGGTGACGAAGAATGTGACGACGGTGAGTGCGTCTTCGGCATAGCCGATGGTGCGCCAGAGTTCCTGGAGCGTGAGGCCGGGGATGATGGCCTGGAGCGGCTCTTCGGTGTAGGTCGAGATCTCGCGCTGGAGGCGGAGGGTATCGATGCGGGATTTGCTGCGGAGGAGGAAGCTGGTGATCTGGTCGATCTTCACCGACTGCTTGGTGATCTTTTCGGCGGGCACCTCTTCGCCGGGCATGGGCGGGGCGCCGTCGGCCCAATCGATGTGGACGGCGGAGATGCCTTCGAGGGGGATATAGAGCGACCGGTCGACGGGGGTGGCGGTTTTGGCAAGGACGCCGGTGACGGTGAAGGGCTTGTCTTTGTGGTCGAGGATGCCGCGGCCGGCGGCGGAGGCGACGCCGTGGGTGATGACGATTTTGTCGCCGGTTTTATAGCCGAGATCGCGGGCGACGTCGGAGCCGAGGGCGGTTTCGAAGACATCGGACGGGGCGCGGCCGGAGGCGAACTCGATGGACTTGTCGCGGCGGAAGCGGTAGTGCTTGTAGAAGTTTTCGTCGGTGCCGACGACGCGGAAGCCGCGGTGGGAGTCGCCGAGGGAGTAGGGGATGGTCCAGGCGACGGCCTTGTGGTTCTTCCAGTGGTCGTAGGTCTCGTAGGAGATGTTATTCGTCGCCGAGCCGATGCGGAAGACGGTATAGAGCAGAAGCTGGAGGGAGCCGCCGCGGGCGCCGACGATCAGGTCCGTTTGGGAGATCGTATTGGCGAAGCTTTCGCGGGCGCCGACGCGCACGTTTTCGACGCCGATGAGAAGCGCGATGCTGAGGCCGATGGAGAAGACGGTGAGGGCGGTGGTGAGGATGCGGTTCTTGAGCGAGTGGTAGGCGAGGGAAAGGAGGAGCATTAACTACCTGCCTTGTTGATATCGGGGAGGGAGAGTTGGCGGTCGAAGAGGTGCATGAGCGAGCGGTCGTGGCTGACGAACAGGAGCGTGGAGCCGGCGGCCTGGCAGGACTCAAAGAGCAGTTCGAGGAACTTCTCGCGGTGGTCGTAATCGAGGGAGGAGGTGGGTTCGTCGGCGATGATGAGCTCCGGTGTGCCGATGAGGGAACGGGCTGCGGCGACGCGTTGTTGCTGGCCGACGGAGAGGTTCGTTACGGGCTTGTGGAGGAGCTCCCCGATGCCGAGGCGCTTGGCGGTTTGTTCGGCGGCTTGTTCCAGAGATAGGCCGTTGAGGCGGGCGCGGCGTTCGGCGGAGAGTCGGCAGGGGAGGGTGATGTTTTCGAGAACCGAGAGATAGGGGATGAGGTTGAAGAGCTGGAAGATGTAGCCGAGGTGGGAGCCGCGGAAGGCGTCGCGCTGGGAGCCGGACATTTTGGCGACGTCGCGGCCGAGGACTTCCACTTTGCCGGTGTAGCCGCCGAGGACGCCGGCGAGGACGCCGAGCAGGGTGGTCTTGCCGGAGCCGGAGGGGCCGAAAAGGAACACCTTTTCCTTGGCGACGACTTCGAGGGTGGGGATGTTCAGAACGCGGGGGCCTTTGCCGTAGGCGAACTGGACGTCCGTGAGGCGAATGGCGGGGGCGTCGCTCATTTGGCGATTTTCAGGACGCCCTTGTCGTTTTCGACGTCGGCGCTGGACTGCTGTTCGCCGACCAAGAGGGCGACATCGACATCGTGGATTTTGGGGAAGACCTTGGTGAAGCCGAAGCGGATTTCGAGGCCATTGAGGGGCTTGGCGCAGGCGACGTCGAACTCGGCATGGACTTCAGAGTGCTGCTCCTGCTTGCCCTTCTGTTTGGCGTCGTGGTGTTCGGCTTCCATCTTGGCCGATTTCGCCGTGAGCTTGCAGGCGGCGGCGGGCGGGAGGATGACCATTTCGCCGAAGCGGGCTTTGAGGGTGTTGAGGGCGGCGGTGACTTTGGCTTTGTCGGCCGGGGTCTTGGCTTCGTATTCAAAGCCCACGACGCTTTCGGCGGGGGATTCAAACTCGATGACGCCTTTGGGCGCGCCTTTGGCCGTTTCAAAGGCGATGCTGACCTTTGCCGAGCCATGCTCGTGCGCCTTGCGGCTGCGGGTCTGGGCGGGGAGGATCACGCCAACAGCAAGTAGAACAAGCGTGAGACGCATGGGGTTTATTCGTCCTTGTAAGGTTCGATCTGCATGCCGGTCAGCTGGAAGCCGACGTCGCCATAGGGGCTTTTCACTGTGGCGATCTGGAGTTTACCTTGCACCCATACCGGATCCCAGAAGCTCATTTTGACCTTCTTGGCGCTGTTCATCTTGACCTGGACGATCTGATTGGGCGGCGGGGGCGGGGTGTGGATACAGGCGCCGACGTAGGGGACGAGGAGGAATTCGCTGACGATTTCCGAGTCGTCTTCGAGGGGCACCATGTAGCCGGGGATGCGGACCATCTTCCCGTCGAGGGCTTTGAGGGACGGGGAGATTTTGCCGGTGCGGTAGTTCAACTCTCGCAACATGCGCCAGTCCATTTTGGCGGCGGGTTCTTCAGCTGCGTAGGCGGCCTGGATGAGGCCGGCCGAAGCGGGAACGGGTTTGCCATCGGCGCTAAAATCCTGCCGGGCCATGTCGCGATTGACGACATAGACCATCACCGAAAACATGAGCGCCAGGACGACACCGTGTACGAATTTCATGCTTTGACTCCGGATGTTTGCACCCTTCCAGTGTCTCATGTTCCCGCGAGGTGTCGCAAAGCGCGACAATAGCGTTACATGCGTTGGCTAGCGGTGCTTCCCCTTATTATGACCTCAATTTCGGCTTGTGAGTTACGAGTACTCACATGGAATATTCACCATGGGGAGGGGGTGGACGGGAAGTTGGACCTGGCGCGGATCGGGGCGGTGATCCGGAATGCGCGGCCGGACGTGGTGGCGCTGCAGGAGGTGGACGTGCGGACGGAGCGGCTGAAGGGCCGGGACACGGTGCGGGAGTTGGAGCGGTTGACGGGGATGCGCGGGGTGTTTGGGGCGTCGATGCCGTTTCAGGGAGGCGGGTATGGGAACGCGGTGTTGGTGAACGGGAGTGTGCTGGGTTCGCGGGTGTTTCCGATTGGGGCGAGCGAGGGGATGGAGCCGCGATCGCTGTTGATGGTGGAGATGCGGCCGTACCGGTGTTCGCAGGACCTGGCGTTTTTTTCGACCCATTTTGACCATAAGAGTGAGGAAGACCGGATGGCGGGAGCGGGGATGGCGAATTTGCCGATCAGTTTGCCGGCGGTTTTGGCGGGGGATTTGAACGCGCCGCCGGACGATCTGGTGGTGGGGACGATGATGCAGCAGTGGGCGAGCGCGACTCGCGGGGAGGGGTTTGCGACGATTCCGGTGGACAAGCCGAAGCGGCAGATTGACTACGTGCTGTTTCGGCCGGCGAAGCGGTGGGCGGTGGTGGAGACGAAGGTGTTGGACGAGGCGGTGGCGAGTGACCACCGGGCGCTGTTGGCGGTGTTGAAGCTTTTGCCAGGGGAGGAGTAGCAAAGATTAAATTGGTGCCTGGCAGTGCGCCGGGATAAACCGGCATGTAGTAGGGAATGAAAGAGTCCTACAGGAAAGGAGTAGCGCCCCATCTTGGCCTCGAGTTTTGCGGGTGTCGTCGCGAG
>JBIKOG010000046.1:0-39810 GCA_044358225.1 Bryobacteraceae bacterium | reverse complement strand
CAAAATCACCCGTATGGCGTCCGCCCCACACCGCGAAACCCCAATAAAAACGATTACTTTCAGAATCACCAGGCAAAAGTCAACCCCATTTTGACCGAGTTCTGCAAGTCGTTCACAAGTTTTCGAAATTTATATTTGCCTTATTTTCAGTTACTTGTTGCCGCAAAGTGGAAAAACGCCGCGACGGGGCTGCTAGTTTGAATTTGCGAGACGGGCCGCGCGGTAGAGCGCCCGCCGCCAACCTATGGGGATGGGTTGGCGGCGATGCTGCAGCTCCCGCACCGCCCGTCTTGCAATCACGGTCCAGGCGGACCCGACCCCTCAGAGGGGCCTGGGTGGTCGCGTCCACCTGGACCGTTTTCTGGCGATGCGCTGCTTTGGGAGAGGCAGCGCATCGCCTCTTTTTTTGGCTAGAACGAGTAGCGCAGCACCAGCTGGCCGAGGCGGGCGGCGCCGGCCGAGGGGAAGATGTGGGTGCTGGTGATGACGCCGCCGTTGGGGATGTTGGCGGTCATGTTGGGCTGGCCGTAGTTGACGTGGTTGAGCACGTTTTGGAAGTTGGCCCCGAGCGTGACGTTGCCGTAGCGTTCGAAGCGGAACGATTTCTGCATACCGGCGTTGAAGAGGGCGTAGCCGGGGCCGACGACGGAGTTGCGGGCGGCGTTGCCGAAGCGGCCGGTGGGCGGCACGGCGAAGGCGGTGCGGTCGAACCAGCTGGTGAGCGTGCCGGGGTATTTGACGGGGCTGACGGTGTCGGGCCGGCCGCCGACGTTATTGGTGTTGGACGGGTCGAAACCGGAGAACTGCGGGTTCAGGAAGTTACCGGTGGAGAGGTTCATGAGCGCCGAGACCTGCCAGCCGCCCCACAGTTTATTCTTGGCGAACGGGAGTTCGTAAAGCACCTGGTTCATCCACTGGTGACGCGGGATGGAGTAGAGATCGGCGCGGTCGCGGCGCCGGTTGTAGGCGTCTTCGATCTGCGTGTTCAGTTCGGCCGAGCCGGTGTCGTCGACTTCGCTCAGCGACTTGGCCCAGGTCCAGGCCGACATCACCATCAACCCCTTTTCAAAGCGCCGGTTCAACTGCACCTGCAGGCCGTTGTAGATGGAGTTGGCGCCGCTTTCGGCGTAGACGATGTTGTTGTAGCGCGGGTAGGGGCGGCGGGCGGCGGAGAAGGCCACGGTCGACGCCACCGGCTGGTTGATATTGCGCTGGTAGGGGAGCTGCGAGCCCTTGGAGCCGATGTAGTTGATTCGGACGCCGGTGGAGTTGCTGAGTTCACGTTCGATGGTGAAGCTCCACTGGGTGGACACCTGATTGCGCAGGTCCGGGGCGATGCCGTTCAGGTTCAACGCGCCGGGGACGCCGGCGGCGGCGAAGGGCCGATCGAACGTGAAGACGGGCTGGCCGTTGACGATGTTGTTATTGGCCGTGGTGGAGAGCGAGAACGGGCCGCCGGAGATGGCCGAGGGAACGACGCCGGAGAAGTGGCCGTAGTAGGCGCCGATGCCGCCGCGGAGGACGGTGCGGTTGTTCAGTTGGTAGGCGAGGCCGAGGCGCGGGGCCCAGTTGTTCTTGTCGGCGTTGCGGAAGGTCTTGGGCAGGCCGAGGCTGGAGGCGGTGACGATGGGCACATCGGCCGGGAAGAAGGGGCTGAAGAGCTTGCGGGCGCTGTCTTCGGGGATGATGACGGAGCCGCTCTTTGGGTCGAAGCTGAACATGTTGCCGTCGCGGGCGTAGGCCGGCTGGTTGTATTCGTAACGCAGGCCGAGGCTCATCGTCAGGCGGCGGGAGATTTTCCAGTCGTCCTGCGCATAGAAGGAGACGTCGCTCCAGCGGTTGTACTGGGTGGGGTAGGGATCGATGCGGGTGACCGCGGTGGGCAGGCCGAGGAGGAAATCGGCATACGGGTTGCCGGTGTAGCGATTGGTGAAGTTGTAGCTGCCGTAGAGGCCCTGGACGCTGGGCAGGTAGCGGTTGACGAACCAGTTGATGTATTCGCCGCCGAATTTGAAGGTGTGTTTGCCGGTGTTCCAGGTGAAGTTATCGGAGAACTGCCAGTGGCCGTCGTTGACGGGGTTGAGCAGGCTCTGGAGCGGGGAGTTGATGCCGGTGATGTTGAGAACGGGGATGCCGGGGGCGAAGCTGCGGGGCGGGAGGCCGGTGATGCCGATCGAGTCGATCAGCTTCTGGCCGGTGACGTCGGCGAAGGATTTGGACGATAGGACGACGAAGCCGAAGCGGGCTTCATTGAACATGTTCGGCTTGATGGTGTAGACGTCGCCGAGCGAGGCGAAGTGGACTTCGCGGATGTTGGTGGAGGTGCCGACGGTTTCCGGCGGCAGGGTGCTGCGGGCGCCGGGGATCTTGTAGTCGCTCTTTTTCCACTGGTAGCGGGCGAAGGAGCTGTGGGAGGGCGTCCAGTTGTGATCGAAGCGGGACTCGTAGATGCTGTGGGTTTCCGGGCCGTTATACGCGGCGCGGTAGTTAGCGGCGGTGAGCGACGGCGGGCCGAAGTTCGGCAGCGGGAAGAGCAACTCCTGCGCGCGACGTGCTTGCGGGCTGATGAACTGCGGCAGGATGGTGTTGCCGCTGAAGGGATTGACGCCGGTGTAGGGGTTGCGGAGCGCGGCCTGGCCGGTGAAGTCGCCGTTGCGCATGGCGAGCGAGGGGACGTTGGGGCTGAAGAGGTAGGCGCGGGAGCCGCGGGTTTGGTCGAAGGTCAGCTGGAAGAACGTCTTGTCCCTTTTCAGAGGGCCGCCGAAGGTGGCGCCGTAGTTGTGGATGTTCTGAAAGGGCTTGGTGGTGGAGAAGGTGTTGCGGGCGTCGAGGGCGCTGTTGCGGCCATACCAGAACAGGTCGCCATGGTATTTGTTGCCGCCGGAACGGGTGACGGAGGTGACCACGCCCATGCCGCCGAATTCGGCTTTATTGGAGAGAATGTTGGCGGTGAATTCGCCGATGGCTTCCATGGAGGGCTGGGAGACGGGGTCGGGCGTGCCGAAGTTGCCGAAGTTGGTTTCGATGCCGTCGACCTTGGTCTTCAGGCTGTTGGCACCGGCGCCGGGGGTGACCCAGGCGGCGCCCGCGCCCACCTGGACGAGGCCGGGGACGGTGAGCGGCATCATTTGCGAGATCATGCCGGAGTCGCCGGCGTTGTTGGAGACCGAGCGCAGATTGGAGGGCAGCTCGCGGATGGCCTTGAGTGAGAGGTTGGTGGAGATGGAGGCGCTTTCGGCTTGCAGCAGCGTGGTGACTTCGCCGACGACTTCGACGGTGTTGCTGGTGTCACCCACGAGCAGGTTCAGATCCGCGCGCACGGTGCGGTAGGCGGCGACCTGGAAGGGTGAACTGGCCAAGGGCTTGAAGCCCTTGGCCTCGGTGCGCAGGTCGTATTCGCCGGGCAGCACGTTGGCAAAAACGTAGATGCCGGCGCCGTTCGAAACGGTCTTGGTTTCGATGTTGGTGGCGGTGTTCTTCAAGCGGATGGCGGCGTTGGGAACGGCGGCGCCGGAAGGATCGGCCACGAGTCCAGTCACTGTGCCTAAAGGCGATTGCGCAAACAGCGCGCAAGAGAGGGCGGCGAGCCCGAGAAGCAAGCGATTCATTAACAACTATTTTCGCACGCAGCTCAGACTTGCTGGTACGTGGCACCCGACGGCAGGGCGCGATAGTCGTTGCGGGACATGACGGCCCAGCAGATGGGATAGGCGATGAGCGGCAGGCCGGTGGTGAAAAAGAGGACCACCCAGATGAGGCGCATGATCGTGGGATCCATGCCGAAATACCTGGCGAAACCGGAGCAGACGCCGGCGATCTTGCGATCGTACATGTCCCGTTCCAGGCGCTTGGGCGGCGGAGGCGGACCCTGAGGTACCGCGGACCATTGGAACTGGGCGTCGGTTGCGGGTTTGCCGCAACGGGCGCAGTAGCGGTGTTCGTCGTTCATCGTAAAGCCACAAGCAGTGCAGAACATGATTGGAATAGCTCCTTGTTGTAACTTGTTACGGATACCGAAACAAAAATGTTCCGGACACATCTGGAATAAAATCAGATCTGTACAGGATGAACGAGAGGGAGAGCACTTCACCATGTTGATTCGCACGCCAGAGGGTTGGGAGATCCCGGAACGGGAAGCGACGCCGGAGTCGGTTTATATGAACCGGCGCCAGATATTGCAGGCCGCCGGGTTGCTGGCGACGCCGTCGCTATTCGGCCAGGCTAAGCCGCTCTACCCGGCCACCAAAAACGAAGAGTTCAACGTTCCCGCCGCGCCATTGACGCCGGAATGGGCGGCGGCGGGCTACAACAACTATTACGAGTTTGACCCGTACGGGAAGGAGACCGTGAAGAATCTGGTCGGCGACTTCAACATCTCGCCGTGGCAGATTCAGGTTTCCGGTTTGGTGAAGGAGCCGAAGACGTACGACTTGGACGACCTGCTGAAGAAGTTGCCGATTCAGGAACGCGTTTACCGCTTCCGGTGTGTGGAGCGCTGGGCGATGGTCGTGCCGTGGAGCGGGTTTCCGCTGGCGTCGTTGATCAAGCTGTTGGAGCCGAAATCGACGGCGAAGTACGTCCGGTTTGTGACGGTGAGCCGTCCGAAAGAGATGCCGGGGATGAAGCAGGCGCCGTATCCGTGGCCCTATTTTGAAGGCCTGCGGATGGACGAGGCGATGAACCCGTTGACGATGATGGTGACCGGTTTGTATGGCAAGCCGGTGCCGAAACAGAATGGCGCGCCGGTGCGGTTGATCGTGCCGTGGAAGTACGGCTACAAGAGCCCGAAGTCCATTGCGAAGATCGACTTCATGTCGAACGAGCCGCCGATTTTCTGGAACAAGCTGCAGCCGGCTGAGTATGGGTTCTACTCCAACGTGGAGCCGAAGAAGCCGCATCCGCGCTGGTCCCAGGCCTACGAGCAGATGATTCCGACGATGGAGCGCCGGCCCACTTTGCAGTACAACGGCTACGAGAAATTTGTGGCGGGGATGTATAACGGCAAGGAGTTTTAGCGCTTTGCGCTTTCCAGGGCGCGCAGCGTGGCGGCATGGGTCGCGGCGCGCTCTGGGTTTCCTGCCTGTTGCCAAGCGCGGAGGAGCAGGTAGTGGATGGCGCTGTCGGTGATGACGCCATCGGACAGGGTGAGCGCGCGTTCGCCTTCGGCGGCGGCTTCGGCAGGTTTCGCTTTTTTCAGCAGCAGCCGCGCCAAATCGAAATGGGCGTCGCGCAGATTGGGTGCCAGCTTTATGGCTTGGCGGAGCCAGTCTTCGGACTCGTCGAGGCGGTCGAGCAGGAGCAGTAGGCGTGCGCCGGGCAGCAGGGTGTCGGCACTCGGTTTGCCGGTGGCGCGTTCCAGCCGGACGGCCTCCTGATAGAGGGCCAGGGCGTCGGCGGGGGAGCCCACGCTCTCCGTGGTCAAGGCCAGATAGAGCGCCGCGCGCGGGTCCTTCGGCGACAACTCGCGTGCCCGTCGGAAACGCGGGAGGGCCTCTTTCATTTCGTTATTCATGTAGGCCGCCATTCCGTAGAGGAATTGGGCGTAGGCCGCCTTGGGGTCCACGGCCAGAGCGCGTTCCAGCGCTTCGCTTGCCAGGTCGTAGCGGTTGGCGGCCATGGCCAGTTTGGCTTTCAAGGTGAGCGCTGGAACCAGCTTCGCGTCCAGGCGGAGTGCTTCTTCCACGGCGGCGAGTGACTCGTTGAACTGTTGCGCGACGAAGAGGCGATTGGCACGCTCGTACACGGCTTTGGCTGGCGACTCGGCTGCCAGAGCCGACGCGGCGAATGCGATCGCGAAGCAGCGCTTCCACGGCGTCACGGTTTGGTCTCCTCGGTGATTTCGATGAGTTGATCGGCGGCGACGTTCGCCAGCTTCTGGATTCGCCCGCCGGGCCACTGGATGGTGACGGACTCGGCTTGGGCCGCGCTGCCGAGTCCGAAGCGAACGATCGCTTCGCTGGAGCTGGCGTAGCCGACGGAGGTGGTCATGTGGTTGTAGAGATCGCGGCCATCGGAGAGATGAACATGAACGGTGGCGCCGAGCCCTTGGCGGTTGGCGTGGACGCCGCGCAGGCGAATGCCCAGCCAGTGGGCCTGGCTATTGGTGGTGTTGCGGAACAGCTTTGCCGGAGTGTTCGCGGCGCTGACGACGACGTCGACGCGGCCATCGTTATCGAAGTCCGCGAAGGCTGCGCCCCGGTGGGCCGCGGCGGCTTGGAATGCCGCGCCGGCGGTGGCGGATACATCCTCCAACCGCTTACCTTGCAGGTTGCGATAGACACGATTGGGCAGGATCGATTCGCGCCCCAGATAGCGGTCCAGTTGCATCAAATGCGCGAGGGCGAAGAAGAGATCCTTCCACCCATCGTTATCGAAATCGTACATGCCCAGGCTCCAGCCGGTGAGCTGGCGTGTGCTCATCAACAGGCCCGTCCGCTGAGCGTAGTCCTCAAATCCACGCCGCCCGCCGAGGTTGCGAAACAGCAGGAACGAATCGTTCAGGATACCGGAGACCAGCAGATCCGGCTTGCCATCGTTGTCCAGATCGCGGAAGTCGGCGCCCATGCCGGCGATGGCGTGGCCGTCATCGCGGAGCGCCACGCCTACTTCCAAGCCGATCTCTTCAAACTTCCCATTGCCCAGGTTGCGGAACAGGAGGCCGCGCACGGAATCGTTGGCGACGAAGACGTCGGTGAACCCATCGGCGTCCAGATCCGCGAACGCGACACCCATGCCCTTGCCGATGTGGCTGCCGATGCCGGAGCCCGCCGACACATCGGTGAAGGTGCCGTCGTGGTTGTTGTGGAAGAGCTGATTCGGCAGGCCGCGATAGGCGTCCGGGTGGCAGTAATACTGGCGCTCCGGCGTGCCGCAGCGGGGCTCTTTGGCGCCGTCCCACTCCACGTAGTTGGCGACGAAGAGGTCCAGCCAGCCGTCGTTGTCGTAATCGAACCATCCGGCGGAAACGGCCCACTTCGGGGCGCTGTTTGCGACGCCGGCCTTGGCTGTGATGTCGGCGAATCGCCCCTTGCCGAGATTGCGATAGAGGGTGTTTCCCTTCACGCCGGCGACGAAGAGATCTGCCAACCCGTCGTTATCGAAATCGGCGGTGGCCACCGCCATGGCGTAGCCCTCGCCGGCGAGGCCGGCTTCGGCTGTGACATCGGTGAAGGTCAAGTTGCAGTTGTTCCGAAAGAGCCGGTTGGAGAATCCGGGGCCGGTTTTGCGGAGGCTGGGAACGGTGGCGCCATTGGTGAAAAAGACGTCGGTGCAGCCATCGTTGTTGTAGTCGAACGCGGCCACGCCGCCGAGGGTGAGCTCGATCTGGTGGAAGCCGCCGGCTTCGCCGTTGCGCAGTTCGAAGCGCAGACCGGCCTTAGCGGCGAGCTCTTCAAACCGGATGACGGATGGTTCCTGCGCCGCGGGCGCGGCGCAGGAGAAGAGAACGGCAAGTGCGAAGGAACGGAGCACGCTGTCCCCTATGCTATCGAAACAGCGACGCCGGTTAGAATTCGATTCTGGCGACGAGTTGGCCGGTGCGCGGCGTTGGCAACGAGGAGTTCACGCTGTTGGAGGCGATGCCGTTGTAGTTCAGGAAGCCGAAGCCGCCGGTGAGAACGCCGTTGGAACGGGTGGGCGCTAAGGCCGGGCTGCCGGTGCTGGGAGGGGCGATCGACAGGTTCTGGTTGAACAGATTGAAGAACTCCGCCCGGAGGCTGAAGGACATCTTTTCGCGAACGCGGAACTCCTTGCCAAGACCGCCTGAGATGATGGGCCTGCGTTGGGCGCGGAAGTCGTTGTAGTAGGCGATATTGCTGCCGGGGACGCCGGGTGCCTGATCCTGTCATGCGGCCGGATTGAGGATCGTCTCCTGGGTTGGATCGATGCAGCCGCAGTTGGGATCCTTCAGGAACAGGGGCGCGCCGGGCACGCGCGTTTGGCGGGTGTAGCCGGTGGCGAGGAAGCCGCCGATGGCGTTGTTGGAACCCGGCGATTGCAGCAGCGCGCCGCTCTGCCAGGTGCTGATGGTGCCGATCTTCCACCCGCTGAGCAGGGCGCGCGCGACCGTGTTCTGCTTCAGGAATCCGTAGGCCGGGACGGTGTAATTGATACTGAGGCTGGCGATGTGCGGCAGGTAGTTTGGCGAGAGCCCTTTGAAGCTTTGCCGGTCGTAGATGCTGCCGGCGTTGGTGGCGTTGTCGAGCGTTTTGGAGAACGCATACGAGAACATGCCGGTGAAGCCGTAGGAGAAACGCTTGGTGACTTTCACTTGGAGCGCGTCGTACCAGGAGGCGCCCAGCGGCGCCCACAACTGGCCGATGCCGCTGTACTGCGGATACGGCCGCAGGCTTTGCAGCACGGTGCCATTGGTGGGGAAGCCGGGGTAGGGCAGCCTGAAGCCGGCCGCCACGGCGCCCGCGGAGGTGATGGTGGAATTGAGAAGCGTGCGCGTGGCGGGGTTGGTCAGATCACCGAGTCCGTAGCGGGCGAGCGTGGCCGGGCTGACCGCGTTGTAGTTGACGAGCGAACCGACCGGATACTGCCCGTTGCCGCCGCCGCCGGCGTTCTGCCATACCGTGCGGTTGCCCAGGTAGGAGGCTTCGATAACGATGTCCCTGCCGATATCGCGCTGCACGGAAATGCTCCATTGGTTGACGCGCGACGGGCGTCCGCCGTTCTTGTCAACCATTGCCGGCGCGGCCTGCACGGCGGCTCCGGGAACGACGTTTAGCCCGGCGTCGTAGGCGGCGCCGTAGAGCAGGTTCTGGTCGAGCACGAGCGGCCGCGAGATCGTGCCGGCGGCCACGCCGTTGCCGGGCGAGGGAGTATTCACGACGTTAAAGCCCATGCTGGCCGTCGACGGGGCGACCGCGGTTGGGGATAGAGGCCCATAGACCAACCCCCACCCGGCGCGAAGAACAGTCTTTGCGTTCAACTGGTAGGCAGCGCCGAGACGTGGAGCGAACGCCTTTTTGTAGGCCGGAACCAAGTCGCAACCGCATCGGCCCTTGCCTTCGCCGGCGTAAATGACGGCGCCCAGGAGGCCGTTGGCGTTGGGGTTGGGAGTGGTCGGGCTGAACGTCGATTGACGGTCCCAGAGTTCGCCGAGCGGTCCCTGGTAGTCCCAGCGGAGCCCATAGTCGAGCGTGAGCTTACGGGTGAGTTTCCAGGTGTCCTGCGCGAAGAGGGCCAGTGATTTCCGGCGGTTCTGCGGCGTGGAGGCGTTGCCCGCTGAGGCATTGTCGTAGAGCCCCAGCAGGAAGCTCGCCCAGGCGGAGCCGGTACCGGTCCCGTTGGGCAGGACTTGGCCATAGAGCGGCTGGGCCGTTTGGGCGCCGCTGAAGTTGAATGTTGGCGTGAGGTTGTTGTACGTCAGGGGGCTCGTCGTTTCGAGCTTCCAATCACCGCCGAACTTGGTGGTGTGATTTCCGTGTGTCCAGCTGAGGTTGGCCACGCCGGTCGCTTTCTGGTCGAACAGCAGCGTGCGATTGCCTGTGCCAAAGGGCAGCGCCATGCCACCTAGAACACTGTCGCCGATTGGGCCGAGGCGCGGGAAGCCCGTGCCGGGAGCGCCGGTGATGCCCAGTATGGCTGGATCGAACTCGAAGCTGACGGGCGGAACGGTGTCGGGATTCCGGTAGCGGATGAAGCCGGCGCCCAGGTGCAGGAGCATGGTTGGGGTCAGCGTGTGGTCGTAGTTGGCGCGCGTTGTCATACTCCAGATGTTCTGAACGCGCACGCGCGACAGGACGTCCGGAAGGCCGTCGACGCCATTGGATTTATCGGTGTTTTGTGAACCCCAGTAGCCGGAAAGTTTGCTCCTGTCGCTGAAGCTGTGGTCGATTTTGATTGAAGGGATCTGCTGCAGTTTGAAGAATGCTCCCGATTGGGTGAAGTTGTTCACGAAGGCGTCGGCACCCTGGTTCGGCTTGGGCAGGTAGCCGAGGATTTTTTGCGCCGTGGGGTCGATGCGGCTGGCCGGGATGATGTTGTTGGGGAAGATGTTGAGAACGCGGCGGCCGGTCGCGTCAAGGACCGTGGTCGCGGGATCATAGATGGCGTTTTGAATGATCGCGCGTCCGGCGAAGTCGTTTCCCAGATTGCGGAAGGCCGTGACGGCCAGATTGTTGCTCAAATTGCCCGCCAGATAGGCGCTATTGGGCACTGTCGAAGTGCCTGCGTAGAGGCTTTCGCGGTCGCGATACTTCTCCATGTTGAAGAAGAAGAACGTGCGGTTTTTGCCGCTGTAGAGTTTCGGAATGAGCACGGGACCGCCGACCGAGCCGCCGTAGTCGGCCAGATGCTTCACGACTTTGATGTGTTGCCCTTTGCCGTCGTTGGTGAAGGGAATGCCGGCGTTCAGGAACGTGTTTTCGATGTATGTGTAGACGCTGCCGTGGATCTGGTTCGTGCCGCTTTTCGACGTGAAATTGTAGACGCCGCCGTTGCCGACGCGCCCGAATTCCGCCGAGAAATTGGACGTCTGTAACGTGAACTGTTCGATGGCTTCCACCGAAGGCTGTAGCTCGTCGGAGACCAATGTCTGCCGTGCACTGTCGGACTCCTGCCCTTCGAACATGATCTTGAAGTTGCCGGAGCCTCCGTTGATGGAGATGTTATTCCAGCCATTGAATGTCGCGCCGGGTGTCATCTGTGCGAAGGAAAGCGGGTTGCGAATCGCGCCCGCGCCGATGCCGAAATTGATTGGCAATTCGGCGATCTGCTTTCCCGTGATGGTCGTGGATTGTTCAGCGCTTTCCGTTTTCAACTGCGTTGACTCGGCGCTGACGCGGATCGATTCCGCGGCCGAGCCCACCGAGAGCGCGACTTCAACGCGGGTTGTCACCGCGACGCGCACCTGGATATTGGTTTGCTCGTAGGGGCTGAAGCCCTGATGGGAAACTTTCAACGCGTACGTTCCGGCCGGCAACGACAGTAGCGTGTAGTTGCCGGTTCCGGTGGTCACCGTGTCGGTGTTCGCACCTGTGTTTGCGTTGGTGAGGACGATGCGGACGCCTGGAATCAGCGCGCCGGTGGAATCGGTTACCGTGCCTGTGATCACCCCGCGGTCGCTTTGTGCGAAAAGTGCGGTCATCGTCAAAAGCATCAGCGGAGTTAGTTTGTGTAAGATCACGTGGCCCTCGAAGCGCGGCAGCGCAATGGCCCGAGTATTATGTCACATCGACTACCCCCAAAAGGGCGATCAGAAATAATTAAACTAATCTCTTTATTGGCCTAATTTTGCCAACGCCGCTCGTGCTTTTCGCGACACCGGATTCAATTCCAGATATCGGGAAAGCAGCACGCGCGCATCCTTTGGCGAGCGGATTTGTGCTAGATTCAGCACGGCTTCTTCAAGCGCCGGGTTCGTCAATAGCGCCCGGTCCCAGAGTTGGCCCGCTTCGGTGTATCGTCCCAACCGCGCCAGGTGGGTCCCGAGATTGACGAGCGCCACGGGCTCAAACGGATTGTCGCGCAACACCGATTCGTAGAGCTGCGCGGCGCGCGCCGCGTCGGGTTCCAACACGGCCAATCGCAAACGCACCGGCCAATCCTGCGGCACCGCGCGCAGCAGGAACTCCTTCGCGCGCCGGTCGCCTAGTTCGGCATAAGCCAGGCCCAGCGCGCGGTCGTCCCCCGTTCCCAGGAACGGAACGAGCGTCTTCAGGTCGGGCGCAGCACCTCCGCGGCCGGTGCGCGGAATGCTGTGATCGGTCATCACGCCATGATTGGCGTCCACGGCCCGCGTGCGCGGCATGTGGCAGGTGGCGCAGCGCTCCTGTTGGCGGTGCGCGACGGTGTGGCAGCCCAGGCAGGCCTGTTGTGTTTTGTCGGTATTGGTATGGGTTTCGTGGCAGGTTCCGCACCACAACTTGTCCCCGGCGGCAGTCTTGCAGGCGCTGCCGGCCAGCTTTTCAACGTGGCTGGTCACCTTCAAATCCCGCCGGCCGAGCTTCGAAACGAAGTAGGTGGCAACGTCCGACAGCCGGTCGCCCGCGCGGTATTCGGCGAAGGTGCGGCCGGGGCGTTCGATGCGCGCTTCGCCCGTCAGATGGCACTGGCTGCACACCGCGTCGCGCCGTTCGGCGTCGAGCTTCGCCGGGTTCACCATCCGGCTCTTGGCCGGGTCGCTCGCGTGTTCACTGCCGGGCCCGTGGCAGCGTTCGCAGCTCACGCCGTTTTCCAGAAACGGCGGGTCCCCGTACCGGTTCTGTGTCCCTCGCACGGGCCGCACGCGGCTGGCATGGCACTGCAGGCAACTGGGCTCGACGGCTCGCGTCAGCCGCACTTCGCCGTCCTTTTCGTAGCCGGGTGAGGCGTCCCAGGCCTGCTTCTGCGCGTACCAGGTAACGGGCAGTTCGAACAGGTAGCCGTCGAGCTCGCGGAGGTATGTGCGGCCGGCGGCGTTGGAGCCGATGAAGTAGTCAATGGTCGACGAACCGCCGTCGAACCGGAGCGTCCGGTCCGCAATCTGGTAGCGATGCCCGGCGGCCGTAAATTGGGCCGCCGGGACTGTGTCCACTCGCCCGCTTGATCGCGCCATTGGCGTTCGCGCATAGGCGTCGAACAGCTCCGCATGGCAGTGCCTGCAGAGTTGGCTACCGATGAACACCGCGGCGGCGGCTAGGAGCATTTGGGGCTACTTGGCTACGCCTTCCACTTGTAGAGATAGAACGTCAGGTTTTTGGGGCCGGCCTTGATGCCGTGCATTTTGTTGGCGCCACAGTACATCATCGAGCCCGGCCCCACCTTGTATTTCTTGCCGTCGACGATCATCTCGCCGGTGCCCTCGGTGATCACCATGAACTCTTCATCGGGGTGCGAGTGCGGCGGGTGCGGCTCCTGGTTGGCGTAGAGCAGCAGGCTGCCGCCGGTCATCGATTTCAACTGTTCCGTGGGGCCGTCGAAGAAGATCTTCAACTCGCCGAACGGGGCCTTGCTGGTGCGAACCTTCGCGGCATCCACAACCGAGTTCTGCAACTCGCCCGGCTTGGCGGCGAAGAGTGCCATCGGGGCCAAAAAGGCGGGCAGCTTAAAAACGTCTCTGCGTTTGGGCATGGTTCATTTTCGCGTATTTTCCAGCACCGCAAGGTAGCCCAGTGTAAAGTCTTTTCGCTGGTCGAACCCGTCGAGCAGAGGGAGTAGGAGCGCCATCGGAGCCACCCAAATCCACCACAGCAGATTCAGCGGCAACGGGAAAAACTGGCCACCGCTCAACAACCGCCGCGCCAGCAGCCGGAAGTAGCCGCCGCCGGGCGCGAGGCTGACCACGCGCAGCCCGGCGCGGGTGGCCAGTTCTTCGACGCCAAATCTCGTATACCGGAAAAAATCGTGCGGGTGCTGATGCACTTCCCATTCGTGCGGCACCACCAACAGCAAGCGCCCGCCGGGGCGCAGCACGCGGCCCAGTTCAACCAGCACTCGCGCCGGATCCTTTACATGCTCCAGCGTGACGATGTTCAGCGCCGCGTCGAACACGCCATCGGCAAAGGGCAGGGAAGTGAGGTCCCCCAGCACGTCCAGCTGCGTGTAGTCCCATTGCTGATCGCCGATGCCCAGGTCCAGGCCGATGTACCGCCGCCCTGGAAAATAGCTTTTATAGGCGCCCTCGCCGGCCCCGGCGTCCAGCACGCGCGCCCCGGTTGGGAGCGACGCGGCGAACGCGGTCACCGCGTCGGCAATCCGCCGCTCAAAGTCCAGTACATACCGTCGCAACGGGCCCGGCAGCAGGCCCGCGTTCATTTCTTCCGCGCCTCGATCATGACGGTCGAACCCGCGCGGCAGGCCGCTTCAATCAGCGTGAACGGCAGGCACAACAGCGTCAACCCGAAATAGATGCCGTCCTTCAACAGTCTCATGCCGGGCGTCTCCGGCACCTTCCGCACGCGCCGGCTCATGGGGTCGAGCGCGGCCGAGATAGACGTCGCCATCCCCGCCGGATTATCCCGCAGCGAGAAGTACTTCCGGCGTTCCACCGTGAACCCCCAGGCTTCCACCAGTGCCACAATGTCCTTGTCCTTGAAGTTCACCAGATGGCGCGGCACATCGATGCCATTCCAGTTCTGGCCGAACAGCAGGAACTGCCAACTGGCCGCGTTGGGCACCTGGATCACCAACCGGCCACCGGGGGCCAGGAGTTTGAACGCCTCTTCCACATACCCTACCGGATCGTACAGATGCTCCAGCACATGGAACATCGTGATGACGCTGAACGAGGCCGGCCGCAACGGCGCCTTCGACAACGTCCCGCACATGGCCGGCACGCGGTTTATCTTCCACGCCGTCTGCGCCGCGTCGAGCGAAAAATCGAGCCCCATCACCTTGTGGCCCCGCTCCCGCAGCAGCCGCAGGAAAAGTCCGCCGCCGCACCCCACATCGAGCAGAGGCCCCTTGGCCGTTGTGTTCTCGATGGTCTTTTCCACAAACCGGACGTGGTCGCCCAGCACCAGCCGCCGGTAGAAATCCTCCGCCTTCGACGCCGCGTCCTTGCCCGGCGCGAACCAGTAGTTCGGCGGGTAGTATTGGCCCAACTCGGCCGCCGTCGGCTGCGGAAACAGCCGCATAAGGCGGCAATCGGTACACTCCACCACTTCAAAGAACTTGGTGGTGGTGGCAAACAGCCGGTCGGTCCCGTGGAACAGCGTGCGCAGGTTCGCGCTCCCGCACGCGGGGCAAAGATCGGCTTCGCGAATCGTTTCCGGCACCACAGCTTCCTCGGTCAACGGCCAACCTCCCCATCGCGCACGATACCGAACAATGCGGCGAGCGTCAACCGGTTGGACAGAATCAATCGCCGCCGTTCGGCCGTCGTCAACACCGCGATCCGCTCCACCGCCGCGCGCTTCCGCAGCGTCATCGGCAACATCCGCAACGCCTGCCACTGGCCGCGCACCATGGCCCAGGCCACGCGCAGCTTATTCGCCAACCCGGGGAACGCCGCCAGATCGCCTTCGCCGCTGCCGGCCGCGGCAACGCCCGCCGCCAACCGCAGCGCAAAGTAGAACGGGTTCAGCACCAGCAGGCTCCACGGGAAGAGCTTCGTCGCCAGCAGGATACGGTTCCGTTCGATCAATCGCACCCGCTCCGGGTTTCCTTGGCCCATCGTGGATCCCCGCCGGTGCCGCACCACCGCGCCCGGCATGTACAGGCAGCGCCACCCGGCGATCCGCGCGCGCAGGCCCAGTTCGGCGTCATCTCCATAGGCGAAGAGATCTTCGTCAAACGCGCCGATCTGGTCCAACATCAATTTCCTATACATAGCGGCACAGCCGTCCGGCCAGAGAACCTCTTCCACTCTCTCATATTGTCCCCGGTCCCGTTCCCCGGTGCCGCGCCCCCGGTTCTGGCCGTCGGGGAAGATCAGGTGGCCCACTTTGTCGATCCGGCCCGGGTCCTCCCAGGTGACGATCTTTGACGCCGCCATGCCGATCTCAGGCGATTCTTCAAAAGCGGCTTGCAAATGTTCTATCCAAAGCGGTTGCGCCGCCGCATCGTTGTTCAACAACGCGATAAGCTCCCCCCGGGCCACGGCGATGCCCTGGTTGTTCGCCTGGCAATAGCCCAGATTTTTCTCATTTCTAAGTAACACTACCCCCGGGAACTCTCTCTCAACCAAGGCCTTAGAACCATCGGTGGATCCGTTGTCGACGACGATGACTTCCACCGGCCAGCGGCGCCCCTCGCCGTTTACCTGTATCTCCAATGATTGCAAACACTCCCGCAGCATTTCGGCCCGGTTCCAATTGACCACCACGACACTGATGGCTACGGTTGTTTGCTTCGTCGACAAAGATATATTATAGGATTGATCCTGCGGGATTTTTTTAAATGGCATCACTCGGTCACAAATTGAAGGAAGAACGGCTCCGCCAAGGGAAGCAACTGCGCTCCATTGCGGATGACCTTCGCATTGGATCCCGCTACCTGGAAGCGATTGAAGCCGAGGACTGGAAACAGCTGCCCGGCGGTTTTTTCAACCGGAGCTTTATCCGCCAGTACGCGCAGGCTCTTGGTTTTGATCCCTCGAAAATCGAAGAGGAGTTCGCTTCGATCGTGAAGCCGGAACCCCCGGTGGACCTGGATCTGATCGCCGCCGCGCACGACCCGCGCGCCCGCCGTTCCGAGGAAAAGAAGCTGATTTCGGTGGAACCGCTGCGCGGGGCCTCCGCTGGCTTCTTCGATTCGCGCACTGGTTTGGCCGCCGCCGCGCTCGTTTTACTGGTCGCTGGCGGAGGGGCTCTTTCGCTGTTCGTTGACCGTTGGAATCAGCCGCAGGAAGTTCGCAAACAGTCCAATTCCAACATGCCCGCGCCCGTCGTTCCCGCGCCGGCCGCCGCCCGTGAGAACGCCCAACCGCAGGTTGCCGCGGCCACTACTACTGAACCCGCCAAGGTCGTTCCCACGCTGTCCACCGATCCTAACGGCAACCTCACGCTGAACATCGAGGCCACCGAAAAGACCTGGATTGAAGTGACCGCCGACGGCAAACGCGTCTTCATGGGCGTTTTGGAGCCGGGCGACAAAAAATTAATCTCTACCCTGCAGAACACCAAGATGGTCGTCGGGAACGCCGGTGGCATCGCTGTCAGCAAGGGCGGACGGGATATCGGCCCCATCGGACCGCGCGGTCAGGTTCGCACGGTGAACATCACCGAAAAGGGCGTCGAGATCGTCGAGCCGAAGAAGCCCGCCGACGCGATCTAACGGATCTTTTCGAGTAGCAGCCCGGTCAGTTCAGAGATGAGGATGTTGCCGATATTGTCGGGTGAATAATCCGTCTTCGGCATGCCGTCGACGGTGACCGCCAGCGCGTATTTTTCCTTGCCGCGCGTCACCAAGCCGACGTCGCTGCGCAACGCGTCCAGCCCGCCGGACTTCGACGCCACGGTGAACCCATCCAGGTGCCGGCCGATGCCATCGGTGTGCTGCTGGCGGCGGAGGATCTCGATCATCGCCTTCGACGCCTCGGCGCTCACCAGCTTACCTTGGTCCAGCATCTCGACCAGCCGCACCATCTCGCGCGGCGTGGACACGCCGATGCCGAACTTCTTGTTGTCGTCCTTCTGCCCGAACACGCTCCAGCCACTCGCCGCCGGCTTCAGGTTCCTCCCATCGCCCAGAATCTTGCGATTTGATCTGGTATTGGCGAACCCGTACTTCTCCATGACGCTGTTGACGTAGTCCGCCGTCAGCCGGTCGATCAACAGGTTGGTTGCCGTGTTGTCGCTCACCACGATCATCAGGTTCGCCAGATCGCGGAGCAGGAACTTCCGCCCCGGGGTGAACTCGAACAGGATGCCGGAGCCGGACACCTTGTCGTCGGCCGTCAGCAGGATTTCTTCGTCCAGAGTCGCCTTGCCATCGGCGACGGCTTGAAACAGCGCCACCAGGATCGGCAGCTTGATCGTCGATGCCGTGCGCACCTGCTCATCGGCGCGAATGGCGTATTCGGTCCCGGTCACCAGGTTCTTGGCGTAGAGCGAAACGGTGCCCTGGAATCCGGCGATTTTCTCTTTGATTCGTTGCTCCGCGGGCGGGGCGTCTTTCGCACATCGGAAACCGATGTTGGGCTGGCGCTGCGTCGGCCGCACCCAGTTGCGGAAGAAGACGGTGATGCGTTTTCCCTGGTCGCTCCAGGCGCCGCCGCGGATGATGCGGTAGGCCCCAGTGGCCGGGCCTTTGGGGTTTTCCGCGGGCGAGTGTTTGTAGTATTCCCGCTCAAACCAATCCGCGGTCCACTCGGCCATGTTGCCCGCCATGTCGTACAGCCCGAAGCCGTTCGGCGCGTAGCGGCCCACTTCGCCCGGGCCCGTCTCGGTATTGTGCCGCGCCAGCTTGGCGTCGTACTTGTCGCCCCACGGGTAGTCGGCCGATTCAATGCCGCCACGCGCCGCCCGTTCCCATTCGGCCTCGGTCGGCAGCCGTTTGCCGCGCGATTCGCAGTAGCTCTTGGCGTCGTCCCAGGTGACGTTATACGCGGCGATCTTGCCCGCCCCGGCCGGCACCACGCCTCCCACCCAGTGATACGGCGCCGGGCGCTTCGTGGCCGCGACAAACGCGGCGTATTCAGCCTGCGTCACCTCGTGCGTGTCCATCAGGAATGCGGGCATCGTCACGGCATGCACGGGCCGGTCGTCCAGCAGCACCTGCGGCCGCATGGTCGTCTTGTCGTCCGATGTCAGCTTGCTGCGGCCCATCTGAAACGTTCCGGCCGGGATAAGCGCCATTCCAGGTTCGGCCGCATAGGCCGCCCCGGCGATTAACAAAACAGCGAGCCTCCGCATCAGACAAACAGGTCCGTGATCTCGTCGTCCATCACCATTTCGGTGGCGCCCAGCGGATCCACATAGCGGTAGGCGCGCTTGGACGGCGTGTTCGTGATCGCCTTCGTCCAATCGATGCCCAGCGCCGAATAGATGGACGCGTAGATGTTCTCGGTCTTGATCTGCTGCTTCTTGTACTTCCAGCCGGTTTCGATGACGTGTTCGCCCCGTGCGTCCGTCTTGCCGAGGATTCGCCCGCCCTTCACGCCGCCGCCGGCGAACAGGGAGACGTAGGCCAGATTGTAATGGTGCCGCCCGGCGATGCCGTTCAGCGCCCCGGGGACGCGGCCGAATTCGGTGGCCATCACCACCATCGTTTCGTCGAGCAGTGTCTTGCCCGGCTGGCGCGGCGAGGGCTCCGCCGCCAGATCCCGGAGCAGGGAAGCCATGGCCCGGTCGAACTCGTTGCAGCGGATGTAGTGGTTGCTCTTCGACGCGTGGTTGTAGATGTTCCGGTGGTGGTCCCAGTCGGGATGCGTGATGTGGATGTAGCGGGTGCCGGCGTCGGCCTTTACCGCGTTCCGCGCGAACAGGCAGCCCAGGCCCACGGAGTTGTCGCCGTAGCGGGCAATCTCTTCCTTCGACATCTGGAACGTCTGCGGCCAGCGCGAGTCGCCCAACAGTTGAAATGCTGAATGCTGGAAGTCCCGGAACGCGCCGAACTGCCGGTCCTTGCCCGTCCGCGACGACGCCATCACTTGGTCCAGTTTGCTGAGGATGCGGTAGCGTTCTTCCAGAACCGCCATCGCCTCCGCGCTGCCCGGTGCCGAGGCCGACCCTTCTTTTAAATTCACGTCCAACACCGAAAACCGCGGCGGCAGGAAGCCCGTCGAAAGCGCCCCGCAACCGGCCGTATCCAGATTGCAGCCGATGTAGGTGGGGAACGTGTCCTTCTCTCGCCGCAGCTTCTCAAACTCGTAGCTGATCACCGAACCAACGGAGGGAATCTCGGAGGCCTGCGCCGGGTTCAGCGGCCGCCCCGCCTGCGTGTAATACTGCCCGCGGAAGTGCACCACCTCGTGGCTCTTCATGGAGCGGACGATGGCGATCTTGTCCATCTCCTTGGAGAGCTCCGGGAACAGCCGGTAGGGCAGATACAGGTCGTCTTTGATCTTGCGGACGTCGAAGTCCTTCTGCGTGCCCGCGTCTTCCTTGAAGTCGAACGAATCGATGTGGCTCAACGCGCCGGCCAGCTCAATCAGAATGCAGAACCGCGCCGAGCCGCGCGGATTGCCGCGGCCCGCGGCGCTGACCTGTAACGGCAGCATCGCCTGACTGGCAAAGGCGCCCAACAGTCCATGGCCACCCAGCTTCAGCAGGTCCCGGCGGGCAGGGAGGAAATCGGATACACGCTTGTCCATATGGCCTCAGTAGTTGAACAGAAACTCGGGCGAATTCAACAGCGCCCACTGCAGATTTTCCGCGCCGCTGCGGCGGTTCTTCTTCACCGCTTCCAGCCCCACGGCCAGCTCCGGCGCCGACGGTTTGCGCGACACCGTGTGCAAGTACAACTGCTCCACCAGCGCCTTGTCGTCCGCCGTCTTATCGAGCAACGACGCGAGCAGTCCGCCCTTCGACGAATTCACCCGATCGGTGACCACCTTCGACTGCATCAGCAGCATCGCCTGCAGCGAATTGTGCGGCACCTTCTTCGGCATGTCGTCGCGGCTGGCCTGGCCAAACGTGCGCATGAACGTCTTCACGTCATTGCCCGCCTTGCCCGGCTCCGGCATCTGCATCGCCATGCCCACTTTTTCCGAACTGCTCTGGAACGAGCCCGGCCGGCCTGTGGCCACCGCAATGGCGTCGTGCAGTTCCGGCGCCGACAACATCCGCACGTACTTGCGCGCGTAGTAGGGCGTGTAGGTCTCCTGCCATTCGCCCGGGAAGCTGGACGAAAGCTGGTAGGCCGATGACTTCATGATCGTCTTCACCACGTGGCGGAAGCTGTGGTTGTGGGTGCCGAAATCCTCTGCCATCGCGTCCAGCAGGGCCGGGTTCGACGGCTGCACCGTCCATGGCGCCGGCGGCGGATTCTTCGGGTCGTAGCGTTCCAGGTCGAAATCGTCCACCGGTTCCACGATGCCGAAGCCCATCAGCTCGCCCCAAATGCGATTCACCAAAGCGCGGCGAAATTGAATGTGGCTGGTCATCATGCGCGCCAGTCCATCGCGGGCGTTTTCGCCCTCGCGCGGCGCCTCGCCGGTCAGCAGGAAGCGCGGCTGGGAAAGACCCTTCCCGCGGCGCGGGACTCGTAGAATGCTCTCGGCGTTGCGGTCGTACCCGGGGGCTTCGTCGTCCACCGTGTATTCGGTGTTCGCCTGATAGCCGTTCTCCCAGTTCATGATCTGCCGCGTCTTGCCGTAGAACGCCGCCTGGCTGAAGAACTCGTCCCGCTTCTTCTTCACCAGAAACAGATTGACCTTCTCCAAATGGTTCGCGCCGTCGTGGCAGGAGATGCAGGCGACGCTGATGCCGAGGAACACTTTCGAATAGGTCACCGTGAACTCATCCACCGTGTCTGGCTGGTTCACCAGATCGTGCGCATCAGGCGTCTCCGGATCGTCCTTGGCCTTCACGAAATCGCGCTGATAGTAGAGCGAACCGGGGACCGAGAAGCTCGATTTGCCCGCGCCCGTCAACAGATCGGTCACCACTTCGTTATACGGGCGGTCCAACTTCAACCACTCCCGGACCCAGTAATGGAACAGGTTCAAACCCGACCCCATGCGCCCCCCGGCGCGGAAGAGGTCTTCAAAATAGTACGTCCACTTGTCGATAAACGCGTCCGACGATGTCAACGTGTCGATGAGCTTATCCCGCTTGTTCGGCGATTTATCCGCCAGAAACGCGCTTAAATCCGCGGGCGATGGGATGCGGCCTGTCGCGTCAATCCAGGCCCGGCGCGCGAACTCTTCGTCGCTCGCCAGCGGCGCATGCGGAATCTTGTCGGCCGCCATGCGCGCAAAAATGTGTTTGTCGATGAACGTGCGCTGCGGCACCGCGCCCGCTACGCCCCGGCCCGGGAGAGCCCGCGCCACCTGCGCCGTCGCCGTCGCGGCGTCCTTCGATTTCGGCCGCTCGGGCTGGATGAGCGGCTTATGCGCCTGCTCAAACTCCTCGGCGTCCTGATGGGTCAGCTTCGGCGCTGGCGTCTGGGCCAGCATCACGACGGGCACGAGCAGCAGTCCGAATCGCATCATTACTTTCTCCGGAAAATCTGCACGCGCTTTCCGTTCACTTCCGCGACGTACAGGTTGCCTTTTCGGTCGGTCGACATCAGGTGCGGCAACTGCAGCGTCTGCGAGTCGCCCCACGAATTCACAATTTGACCGCTCGCCAAATCGAAGTGGAAGATCTTGTTCACGTCCCCTTCGCTGACCAGCAGTTGCTTGCCCACAACGAGCAACCCGAACGGGTTGCCGAAGCCGTCCCAGACGGACAAAAACTCGCCGGAATTGGCGAAGACCTGCACGCGATTGTTGCCACGGTCGGCCACATAAATCCGGTCCTTGGAGTCGATCCCCAAGCCGTGCGCTGTCGCGAACTGGCCTTTTTCCTTGCCTTTTTTGCCGAACTGAGAGACGAACTGTCCGCTCTTGTTCAGATGTACAATACGGCCGTTGCCGCTGTCGGCGACGTAGATATCGCCGTTCGATGCAAACACCAGATCGTCCGGGGCGCGGAAGTGTTTTTCATCGCCGCCGGGGACGCCCTTCTCCCCGAGCGTGGCTAGCACCTTGCCCGTGGGCGAGAACTTTCGAACAATGTGAAAGCCGTTATCGGTGGTCCAGATGTTGCCGTCTTTATCGGCGCGCAACCCGTGGGCCACCTTGAATTCGCCCGAGCCGAAACCGCCCTTGTACTTGCCGTCCTTGTCGAAGGCAAGCAATGGCGGTTCGCCCCGGTGCAGCACGTAGGTGTTCCCTTTGCGGTCCACCTCCACGGCCGACATCGGCCCCAGTTTCACCTCCGCCGGAATCTTGAGGAATCCGGCGGAGGTGTAGGGAGCATCGGCCGCGAAGGCCAGACCAGCAACGAGAACTGCGAACGTTAGTTTCATTTAGAACAGGAGTTTCAAGCCAAGTTGGATATTGCGCGGGTCGCGCGCTGAAGTGATCGTACCAAACGTACCGCTCTGATTCCGGCCATTCGGTCCGGCCGAGAAGCTTCCGTTCGGAATGCCCAGATTCACGTTGTTCATGAAGTTGAACATTTCGGCGCGGAACTGCAGATTGACACGCTCGTGCGCCCGGGTGTTCTTGATGAAGCTCAAGTCCCAGTTGAAGGTTCCCGGACCACGCACATCCGGCAAAGCGCGGCCGATGTTACCGAACGTATAGTTCGGCGGATTGACGAAAACGTCGGTGTTGAACCACTTGGCCGCCGAAGGATTGTCGATCTTCGCCGAGGCGCCGGTCGAGTTCGGACGCGAGGCACGGAAGTTGTTGGCGCCGCCGATGACGATGGGCAAACCGGTCTGCAGGATGCCAATCGTATTCACCTGCCAGCCGCCGATGATCTTGCTCATCACCCCGGGGCCCCGGCCGAACGGCAGTTCGTACAGCAAGCTAACCACGCCGCGCTTGGACACATCGCTCGGGTCCACACTCCGTTCCAGACGCCGATTGAACCGGCCGTCCTGATACGCCGTCTGGTTGGTCTGTTCCACCGAACCGAAGTCGACGGGAGTTCCCAGTCCTTCGCTGATGATCTTGCCGCCCGTGAAGTTCACCATGAAGGTGAGCCCCTTGGACATGCGCTTTTCCACGCTGACAATCATCAGGTGGGAGTTGTAGTTCCCCATGCGCGGGTTGCGCACGGAAATGCCCTGGTAATGGGAGTAGGGAAGCAGCGATTG
The DNA here is from genome assembly GCA_044358225.1 of Bryobacteraceae bacterium. Lineage (GTDB taxonomy): Bacteria > Acidobacteriota > Terriglobia > Bryobacterales > Bryobacteraceae. The sequence continues at coordinate 16,626 of JBIKOG010000046.1, read as the reverse complement.
TTCCCGCGTGATCGTCGCGGCGCCCAATGCGCCAGGAACTCGTCCGGCATTCGGGTTCGGCACCTGATCCTGCAAAGCAAAGCCCAGGCCCAGAAACTGATTGTCCAGCTGGTTCATGTTGTAGCTGCCGGACGTGAAGTGGCTGCCCAGGTTGGCCGAGTACGAAACATCCAGCAGGATCTTGCCGGGCAACTGGTGTTGCACGGAGGCGCTGAACTGCTGTGACATCGGCGTGGTGCCGATCGGCTCGTCGTAGCTGGTGCCCTGGCCCAAGAAGGCGTTGGGACCAAGCGCGCGGCCGGCCGGCAGCAACAGCGGAGACGGGAAGCCCGCGCTGAACTGGAAGGCCTTGACGTTCGGATTGCTGGACGGGTAGGAGGTGGACGTGTTCGCAAATCCGTTCACGCTGCCGTAGTTGTTCCGCCAGAACTGCGACGGATAGTAGATGCCGTAGCCGGCGCGGAACACCGTCTTGCTGTTGCCGAAGAGGTCGTACGCCATACCCAGGCGCGGCGCGAAGTCGTTGAAATCACCCTGCCGCCAGTTGCGCGGCTGGCCGCCGGAATTGGCGAACACTGTCGCCCCCAGCAGGCCGTTCGCCAGGCGAACAGTCGGGTCGAAGTTGGTCATGCCGTCATTGGCTTCCACGGGCTGCGTCTGGTAGTCGTAGCGCAGGCCGGCATTCACCGTCAGGCGGCGGGAGACTTTCCAGTCGTCCTGGAAGAAGAAGGAGTAGCTCTTGCCGCGCTGGCTTTCGCCCATGTGCGTCGTGCCGCTGGCGTTGGCCACTTCACCCAGCAGGAACGTCGCGTACGCCGAACCCGTGCCGGCCTGCGCCGCCGGGTTGCCGGTCAAGCCGCTCGTGAAATTGAAATTGCCGGACGGCGACGAACGCTGCAGATTGTTGCCCTGGAGCGTGCGAATATCCACGCCGAACTTCATCGTGTGATTGCCGCTGATCTTGGTCAGCATGTCGAACAGTTGCAGATTGATGCTCGCGCGCAAACCGGCCGTGCCGGTGTTGAAACCAGGCAGGCCGTTGCCGATGCCGGGGAACGTATCGCCCGGAACCGATGCCGGCAAGCCCAGCTTCTGCGGCCATCCGCCACCAAAGCTGCGAACGATAAACGGGAAATACCCGCGCGTGGCGCCGACGCGGAGTTCGTTCAGCATGGTGGGCGAAAAGCTGTGCGTGTCGGAAAGCGCGAAGTTCTGGTTCTCTAGAGCGTCATCGCGCGTGGAGACGATTGGATTCGGATAGATGCTGCCGCCGTTGTCGGTCTTGTGCAGGAAGTAGGAGTAGCGCCCGAACAGCGAATTCTTGTCGCCGAAACGGTGATCGATCTTGGCCGTATACTGCCGCATGCTGCGGATCTGGCCGGAGTCATTGCTGAAGTTGTTGGCGTTGGTGAACGCGTTCGTTGGGGTGCGGTTGGGAATCGGATAGAAATCGTTGACCTTGAGCGAGACCGGGTCCATCCGGCTCACCGGAATGCGGTTGTTCGGGAAAACCGAACGGGTCAGACCGTTGGTCGTCGCCGGGTCGTAGATCGGAATGAGCGCCCCATTGGTCCCCAGCAGGTCGCCAAAATCGCCGCCACGCTGCCGCACCGTCGGCATGGTGTTGATAAAGGTAGTGGTCCGGCGGAAGTCATACTGCTCCCAGTTGCCGAAGAAAAAGGTCTTGTCCTTGATCACCGGCCCGCCCACCGCGACGCCATATTGGTTGTAGCGGAAGGGCGGATTCAACGTCGAAAACGTGTTCCGCGCGTCCAGCTTGTTGTTCCGCAAAAACTCGTAGACCGATCCATGCAGCTGGTTCGTTCCCGACTTCGAAACAACGTTGATGACGCCACCGCCGGTGAAACCGTACTCGGCCGACATCGTTCCCGACTGCACCTTGAACTCTTCCACGGCGTCCACGGCCGGGTTGATCGCCACTTCGCCGATGTAGCTCTGAATGTTGTTTGAGCCATCGAGCGACTGCGCGTTCATCGCGTTCGGTCCGCCATTGATCGAAATTGACGACAGCTGAATGCCGCGATCGCCGAAGCCCGAATTCGTCGGCCCCGCGTTTGATTTCACCGAGGGCGTCAGCAACGTCAGCGCCAGCGCGTTCCGCCCGTTCAGCGGCAGTTCCATCACGCGCCGGTTTTCGACAACCTTACCAACCGTCGCCGAACCGGTATCCACCAGCGGCGCCTCGCCTTTCACTTCAATCGTTTCGGCCACGCCGCCCACATCCAGCCGGAAATCGATCTGCCCGCGCTGGTCAACCTGCAGCGTCAACCCGCTGCGGACCGCGCGCTTAAAGCCCGACTTCTCCACCTGAATTGTATATTCGCCGATCTGCAGCGCCGTCGCTGTATAGGTTCCGTCGTTGTTGGTTTCCGTTGCGACACTGGTGTTGGTGGCGACATTGGTTAAGGTAACTTTGGCGCCCGGCACGGCGGCGCCCGTCGTATCGGTGACGGTTCCAAAGTAACTGCCGCGGCCTTGTTGCGCCACGGCGGGAATTACGGCGGCCAGCACAATGGCCGCTAAAGCGAGTTTCGACATGGGTTCTCCTGAAGGAAGTGCAGCTATTATTTCACATTTCAGGCGGAGGCTGTCAAGGCTTCGCCATCGCTTTGCAATGAACCACCACCCGGTCCAACTGTTCCCGGCCGGCGCGCGTTCCCAGCCGGACGGATTCAAAATGGACGACCGGAATCCCTGCCGCCTCCCCGAACAGCCGGGCTGCGAACCGGGGATCGTTATGCAGCAGGCACCCGCCCGGCCGCAGCGCCTGCGCCAGATTGCCGAGCGCCAGCGCCAACTCCTGGTCATTTAGATAGACCAGCAGATTCGTCGCCACCGCCAGGTCGTACCGCCCCGCCGGCAACTGGTCCACCACCAGGTCCCCGGTGGACGCCCGGCAAGGCGCCCCCGCCAGCGATTCAGCCACCTCTTCCCGGATGTCCACGCAGTCAAAAATGGACGGGCGCCCCGGCAGCAATGCCAACAGCGCCCCCGGCTGCGAGGATTGCACCGGTTGGCCGTCTTCGACGCCGAAGCGCGAGGCGAACTCGGCGCCCGGCCCGGCCAATAATACCGATTCCATTGTCTGCACCTTCCGGAGCCCCGCCGCCACTGCCTTCATCGATGGCGGGAACGGGTCCGCACTCAGCCCCCGCTGCTGGTACAGCGAATCGACATCAGCCGATTCCGGAAGCCGCAGGAGGAATCGGAAGGCCACCCAGAGGATCCGCTCCGGTTGCCACCCCAGTTTCCGTTCCATCTTTCGTAACAGTCTGTGCCGTTCGGTTTTCGGCCTGGTATTCCAAAACGCGTCCATCCGGCGCCGCACCGCGGGCGAAAACGGTGTTTCCTCCACTTCTCCGGAAAGAAACGCCTTTCGCCGGGCCAAGGGCAGGGAATCGAAGTACCGCCGCGCCTCTGCCGCCGGGTCCAGGCGTGGTTCCGTTCCCAATTCGGTGGTCTGCAGCAAATAGTAGGCGATATGCTCGGCCGCGCCGTCGGACAAGCGAAGCCGCGCCGCCTGCCGGTGGCGCTCCTGCCAGTCGGCATACCCGGGGGCGCTTAAACCAGTCTCGCCCAACAGGCGTAACAGCTCCGCCGGCAGCGCGCGCAAAGGCAGTGGCTCGGCGGCCACGACCAAAGTGATGGCCCAAAATAAAACGGCCCTCAGGTACATTGCCTACTGAATATAAAACAGAAATGAAAAGTACCGGAGCAGCGCCCTGCCGAGGCTGCTCCGGTCTGGTAGAAGTCGTGGCGAGTGGTCCACTAACTAGTTAAACTGTTCCCCAAGTTCCTTGGCTACGCCGCGCGCTTCCAAGTGAACCAGTCCGGCATTGCACCCTGCCGGGCCGATCACCGCCAGCACACCCTTCGTGCCGGCCGAGTATAAGAAGATATGCCCTTCGGCTCCTGCCACGGAGATTTCTTCGAATGAACCGGCATGCAGGGTGTCGCTGACACGCCGTCCCATGCTGGTTGCCGCGGCCGCCATAGCAGCCATTCGCGCCGGGTCTGTGCCGTTCGACAACGAATGGGCAATCGGCAGCCCTTCGGTCGAAGCCAGTAACACCCCGCGCAATTCCGGAATTGCACTCCGCAACCCGTCTACACTCTTTTGAAGTTGATCCAATTTCGCCATTCTTTGCGACCTCTCTGCTTGGCGGCTTCCCCAATTGGCCACATCGCCGCGCCATTCTCTTGATCGCCTGAAACGCGCGAAAACTTTAGAACAAAAGTGCGAGACATTTTGTCTCACCCCGCAAACCCAAACCGGGGACTCTCCGTAGCCGTGTCTAAGGTGATTCACCCCGGAAAGCGCATATGTCTTAAGGTATTTTTGGTCACTTAGGTGCTTTGCCGTCTGGTCGTGGACTGGTGGTTCCAGTACTCTGTGGTTGGGAGAGTTTCCAGCCAACTCAATGAAGTGTTTGCAATGCGGAACCGAGCTCGACCGCCTATCCAAATGGCGTGGGTCCTCTGACTATTGTTCGGAGGAGTGCAAAAAGGACAGCCAGGATGAATTCAATCGCCTGGCGATGTCCCGCCTGATGCAACCGCGTCCTGCGCGACCCAACGCCCGGTCCGCTTCAAGCGGCAGCCGCAGTGTCGAAAGTTCCACCGGCTCTGTGACCGTGGTAACGCACCCGGTGGGAGCTTCAGCGCCCGCCGTCAACGAACCTCCTTTTGCAGCGTTCATTATTGACGTCTTCGCCGCTCTCAGCGGGGCGCAACCCGCTGCGCAATCGCCTCTCGAACTCCGTCCTGGGGTTCCGCTGATCCCGGATCCGGAACTGCCAATGGCCGATGCACTGCTCGCTCTGGAATCCATGCTCCGGGGCATTCGTCCCGGCCTGCGTGGGGCGCGCACTCTGCCGCCGCTGGGGCGCAATATGCTCGCGCCATCGGTTCCTGAAGAGACCGGACTCGCGCTGCCGGAACCTCCGCTCGAGTGGCCTGCCTCCCTGGCAACATCGTTTTACATCGTCGGGCTCGACAGTGTGCCCTTCGCGAACTCGGTACATTCGCCTCCTGTGGGGCCCGGTATGGAGCTCTCCGGTCAGACCGTTCCGGCCGGCACTTCGGCTTCGGCGCCGGTGGCTCACCGCACCATCCCGGTCCGCCGTCCATTGCGCGAACTGCCCGCGTTGACGGCCTTCGCCGCCGGCTCCGATTACCTGATCCAGTCGCCGGCGCCCAGTGCCCCCCGCCTGCGGATCCATCTCCCGAAACCGGTCCTGCAGCCGTACCGTCCCCGCTACGCCTTTGCCCCTCGTGAGTCGGCGGTTGTCGAACCGGTCAACACCTCTCCCGCCGCGCCGGTGGAAACGGCCACCGAACCGCCAATGGCCGTCAAGCCTGTATCGCCAGTCGAAGGCAAAACGTCGCCAAAGCCGGCTCCCCGATCGGAAATGAAGCAGCAGGCCAAAGCGGCACGGAAGATGGAGCCCAAGTCGGAATCGCCCCGTGGCGAGGTCCGGAACCAGGCCAAGGCCGAGGCGCCGGTCCCAGTCCCAGTCCCGGCCGCGCCCGCACCGGTGCCCGCCAGCTCCACCCTGGCAAAGGTTGAACCGGTCCAGCCGGAAAAGACGCTCGAACTGGTGCCGAAACCTGAGCCTCGTAAGGCGCAAGCCCCGGCCGCGCCGGTGGTTCCGGCCACCTTCGCCGCCCCGTCTTTCGGCGGGAAGGCGGATGTGGAGCCGGAGCCGGACGGGTTCTTCAGCCGGATGCCGGGTTGGCAAAAGGCTGCCGCTGTGGTGGTTTTGCTGGGCGTGGCGATCGCCGCCTGGGCCGTGCCCGCCTACAATCGCAGTGCAAAACCTGCCAAAACTCCCTCCATCGCCCAGGCCGGCGCAACCATGGGTGCTGACAGCTGGGAGACAGATTCCAGCGGCGACACCGCCGGAATCGCCCGTCGCAGAGTCATTAGCCTTTACAAGCCCGGCCGCGCCAAACGGAATTACGTCTTTGAATTCACCGGTCACGTGGAGCAACGGGCCATGGGATGGGTGTTCCGGATGAAAGATCCGCGCAACTATTACTGCCTGAAACTGGAGCATATCGGCAACGGGGCCAGCTCCGCCGTTCAACTCGTGAAGTTCGCCGTGGTTAATGGCGAAGAACAGCCGCACCGCCTGGTGTCTATCGCCGAGCCGCTCGTGGCTGGTCAGCCGGTTCGAATTCGCCTCGATGTCCGTGGGCAGAACTTTTCTACCCAGGTAAATGGACGTCCCGTTGATGTCTGGATCGATAATCAGATCGCCGAAGGCACCGTTGGATTCTCGAATGAGAGCGGTGAACGCGCGGTCATTCGGACCGTAAAGGTCAGCTATTAAGGGGTTCGCATGAGCAATCAGGATGATCGCTGGTTATGGTTTATCGATGACGCGCCTTTGCAGGCGTTGATGAAGGCCGAGGGCGCGATCGGTACGATGCGCATGCGCGCCGCCTCCTCGCCCGGGCTTGTCCGCGCCATGACGCTGCATATGGAGGGCCGCACCCCTGACGCCGCCGTCGAACTCCGCACCGCCATCGACGCTGGGGAACGGCAGCCGGAATCGTTCCTTTTCCTTGGCCAGATCCACTTCGAAGCTCGTCAGTTCGAGGACGCCGCCGCCATCTATCAACAGTTGGTTGAGATGGATCCGGAAAATGCCATTGCGGCCTTTAATGCCGGCGTCTGCCAAGAGAAACTCTCCCGCTGGAACGACGCGGCCGAGATGTTCCGCCGCGCCGTCAGCCTCGATCCAGAGCGGAAGGAATCTTCTCTCGGTCTCGGCTTGTGCTGCCTCCATCAGCGGAAGGCCGAAGAGGCCATCACCGCCTTTGACCGCTATCTGGAGACCGAACCCGACAGTGAACCCGCCCAGTTTGGCCGGGCTGTCGCACTGCAGATGTTGCGCCGCTTCGATGACGCCTCGGCGATATACGAGCGGTTCCTGGCGGCCGGGGACCCCTCGGCGGAGCTGCTGACCAATCTCCTGGCTCTCGCCGTGGCCCGTAAAGATCAGGCTGCCTTGGTGCGAATCTCCGACAACCTGGCCAAAGTCCGTCCCGGAACCCGACAGGCTGCCGAGGCCCAGGCCTACTCGGCGATCGTCGCCGGTGAGTGGGAACCGGCCGCCATCCATCTCGCCCAGTTCGCGGAGTCCGACCCGCTCCCGGAAGACTGGGCCTACGTCCGCGCCTACGCCCTTTGGCGGACCGGCCGCGGGGAGGAGGCCTCTCAGCATCTCATCACCCTGCTGTCCGCCCGTCCAAACCACCCGGCTGCTCTGTTGCTGCGCGGCGTGCTGTTTGAGGAGGCCGGCCAACACGGGGACGCCTTGGCCGCCTATCGCAAAGCCGCCAGCCAGGCGCCCGATTCCGATGCCGCGTCCTGGAACGTCGCCCGCGTTGCCGCTGTCGCAGGGAAAGCCGACGTCTGTCGCATTGCGTCCAAAGCACTCCTGGACAGGAATCGAAACTCAGCGGAGGGCTGGTTTGCCAGCGGCTTGGCCGCCATGCTCGAAATCCAACCGGCCGATGCGGTTCGCGGCTTCTCCGAAGCCCTTCGTCTGCGCCGGGAATGGCCTGAGGCGGAATGGAATCTCGGGTGCGCTCTCCTTGAATCCGGCGACGCGGCAAAGGCCCTGAAGTGTTTGGAAAAGGCCCATACGATTCTGCTCAGCCAGGTCTCTGCCGAACCCATCGCGCGCGCGGCGCTCGCTGTCGGTAAACTAGATCGCGCCTTGCATTTTGTTGAATCCGCCAGTCCGCAGTCCGTTGCCGTCTCGCCGGAAGCGGTCTACAACCTCGCCGTCGCCCTGCATGAGTCCGGCAAGTTCGATCTCGCCGAGCGGCTCTATCGCCGTGTCATCACCGCCGGGGTGCCGTTCGCGGACGCACACATAAACCTCGGTCATCTCCTACTCGCCGCCGGACGGCCTGAAGATGCCGAGTCACTTTGGACCGACGCCGCGGCCCTCGAACCGGCCGCCTGACACCGCTTCCTCTACAGATCGATATCTTTGACGGGCTTGCCGGCGGTCGATTCCTTGGCGAGTCGCAACAGCTCGTCGAATTTTCGATCCATCCGCTGTTCGCGCGTCCGTTCGGCTTCGAGTGATCTTTGAAACGCCTGTTCCCGCTCCGCCCCAGCGCCTCGCAGCTTGCGCACTTCCGCGGCCAGATCCGTAATGGGCGCCGGTGCCTCGGCTACCTTGTGATGCAGGATCGACCGCGTTCCGACATCTATCGTTAACTCCGCCTGGCAACACGGGCACTGGACGACAAAGGTTTCCTCGTTCGGCATGGAGAGTCCATCTTAAGCCAATCCAGCCCTCCGTAGGAAACGATTTTCGGACTCCCCTCCGGAATACCACTAAAGTTCCAGCCGCGTCCTGCCGATAGAAATAGCGTAGAGCAGGTACGTTCCTATCCTCCGATCTTTCGGCGGCCGGAATCTGAATGGAAACTTTTTTTGAAGTTGGCTCTAGCTTGTCTGGGGCTCCAGACTGCACCAGGGCATCACCCGGTGCGGGGAGACAGAACAGGGAGAACGGATGTTGCGAGGAATCATAATTAGTCCCGATGAGGGTTTGGCGGAAGAACTCCAGGAGTTGCTTTCGCAGGTCAGTTCGTTGGGCATCGTTCGCTGGGTTGATCGCTATCCCAACGCCATCGATCTTGGGCGGACTCTGCGCGCGCACTCGCCGCAAGTGGTCTTTCTCAGCCTGCAGGACATGGATGCCGCCTTCGAAACGGCTAGTCAAATTGAAGGCATTGTTCCGGGTATGCAAGTCGTGACGTTCGGGCGTGACGCCGATCCGCAATCGCTGATCGCCCTCATGCGGGTTGGCATCCGAGAGTATCTCGGGTCTCCCTTCCAGATGCGCGACACGATGGAGACGCTGAACCGGGTTAAAGAAAACCTCGACCGGAACCCGCTGCGGCCCTTTGAGTCGGAGTACATCTACTCGTTTCTACCCGCCAAGCCCGGCGTGGGCGCCTCGACGGTTGCCATGAACGCAGCCTGGGCCTGCTCCCGTCAGCCGGAAACCAAGACCCTGCTGATGGACCTAGATCTGAACAGCGGCATGCAACGCTTCATGCTCAAGCTCGACAATGACTACTCGATCGTCGATGCCGCGGAAAATGCGTTCAAGCTGGACGAGACGCTGTGGCCCCAACTGGTCACCTCCCTCGGCCATCTGGATGTCCTTCATTCCGGCCGGCTGAACCCTGGCTACCGGATCGATGGCGCTCAGATCCGCAGCATGGTCTCTTTCGCGCGCCGGAACTACCGCGCTGTCTGTATCGATCTTTCGGGCAATATGGAGAAATATTCGCTGGAGATCATGCAGGAGTCCAAGCGTGTCTACCTGGTAACCACCCCGGAAATTGCCTCGCTACATCTGGCCCGCGAGCGATTCCAGTACCTCCGCCAGCTCGATCTCGGAGACCGCATTCAGCTCATCCTGAACCGCTCCCAAAAACGAGCCCACATCTCCGTTAGCCAGATCGAGGAACTGCTCGGTCTTCCGGTCCTGGCCTGTATTCAGAACGACTATCAAGGAGTCAGCCGTGCCCTCACCGCCGGCAAACCGGTTGATACGAACTCGGAGTTAGGTCGGGAGTTTCAACTCCTGGCCGCCTCCATGATGGAACGCAAGCCAGTCAAAGCAGCACCCAAGGCAGGGAAGTCGATCAGCGACTATCTCTCGATCCTGCCGGGTAAGTCCATTCTCTTCGCCGATAAAAAGTAAACTCGCCGCGAACTGATCTCTCTTCATCGCCCTGTCCGGTGCCTCATGCCCCGAACAGGGCGTTGTCATGTTCGTTGAGCTCCGCCACCGATCCACGGATCGAACCCGCTTGCCGCCAGTCCGACTCTTGACTCGCCGGGGGCGCTGTTCGATACCGCGCCTACGATCCACCGCACGGTCGAACCTGCCGCTCCCAGTTCCCTACGTCGCGAACGCACTCGCCCACTCCCGGCCGCAGGTGCGTGTCGTTCGGTCGCAGCAGGCTGCTATTCACCCGAGCCGGCCCCGCGAGCAGCCCCCCACAGCCCTTGCACAGTCCGTCCTTCTCCCGATTCCTTCTCCGCAGCCTCGCCCGTCCCAACCGGCATAACCCGTTGGCCCTCAGATTTTCCCTGGAGCCGTGCTACCGGGACACCCCGTAACTTCGGGATTCCCCGGTGCCTGTCCAGCCGCACTCTCCCGCGTCGCCACTCCCGTTCTCCCCGATCATCCGGGCCGCTTTCGCAACGTCCCCAAACGCCAACGCCACAGCGGAAATCCGCCGTTCGCTCGGCAATCCCCCCAAAAACCCTCCTGTCCCGACCGGTTCGCTACTTCGCCGACCCAACCGGGCCCGTCGCTGCCGACACATGCGCCCGACGCTGCTCTCCGCGGAACTTCGACGCCTGCTCCATATACGCCTTCGCCCAATCTCTCCGGTTCACCTGGACCACACTCCGGGCCAGATCGGTTAATCGGCTCGCCTTGTTCGTCGGAGAAAAGGAATTCGAGTCACAGATGAGCCTCGTCCCTTCCTGGATGTACGCCTCCGAAAGATCCGAATTCGCTCCCTCGACCGACATCGCCAACGTCAGCAGCGCTGGCGCGGCGTCGGGGTGTTCCTCCGGCATCAACACGTCGCAAGCAGCGTGTGCATCTGCCAATGCCTGCTCCACCGCGCCGCTCCGGAACAGCGCCCACGAACGCAACGCCCGGCTGCGGGCGATCGCGATCTGTCGCCCCTGTTCCTCCGGTTCCGGTCCCGGCCCGTCCACTATCGGATTCAACACTGTGATCGCGTCCTGCGGCCGGTCGGCCGCCATCAGCAGTTGCGCCCGCAATGTCTCCACGTCGGCCGAGAATCCCAACGCTTCCTCTGGCATGGTCGCCAGTACCGCCTCGGCTTCCGCCAACTTGCCATTTTCGTAAAGAGATTCCGCCCAAGCTGCCCGGTACCCGGCGCCGACCGCCTTCGCCGCCCCGGATTCCACGCCCTCTACCGCGACTGCGAACATCTGCTGGGCGAACTCGGAATCGCCCGCCGCATTCAGCCGGACCGCCGTATGTGCCAGCAACTCCATCGCCCTGGCTCGCTGTTTCTCCTTCAGGCCTTTGGCGACATCAATGGCTGCCTGCACAAGTTGTTCCGCCGGCAAGCGCCTCCCAAGCCTTACTTCGCATTCCGCCTCAACCGCCAGTAACTCCACCGCATGCGGCGTCAACGCTCGATTCTCCGGGCACGCCGCTCGCGTCTCCTGCACCACTCCGATGGCCTTAAAGTAGTCGCCTTCCGACATCGAGAGCCTCGCGCAATCCACTTGAACAGGCACCCGCAACTCCCAATCCATCTTCTCCGTCGCCAGCTTGGTCCCGTATTCCAGCGCCTTCTGCCGCGCATCGTTTGCGTGCGCCAGGCTGCCTTGCGAACTGGCTGTCTCATACACATTCGTCCAGTATTGGAACCACACAAGATCGGGCACTTCCGGCAGCGCCTCCAGGGCCTTGTATGCCTCTGTCAACGCCGCCGCGGCCTCGCGCCCGTTCCCCACTCGCAGCGTGGCCCGCGCATACTCAATTCGCTGCGTCGCCGTGTCCAGTGACGTCACCGCCGCCACCTTTTCCGTCTGTTCGAGTGCCTGCTTCCGGGTTCGTATCAACTCCACAGGATCAATCAGCCCTTCTGCCTGGTCCGCCCGATCATTCAGCATCGCTGCTTCCAATCCAGCCAGAATTCCCTCTCCCCGCTTTGTCCCCGCCACCGTATGGACGAATATCGCCCCGTCCGTCATTCCCAGGGGCAGCATGTTCGCAATACAGTCGGCTACACAAACGCCCGTCACCGTCGCCGCCACGGTCCAATACTCCGCATACGGCCCGCCCGGCAGGCTCACCAGCGCCAGGAATCCCAGCATCCCGATGAACAGGGATACCGTCGGCCCGGCGGCAACCACCATGATCCAATTCACTTTCAGATCCTTTGTCGTCTGCGGAATTGCGTGAAGATAGCCTCCCGACATCAGTGCCTGTTGCCAGACGAAGCGGAATCCCCAGCTACCCCCCGGCCGCTGCGTCAGCGAAAAGGGGCCGATGTTGATCTGGTGAAACCGGAACCCCACCAGATACGCCGCCAGCAGGTGGCCCGTCTCGTGGACGAGCAGGAATGCCGCCTGGCACCCCAGTATCCAAAGCACAGATAGCCGCTCATTGGCATCCACCGGCAATCCTTGGCTGGCTGCAATCTGCTTGATCCAGCCCCAAAGATGGCCCACCAGTGCCAGGCTTGCCATCATTGTCAGTACGTGCGACGCCATCTCCGGCCGCCGGCCGGTCTTCGCCGTACCGCGATCGGCATCCTCCGCCCCAGGCGCCTTTTCCTTCATGAAGACGCGGAGGCCGGCAATCCCCAGTGGCGTAAACACCGGCAGCAGTGCAACGTTGACAGCCGAGACGATCAACGCCACCCGGCGCCCCCATGGGCGGCCCGCCGATACGCCCCATCCGGCCGAAAAACAGGCCATCCCCAGTAGCGTTGCAAACTGCTGGAGGATCTTGATGATCGAGACCAGGCCCGCCAACTGGCTCCCCGAGATGACCTCCGGATGCTGCTGCAGTATGGACTGCGACAGGCCGTCTAAACCCGGTACCATCCCCACAGCCAGAAACAGGGAACCTTCGATCATGAGCAGGGAGGTTATGATTCGTCGAAGCATGCCTTTATTCGTTGCAATCGGCATACACCGGCAGAAACTGTAGTCATACAACGGAAAAGGCCACCGGGATACCCGGTGGCCTTTTCCAATCCATACTCGAACCCGAACTAGTCGCCGAAAGAACCGACTTCTTCGTTCTTCTCTGCCTTCTTCGGAGCAGCCGGAGCGATCCCGCCCAGCGCGCCCAGCGGCACGAAACCGCCTTCGGGCTGCGGCTCTTTCAACACGTGCTGGCGGTACAACTTCGCCATCTCCGCATTCTTCGCCGCGTCCTTCATCTTCTCGTCGCGCGCCTTCAACTTCTCTTCGCGAGCGTTCTTGGCGATACCGGCGTCGTCCAGATCGTGCTGGCGTTCGCGGTTCACGTCGTCCACGTTCAACAACAGCTTGTGCCGCTGATCGTCCATGTTGACGTTCTTGCCACCGGCGAAGATTTCATGACGGCCGTTCTCTTCATACCACTTGGTCAAAGTGGCGGTCATGTGCATCTTCTCGATGATGTTGCGCCAGCCCACACCCGTGTTGTACGCGCAGAAGCTGATTTCGCCCTGCTGCGTCGCGTAGGGGATGATGCACTGTTCGGTACGGCGGAAGTCGTAGTTGAACAGATCCTGGAACCACATCCCGGCGATGAACAGGAAGTTCCAGCGGTCGGCGCGGCGCTTTTCGATGTCGGCCATCGTACGGTCGCCGGTCACCTTGCCGTAGTTGCGGCCGGTGGCGCCGAAGCACTTGTCGAACTTCTGCAACAGATCCATCAGGCGGAAGTGCGTCGGAGCTTCAAACGGCTTGTAGTTCCGGAGCAGCGCCAGCGAAACACCTAGAATCGAGAGTTTCTTGCCGCGAGCCGCGTCATTGATGCGCGCGATGTCCTTCGCCAACTGATCGGCGTTCAGGAACGCGGTCACCGGGCGGGCTTCCTTGGTTTCCTTGTCGACCATCAGCGCCATGCCGATACCGCAGTTCGGGTGGCAGCCGCAGGACAATTGACCCCATTCATGCTCCGGCCCGTGAACCAGATCGGCCCAATCGGAGAACGTGGACATGAAGGAGATCGGGAACCAGTCGCGGGTGGGAACACCCAGGCCAACCTGGTTCTTCACGTCGTGGGCCAAGTGGCTCAACGTGTAGCGCTGCGCAGCGCGGCGTTCGGGGGTCACTTCTTCGTCGCGGCCCGTGAACGACACCGGCTGGAACGACAGGAAGCTGATGATCTTCGGATTGTCGAGCGCGAAGCGGACGACAGCGCCCACCTGCTCATTGTTCAAACCGTTGACAATCGTGATGACCGGAACGATGTCCACACCGGCGTTGTGCAGGTTAGTGATCGCCTTCAGCTTCACGTCGAACAGGTTGCCCACGCGGCGGTGGCTGTTGGCTTCGTTGCCCACGCCGTCGAACTGCAAGTAGGCGTAACGCAAACCGGCTTCAGCGGCCTGCTTACAGAATTCCGTGCTCTTGGCGAACTCAATGCCGTTCGTGGCGGCCTGCACCGAGTTGTAGCCAACCTTACGCGAATAACGAACCGCGTCCAGGAAGTACGGCGACAACGTCGGCTCGCCACCGGAGAACTGCACCGACATCTGGCGGCGCGGTTTGATCGAAATGGCGTTGTCGAGCATCGTCTTGATGTCTTCCCACGTCAATTCATGCACGAACCCGACCTGGTTCGCGTCCATGAAGCAGGGATCGCACATCATGTTGCAGCGGTTGGTCAAATCGATCGTCAACACCGAGCCGCGCCCGTGGGTGATCGTCGACGAACCGTGATTGTGGAGCTTGTCGTCATTGTGTGCGCGGATATCGCGGCCCGGGAAGACGTCTTCCAAGTGCTTGCTGAACGCCGGATCGATCGACATCAAGTCGTCGAACTTGCCATGGATCGGGCATTCCTTCTCCATGATGATCTTGCCGTCTTTTTCAATGATGCGGGCCTTGATTTCGCCGCGCTTCTCATTGAGAAGGACTTCCACCGGCACGTCGCCGTTCACAACCTTGTTGCGCAATTCGGGAATGCACTTCGGGCACAGCGAGTCGGTCTCGCGCGGCCAACCCAGCGTGGGCTTCTGCTTTTCGTAGCTCTTCAATAGCGGCTTGTCGGACCACTTCGGGGTGAACGAAGGGTTCTGGCTGATCTGGTTCAGCCGGTCGAAAACCTGCCAGGCGACGTTCGCCGTTACGGTGACGGCTTTTTCCACGTATTTGATGGGCTTGTGCATATGCTCCCTGTTTGATGAGTCGAATGGACTTCCGATCTTAATTTAAACGGGGATTGTGTCCAGGCCAAGTACTAGCTGTCCAATGGGGATATTCTGGGTCGAATGGCAATATCCGAGGTTGAACGGAGAACGTCCTTTCCGTCGAACCCCCAGCAGAATGAACGACTTAGTAAAAACGCCGCCGTGCAAACACCACCATGTACGTCTGCAACAGCGCCGGTAAACTGGCAAACGCCACCAGTAGAACCAGGGCCCACAATGCCACCCCCTGTCCCACCAGCCGCCGAACCAGCCACCAGAAAAACGGCAAGTACAGAATAGTCCCCGTCACCACCCCCGGCGAAAATGTCACCAGCGCCACACTCGCCACCAAATGGTAAATCGCATTCGCAAAGAAGAAGTGCGAGCACCATAGTAATAGGATCAGCGCCGCCCACCGGCTCCCCGTCACCGCCGCGCCCAACCCCAACAACGCCGCCGCCACGAATGGCGTCCACTGCGCCGCCAGAAATCCCGCCTCCGGAATCGGCTGCCCGGGCACAATTGAGTTGAACCACCGCGCATACCCCGGCGCCTCCTCGGCCACATGGGCAGCAAAAAGCACCGGAACCAGCAGCAGCCACCAACGGGATTCAAGCTTTGATAGCATTCCTAAACCATTCTATGTCTCGTTACATCCTGGCCCTCGTCGCCCTCTCCGTCAGCCTCCTCGCCCAAGGCACCAACGGCACTATCGCCGGCCAGATCACCGACCAGGCCGGCGCCGTCATCGGCAACGCCAAGGTCCTCCTCCAAAACGAGGCCGCCGGCGTCAACCGCGAAGCCATCTCCAACGCCAACGGCCAATACGTCGCCTACGCCCTCCCCCCCGGCCAGTACAAAATCACTGTCGAACAGCCCGGCTTCCAAAAACTCGTCCGCACCGCCGTCGAACTCACCGCCGCCGACGCCATCACCGTCGATCTCCGCCTCTCCATTGGCGACGTCCGCCAAACCATCGAAGTCACCGAAGCCGCCCCGCTTCTCCAATCCCAAACCGCCATGGTATCGTCGCTCGTCACCAACGAGCAGATGATCGAAATGCCGCTCAAGAATCGAACGTTCACCTCCCTCGTCCTCCTCGGCCCGGGCGCCTATGCCGGGTCCGCCGGCAACCTCACCACCTCACCCTACGCCATGCGCGGCGACACCAACATCTCCGTCAATGGCTCCAGCCCGCAAAACAACTCCTACTTCATCGATGGCATGGTCAACCGCAATCTCTGGCTCTCCACCCTCATCATGGTCCCCACCGTCGACGCCATCCAGGAAATGCGCGTCCTCACCTCCAATTACTCCGCCGAATATGGCATCGCCGCCGGCGCCATCACCATCGTCCAAACCCGCTCCGGCACCAACAAACTCCGCGCCTCCGCCTACGAATTCCTGCGGAACTCCGCCCTCGACGCCAATAGCTTCTTCAATAACCGCCTCGGCGTTGCCAAACCAGCCTTCCGCCGCAACGAGTTCGGCGGCACCGTCGGCGGCGCCCTCCGCAAGGACCGCACCTTCTTCTTCGCCGACTACCAGGGCATCCGCGTTGCCCAACCCCGCTCCTCCATTTCCACCATCGCCACCCTCGCCCAGCGTGACATGGTCGCCACCGGCAACTTCGCCGCCCTCGGCACCCAG
>JBIKOG010000437.1:0-3650 GCA_044358225.1 Bryobacteraceae bacterium | reverse complement strand
GGCTTCAACCCCCGTCAATTCCTCGAGGCATTCCTCAAAGCCCCCTGGCCCGAAGTCGCCCCGCTCGCCGACCCCGCCACCCGCCAAAAGCTCCAGTTGCGCCACGCCCAATCGGGCCCATTCCACTACGGCCCGATCGAGCGCTGCGACGACCTCGCCCGCCACTGGCAAGTAACCCTGAACAACGCCGAATACTTCCAAATCGAGCGTCTCGGCACCTGGCACTTCCGCCTCCGCGACGTCCTCGCCGAACCAAACCCCGCCTGCCAGCCCGACGACACCTACCCCTGGCGCACGTCGATGTTTTAGGGCACCAGCTCAGGAAGGGCATCCCACCACGCAGCAATCCACCCCTCCGGGGACTGGCTTTAGCCTGTCCCCAAAAACCCAACAATTCACCCCTACCGCACCCTCCCCTCCTTCTTCAATATCCCCATCCACCGCTCCGCCGCCTCATGGTTCGCCCCCCGCGGCGTCTTCAAAAAAGCGCGTAAATCCGCCACACACTCCCGGAACTCATCATGCCGGCAATGCCACTCCGCCGTCGCCAACAGCGCCCGCGGCACCTCCTTCGCCGCCACCCGCAACGCCGCCAACCCCTCCTCCGTCCGCTTGTTCTGCTGCAACAGCGCCAACCCCGCCACATACGACGCTTTCCCCGATTCCGGCTCCAACAACAACGCCCGTCGCGCCGCCTCCTCCGCCCCCGCCGCGTCCCGCAAGAACAACAGCGCCAACCCTAAATTGGACTGCACCATCCCGCTATTCGCATCAATCTCTAACGCCCGTCGAAACGCCTCCGCCGCCCCGGCGTAGTTCCCCATCTGCAACCGCCGCGAACCCAAATTATTCCAAGCCTCGAACCACTGCGGATCGGCCGACAACGCCCGTTCCAACTGCGCCACCGAATCCGGCAACTTCCCATCGGCCGCCAACGAATCCGCCGTCCGCGCAAATTTCTTCGCCTCTTTCCCCGGCTTATGCGCCAACCGCAACACACTAATCGGCCCCGCCGGCCGCGGCCCCGCCGTCAACGACTTTGGCAACCGCACCTCCACCGGCTGGCCCGTCCGGAACTGCACATGGTCGCTCGCCACCCGCTCCCCGTGCCGCGTCACTACCCGCAGTTCATAGAAATGGGCCGGTGCCGCGCTCACCGTAAAGGTCCCATCCCGGTTCACCGGTGCCCGGTCCACCAGCGTGTGCCCGGACCCCTCATATATCTCCACCCAAAGATGATCCGGCGAGCTGTCCGAAATCAACTTTCCTTCCTGCCGCGCCGCCGCCATCTGGGCAACCGCCAGCACCGAAAACGCAAAAAGACACACGACTCCTGTTCGTATAGACACGAGTAGGCAAGCCTCCGATTCTGTTATGAATTTCGAGCGATGAGTAGGTCTACGCGGCGATCAGTTTCCCGCTTGGGAAATGTGTTTGTATGAGCCAGCGAACCTGGGATTGCTCAAACGGAGGGGCGAAGTAGTCGATGGCGCCAAGCTCTATAGCTTCGAGCCACTCCTGCTCTTCAGGCAACCGGCTCACGGCGATCACACGTTGTCGTGTCATCCCGTCCGCTGCGGCCGCCAGGACTTGCTCTAATACGTTGCGCGATGCGGGGCAGAAGACCAGATCATACTGGCTCCATTCCACCGCTTCCAGGGCAACTCCTTCTTCAATCGCCGGGACCAGCCGTGCCGTTATCAACGCGTCGCGGAGCTCACAAAGCAGGTCTTCATGTAGCTCGTACAACAGGATGCGTATCGACAATGACTCTCCTTTAAAATCTCACCCGGTGGCGATGAAATCCGGGTAAAACCAGCATGAACACGATGTTCTCTGACTGGGAGAGAAGTAGTGGTACGGACCGGCTACTCTTTTACTCTACGGACGAAACCGCGGAACATCCAATCGAAAAAACTTATGGCGACGATTGGCGCCTCGCCTAGGGATTCGGCTGATAAACTAAGAGCAATATGGCAGCAAGTCCTCGACGCAAATCCGTAGCCGCAAATGTAGGCGGGGTGAAGGTGGGTGGTGGGAATCCGATCGTCGTTCAATCGATGACCAATACCGACACCGCCGACGTCCAGTCCACCGTCAACCAGGTCATGGCCCTCGCCCAGGCCGGCTCAGAAATCGTCCGCGTCACCGTCAATACGGAAGAGGCCGCCGCCGCCGTTCCTAAAATCGTCGACACGCTCGCCATGTTCGGCGTCCGCGTTCCCATCGTCGGTGACTTCCACTACAACGGCCACCAGCTGCTGAAGAAGTACCCCGCCTGCGCCCAGGCCCTGGCCAAATACAGAATTAATCCCGGTAACGTCAACATCGGCAAGAAGCACGACGACAACTTCCGCGCCATGATCGAAGTGGCCGTCGAAAACAATAAGCCCGTCCGCATTGGCGTCAACTGGGGCTCGCTCGACGCCGCTCTCCTCACCCGCATGATGGACGAGAATTCGAAGCTGCCCGAACCGCTCGACGCCAAGACCGTCATGATGAACGCCATGGTCGTCTCGGCGCTCGAAAGCGCCGCCGCCGCCGAACGCCACGGCCTCCGCCACGACATGATCCTCCTCAGCGCCAAAGTCAGCGGGGTCCAGGATCTCATCACCGTTTACCGTATGCTCGCTGCGCAGTGCGATTACCCATTGCACTTGGGCCTCACCGAAGCCGGCCTGGGCTCCAAGGGCATCGTCGCCACCACCGCCGCCATCGGCGTGTTGCTCCAAGAGGGGATCGGCGACACCATCCGCGCCAGCCTCACCCCGCTGCCGAACGGTGACCGCACCGAAGAAGTCATCGTCAGCCAGCAGATCCTGCAGTCGCTCGAACTCCGCAGCTTCACCCCGCAGGTCACCGCCTGCCCCGGCTGCGGCCGCACAACCTCGACCTTCTTCCAACAGATGGCCGACGACATCCAGACCTACCTGCGCAACCAGATGCCGGTCTGGAAGGAGCGCCACCCCGGCGTCGAAGAGATGAAGGTAGCCGTCATGGGCTGTATCGTCAACGGCCCCGGTGAAAGCAAGCACGCCAACCTCGGCATCTCGCTCCCCGGCACGTTCGAAGAACCGGTAGCGCCCGTGTACGTCGACGGCAAGCTGAAGGTAACTCTCCGCGGCGACAACATCGTCCCCGAGTTCATCCAGATGCTGAACGCCTACGTCGAAAGCCACTACACCGCCGAAGTCTCCGTCAGCTAACCCTGCCAGGATTGGGCCTGTTTGCCGACGGCCGCCAAACCTCGCCCCGCCAAGCCCGGGGACACTCTGATCCCCTGTCCGGCAGCGCACCCCTGTCCGAAGCGAAGAGTGTCCCCCCTGCCGGGCCACCCCAACGCCACCGGCTCGCAGCCACCAACCGCCAAACCTCACCCCGCCCAGCCCGGGGACACTCTGATCCCCAGTCCAGAAAACCACCCCCGTCCGAAGCGAAGAGTGTCCCCCTGCCGGGCCATCCCAACGCCACCGGCTCGCAGCCACCAGCCGCCAAACAGCACCCCGCCAAGCCCGGGGACACTCTGATCCCTAGTCCGGCAAACCACCCCCTGAACTGCCACCCTGAGCTGAGACACGGAGAATTGGGGACACGAGGGACACGGGGTTGGTTGTGTTCTCATTCTGATTATGAACTCGTCGTCGTCGTTG
>JBIKOG010000044.1:0-40168 GCA_044358225.1 Bryobacteraceae bacterium | reverse complement strand
TGCACCCGTATCCCGCGACTCGTTTTGACGCTACTTATTTGCGGTAGGAGCCGTATGCGGTAGTGCCGCTCGTACGGATCTGTGCGGGGGGCGGGTCGTGAGATTCGTCCCTACCGCGACCTAGTTTATTGCGGATGTGAGACGGAGGATGGTGGTGGTGAGGTCGGCGGCGGCTTGGGCGGTGTAGGGGGACACGCGGGGTTCGTAGCCGCCGAACGGGAGTTCCTTGGGCGTCAACAGGTAGCCTAGCCAGCCGTTGGTGTAGCCGAAGTACAACGTGTTTTTCACCTTTGACTTGGCGCGGATTTCGATCGCTACTTCGCAGAATAGTTCGATCGGCGCGGACCAGATGGCGATGTCTTTGTTGATCTTCAGATAGCGCACGGGCAGGTTGACGTTGTTGCCGGGGGCGTAGGCTTTTAGCTCCTCAGGAAACGTCAGGCCGGGGCGGCGGGGCGTTTCGACTACGGCGGCCGCCGTCGTCAGCTTGACGGTGGTCACGGTGGTTTTGAGCTCTTTGTTTGTCGCCAGAATCCGGTCGCCGAGCAGGACACGGAACTGGGAGAGATGGCCGGATTTGTGATCGTTTTGCGTGCTGTAGATGGGGGCCTGGTCGCCGGCGGCGCCGTTGATGAACAGGAGCGGGGCGCCTACCTTTTGCTCCACGTATTCGCTGACAACGCCGGGGGCGTCGCCGGAGATGAGCAGGTTTTTGCCGCCCAGGACAGTGCCGTGGATGGGGTAGTTGGCGATGAGAGCGATTGGCGTGCCGTCGGTTTTATCGAGCCGGATGAGGCCGAGACGGCGGTCGGAAGGGCCATCGGGGTTGAGCCCTAAGAAGGCTTCGCCTTCGACGTCGCGGGCTCGACGGTTGATGTTGGCATACGCCACGCCCCAGGCGATGCCGAGGCGGGCGGGGGCCAGTTTCTTGCGGGCTTCGGCGACGCCGTCGAGGAGGGCTTTTTCGACTTTTTCGGTGTAGGTGGGGTCGATTTTGTGGGTGTAGCGATCGCCCAAGAAGGCCACGGCGAGGCCGGGGGGGCCGACTTCGGGGGCCGAGTGGGTGTGGGTCATCGACCACCAGAAATTGACGGGCTTGATGCCGGTGGCTTTTTCGAGGAGGGCGGCGACCTTTTCGTACTCGACGGGCGAGACGAGGCAGATGTCGGAACTGACGAGGGCGAACTGCGTCTGGCCATCGTCGAGCAGGACGATGCGGTGGTAGATCTTATCGAGCACGCCGGTGGATTGGCGGGCGCCGTAGCCCAGGAGCCATTCGGGCGAGGTGGGAGTGATGTCGATTTTGACAGTGGCGGCGCGGAACTCGGCCGCGAAACTGGAGGCGGCCAGGAGCAGGAGGAGGGCGCGCATTTACTTGCCTTTGATTTCGTTCTGGATGATCGGCATCAACTGGGCGACTTCGATGGGGCCCTGGTATTTTTTGCCGTTGATGAAGATGGTGGGAGTGGCGCTGACGGCGGCGCGGGCGCCATCGGCCATGTCGCGTTTGACGGCGGCGGCGGTTTCGGGGGCGTCGAGGACCTGAGTGAATTTGGCGACGTCGAGACCGAGCTCTTTGGCCCAGGTGAGGGCGGTGGTGCGGTTGATGATGCGCGCATTGGCGTACATCTTGTCGTGGAGGGGCCAGAACTTGCCCTGGGCGTGAGCGGCGAGGGAGGCGCGGGCGGCGAGTTCGGCCTGGTTGTGTTGGTCGAGAGGGAACTGTTTGTAGACGAGGCGAACGTCGTTGGGGAAGGCCTTGAGGAGCGCATCGAGCTGGGGGATGGCTTTGACGCAGAAGGGACATTGGAAGTCGGAGAATTCGACAATGGTGACCTTGGCATTGGGGGCGCCTTTGACGGGTGCGCCGAAGAGGTTGAGGGTGACGGGATCGAGAAGGATGCGGTCGCGCTGGGAGGCGGCTTTGACGAGGGGGGAATCGGCGAGGGCTTTGCGGACTTCGGCGATGGATTTACCGGCGGCGGCGGCATCGACGACGAGGGTGGCGAGGTTGGTGCTTTGGCCGCAGGCGGGATCTTCGACGCGGCACTGGGCGAGTTTCATGGGGCAGCCGCAGGGGCACATGGAGTCGCGGAGGACGGTGAGGGCGACCTTCTGCTGGGCGGGGGTGAGGCGCTTCATGTCGACACCGGGGAGGACGGTGGCCGCCTGCCAGTTGGAAGGAGTTTGGGCGGCGAGAGCCACGGTGAGCAGGAGGAAAGTGACGAGGCGAAGCATGCCCTATATTATGGCCGATTGTGAAAGTGGCGGCGGGCGGTCACTTGACGCGTAATTGGCGGCGAGTGGGGGGAACAACCCGGTTGGAGGCCGAAAAAGACGGGCTTCCACGTGCAGGGGAGATGTTGATTGCGAATGGTATGGAGGAGATCCGGTGAGACATTTCTGTGCAGCGTGGATGGTTCGAGTAGTCCCGGTGGCCGTTTTGCTTTGCCTGCAGATTCCCGTGTCGGCGGGAGTATTGGGCACGGCGAAGGATTTCGCGGTGTTGGGAGCATCGACGGTGACCAATACGGGGTCGACGACGCTTTTCGGCAATCTGGGATTGTGGCCTGGGCCATCGATCACGGGACTGGGGAGTGTGACGATCACCGGCGCGGTCCACCAGACGGACGCGGTGGCGCAGCTGGCGGCAGCGGATGCGTTGACGGCATACAGCGCGTTGGCGGCACAGGGGTTCACGGGCGTGCTGACGGGGGTGGACCTGGGCACGGTGGGCGTCTTGACGCCGGGTGTTTATTTCTTTGCTTCGTCGGCGCAATTGACGGGGGCGTTGACGTTGGATGCGCTGGGCGACCCGAACGCGCAGTTTCTGTTTCAGATTGGCAGCACGTTGACGACGGCGAGCAGTTCGAGCGTGAACGTGATCAATGGCGGAGCGGGCACGGGGGTGTTCTGGCAGGTGGGCAGTTCGGCAATCTTGGGCACGGGGACTAGCTTTGCGGGGAATATTCTGGCGGCGCAGAGCATCACGCTGAATACGACGGCGACGATCCTGTGCGGGCGGGCGCTGGCGCTGAATGGCGCGGTGACGATGGACACCAACACGATCTCCAATACATGTCTGGCGGCTGGGGGCCTGGGCAGCGGGCGGGACGATTTTGGAAGTTTTGGATTTGCAGGGGATCCGGGAACCGGCGTGCCGGAGCCGGGGACGGTGGCGACGATGGGCGCGGGGCTGTTGGCGCTGGCCGGTTGGAAGTACCGCCGGCGCAGGGTGGCGTACCGGTGAACCCAGGAATTCGATAGCGCGGGGAGTGCGACCGGCGGGGCGCCTTTGTGGCGGGAGCAATTGGCATATATTCGTGGGATGCGAATTGTCTGTTTGCTTTTGATAGGTGGGGCGCTGCTAGCGCAGACGCCCGTGGTGCAGGCGCCGGAGCGGACGCTGCCGGCGCACGTGGCGGCGAAGCTGAGCGCGTCGGACCGGGTGCTGTTTGGGAAGCTGCTGCGGGTGGGGCTGGAAGCAGCGTGGAGCGCGGTGACGGCGGAGGGGTATCCGCTGTGCTTCATCAATGAACTGACGCCGGTGAACGGCGACCGGCGGATGGTGGGGCGCGCGCGGACGGCGCGGTATCTGCCGAACCGGAAGGACCTGCGGGAGAAGGTGTATGCCGCCGGGCCGCAGTTGAATTACCGGACGGCGGAGGAGGCCGAGGCGGGCGATGTGCTGGTGATCGACGCGGGCGGGGAGACGCGGTCGACGGTTTCGGGCGCGATGGTGACGACGCGGTTTCTGATGAAGGGCGGGGCGGGGATTCTGGTGGACGGCTGCATGCGGGATGTGCCCGACTTGGCAGCGATGCCAGCGAGTTTTTATTTGCGGTGTGGACACGCGTCGAGCGTGAGTCCGCTGATGATGAGCGTGGACTACCAGGTGCCGGTGCGGATTGGCGGCGTGACGGTGGTGCCGGGGGATATCTTAATTGGCGAGCGGCACGGGGTGTTAGTGATTCCGGCGGCGATTGTAGATAAAGTTTTGGACAAGGCGTTGGAACACGACGCACAGGAGCAGTTTCAGCGGAAGTTACTTCTTTCGGGTGAACCGATTTATGGGGTGTATCCGAACTTGAATGAAGCGAATAAGAAGAAATTTGAGGAGTGGAAGAAGAATAAATGACGCGGCGAACGGTACTGGCGGCTGGCGGCGGGCTGGCGATGTGGGCGGCGAAGGTGACGACGGCGGATGTTGTGGTTTACGGTGCTACGCCGGGCGGGATTGCGGCGGCGGTGGCGGCGGCGCGATTGGGACGCACGGTGGTGCTGTGCGCGCTGGAGGATCATATTGGCGGGATTGTCAGCAATGGGTTGACGAACGCCGACATTGGGAAGCGGCAGGCGGTGGGCGGGCTGTTTTATGAGTTCACGCGGCGGGTGGTGAAGTATTACGAGGAGATGGACAAGGGGAATCCGGCGCGGCCGAATGTGAAGCTGTGCCGCGACGGGTATTGGTACGAAGCCAACGCGGCGGAGAAGATATTCCACCAGATGATCGGCGAGCAGGGCGGGCGGATTACGCTGCTGCTGGGGAAAGAGTTGCAGCGGGCGCGGGTGCGCGGCGGGCGACTGGAGGAGATAGAAGCCGGGGGCGTGACGCTCCGTGGGGCGGCGTTTGTGGATGCGACGTACGAGGGTGACCTGGCGGCGATGGCGGGCGCACCGTTCCGGACAGGGCGCGAAGGGCGGGCGGAGTACAACGAGCCGCACGCGGGTAAGATCTACATGAAGTTCCGGGGGACGGAGTTACTGCCGGGGTCGACGGGAGAGGCGGATAACGCGACGCAGGGGTATTGTTTCCGGTTCCATGTTACGAACGTCCCGGCGTTCCGGGTGCCGATTGAGAAGCCGGCTGGTTACAACCGGGCGGACTATGTGGCGACGCTCGAAGATATACGGGCGGGGCGGGCGACGAAGTTCCGCGACATTATCCAGGTGTATGCGATGCCGAACGGGCGGTTCGAATTGAACAGCGACCACGTGCATCCGGACACGGGTGTGCCGAGCGAATCGTTGGACCTGACCGAGGACATTTGGGAGTGGCCGACGGCGACGCCGGCGCGGCGGAAGCAGCTGTACGAGCGGGTGCGGACGCATAACGTGGGGCTGATCTGGCTGTTGCAGAACGACGCCGAAGTGCCGGAGAAGATGCGCGAGGACGCGCGGCAGTGGGGCTGGCACAAGGAAGAGTGGGTGGCCAACGGCCATGTGCCGCGGCAGGTGTATGTGCGGCAGGGGCGACGGATTCTGGGCGAGTATGTATTGACGGAGCGGGACGCCGACTTGGATGCCGCGATGGGGCGTACGAAGGTGCAGCCGACGTCGATCGGGGTGATTGAGTGGGCGTTTGACCCGCATGGGCATCACAAGTACGACCCGAAACATCCGGGGGTGCGCGAGGGCTATTAATTCGTGTTGCATGAACCGTTTCAGGTGCCGTATGGGGTATTGGTCCCGAAGAAGATTGACGGGTTGCTGGTGCCGGTGGCGTGTTCGTGCAGCCATGTGGCGTACAACGCGTTGCGGATGGAGCCCGTGTTCATGGCGCTGGGGGAGGCGTGCGGGATTGCGGCGCATGTGGCGCAGCAGCGTGGGGTTTCGTTGCGGAAGGCGCCGGTGCGGGAGATCCAGGCGCTGCTGGTGGAGCGGCGCGGGGTGATAACGTTTGACGAGGATCTGCCGTTTGCTGATCCGGCGTTCGCGGCGTTTCAATACCTGGGCGCGCGGGGGCTGGGGAAGGGGTATAAGACTCTGCGCGGGGCTCCGGTGACGCGGGCGGACGGGGCGGAGCGGTTGGGGCGGATTCTCGGATATGAGGGAAAACGGTTTGCGGCTCCGGGCGGAGACGGGGCGGCGGGGTTGCACGGGAGCGAGCTGGCCGCATGGCTGCGCGGGGCTGGATACAGGGCTACGGGAGGGGAGGGAGAGTTGGACCTGACGGGGTTTGCAACGGTGGTGTATGCGGCGTTGCGGCCGGTGGGGTAGCTACTTGGCGCGCGTGCGATTATTCTTCGGGTTGTGCTCCCGTTCGCACAGCCCGAGGGCTTCCATAAGGGGAGGGAGATAGACGCCGAAGCGGCCACGGAAGCCTTTCGTTAGGCCGTACCAGCCGCCCATGGGGTTTTCTCTATTCGGCGGCCGCTTTGCGCAGGGCGTGGAAGTCATCGTCGCAGTGGAGGACGGTGCAGAGGAGAATGAGAACGCCGTCCGTTTCGGCGGTGTGCATGGTGTACTCCGACGAGCCGGGCGGCGTTTTCAGATCGCGCGGGGGGGGAAACGGTTTAGTACTCGATCATGCGGGAGAGCGTTTTGGCGTGCTCCACCCAGCGGGTAACCGAGGAGGCCTGCGGGACGTGGCGGACGAGGTCCTGTTCCTGATTGAGAGCGGCGAGGCGCTTGGCGAGCGTTTCCGGATTGCGCTTGGCGAGTTCGGGAACGGTATCGACGCCGGCGGCTTCAAGGAGTTCGCCGAATTCGGAGCCAACGCCGTGGACGCGATAGAGGTCCACCATGTTGGCGAATTTCAGGATCTGGGTTTCAGGAACGCCGGAGGCCTCGGCGAGCGCTTTGCGCTGCGCGGGGGTCTTGGCGCTGGCGAGCAGCGTATCGGTATCGGCGATGCCGGCTTCGCGGAGCTGAGCTCCGATGGCCTTGCCGATGCCTTCTACGTCTTCAATTTTGTGGTTAGGCATGTGTAAGAATGCCCGTCGCTCGTAGAGGACGGGCCTTCTTAGTGTAATCGTTATGAGACGGATTAGTATTCGAGCATGCGAGGAAGAGTTTTGGCTTCCTCGACCCAGCGAGTAACTTCCGACTCGGAGGGCACGCGGCGGGTGAGGTTTTTCTCTTCGTTGACGGCGGCCAGTTTCTTCGCCAGGTTCTCGGCGTTGCGCTGGGCGAGTTCGGGGACGGTGTCGACGCCGGCGGCTTCGAGCAGTTCGGCGTACTCGGAGCCGACGCCTTTGATGCGGTAGAGGTCGACCATGTTGGCGAACTTGAGGATCTGCTTTTCCGAGAGGCCGGCGGCTTCGGCGAGAGCCTTGCGCTGGGCGGGCGTTTTGGCGCCGGAGAGTAGGGCTTCGGTATCGGCAACGCCGGCAGTGCGGAGTTTTTCTCCGATCGCCGGCCCGATGCCTTCGACGTCTTCAATGGGTTTGGTTGCCATGAGGGTGTTCCTTTAGAGTTTGAGTTCCCAGCCCCTGCGGA
The DNA here is from genome assembly GCA_044358225.1 of Bryobacteraceae bacterium. Classification (GTDB taxonomy): domain Bacteria; phylum Acidobacteriota; class Terriglobia; order Bryobacterales; family Bryobacteraceae. The sequence goes on along the minus strand of JBIKOG010000044.1, from coordinate 32,947 downwards.
AGATGGGTTTGAGGAGTTTATTGGCTTCTTCGCTGTTGGTGAATCGGCCGGCTTTGCCGTCCCACATGAGCTTGCCGGGGACGCGGAAGGCGATGACGCCGAGCAGGACCCATTCGACGTAGGGGACGGAGATGCTGAAATCGGAGCACGACATGTCGCCGCCTTTGCAGGCGCGCACCCAATCGGCCATGTGGCCGGGGGAGCGGGTGAGGACCTGCGAGGGGAGGGTGTAATCCTTCCACTTGTCTTCGGGGAGGAGCTTGACGCCTTCGCCACGTTCGACGGTGGAGAGTAGACCTTTCGAGCCGACGAAGACGGCGCCGTTGCCGGAGAGGATGCCGGGCTTGGGTTGAGGCCGGGGGCCTTGATCGCCGTAGACTTTGACGCCGGGGCCGCCGGCACCGATGCGGGGGCCACCGGACGAGCCGGCAAAGGCACGGCGGGCGGCGGCCTCGGCGGGATCCATGCGGGGGGCGCCACCGCGACCCTTTTCGCTGAGGTTTCCGCTGCGCGGGAGAATCAGGTCGTTTTCGGCGCCGGGGACTTTGTAGGCGTCGTCATCGGATGGGACCGACGAATCATGCCAGAAGATGGAGACAGGGGCGAGGCCGCCGCGTTGGGGGAAATCGAAGCGGATGACGGCTTTGGACGGGAAAGTCCATTTGCTTTGATTCTTCTGGGTGAGGAGTTCGACGCTAGAGGGCGCGCCGAGCTGGAGGGCGAGATTGACGGGGCCGAGGGCGTGGATGCCCCAGTTGCCGAGCTGGCCGGTGCCGAAGTCGAAGAAGCCTCGCCAGTTGTAGGGGACGTAATCGGGGCTGAAGGCGCGCATGTTGGCCGAGCCGAGCCAGAGATCCCAATCGACGTTGCCGGGGACGGAGGCTTCGGGAGCAGGAGCGGTGGTGCCGGTGGGGTGGGTGCCGGGGGTGGAGGAGGCGTGAACTTCTTTCACGTCGCCGATGACACCGGACCAGATCATCTCGGCGGTGGTGCGGATGGCTTCGTGGGAGTAGCCCTGATTGCCCATTTGCGAGGCGACTTTGTACTTGGCGGCAGCGTCACGGAGGAGACGGGCTTCCCAGACAGTGCGGGTGAGGGGCTTCTCGACGTAGACATGTTTGCCGCGCTGCATGGCGTTGAGGGCAACGGTGGCGTGCATGTGATCGGGGATGCCGATGGTGACGGCGTCGATATTCTTGCCCTCTTTGTCGAGCATGACGCGGAAGTCTTTGTACTTGGGTTGCTTCGAATACTTCTGGAAGTTGGCGGCGGCGCGATTGTCGTCGACATCGCAGAGAGCGACGATGTTTTCGGTGGCCGCGGCGTTGTTGAGAATGACGCCGCCCTGGCCGCCGCAACCGATGGCGGCGACGTTCAACTTGTCGTAGAAGGGCTTGTAGCCGAGCGCGCGGAGCGAGGGCACGCTGCCAAAGCCGGCGGCGGGGACGGCCCCGGCGAGGACGGATCCGAAGAAGAAGTAGCGGCGATTCATATCGACAGACATGTTATCAAACGGGGTGATAATGGACCTTAATGCGACTCGACAACACCGCGCAGGGCCTGTACCCCATTGCGCCGACGCCATTCCTGCCCGACGGGCGAATTGACTACGACTCGATTGACGGGTTGACGGATTTCTATCTACGGGCCGGGGCCACGGGGCTGACGGTGCTGGGAATTATGGGGGAGGCGCCGAAGCTGGAGCAGAGCGAGGCGATCGCGGTGGCGACGCGGTTCATTCAGCGTGCGCCGGGGATTCCGGTGATTGTGGGCGTATCGAGCCCGGGGTTCGCGGCGATGACGTCGTTGACGCGGGCTGCGATGGATGCGGGTGCGGCGGGGGTGATGATTGCGCCGCCGCCCGCGTTGCGGACCGACGATCAGATTGTGACCTACTTCAAGCAGGCCGTGGAGGCGATTGGGCCGGACGTGCCGTGGGTGTTGCAGGACTATCCGCTGACGCTGACGGTGGTGATGACGCCAGGGGTGATTAAGCGGATCATTACCGACAATCCGTCGTGCGTGATGTTGAAGCACGAGGACTGGCCGGGGTTGGAGAAGATTTCGACGCTGCGCGGATTTACGGCGGAAGGATCGATGCGGCCGATTTCGATACTGTGCGGGAACGGCGGGTTATTCCTGGATTTCGAGATGGAGCGCGGCGCCGATGGGGCGATGACCGGGTATGCGTTTCCGGATATGCTGGCCGACGTGGTGCGGCTGCAGAAGGAGGGGGAGCGTGAGGCAGCGCACGACCTGTTCGACGCGCATCTGCCGTTGCTGCGCTATGAGCAGCAGCAGGGTGTGGGGCTGGCGGTGCGGAAGTATGTGATGATGCGGCGCGGGATGATTGCGAGCGACGCACAGCGGAAGCCGGGGGCTGGATTGACGGCGAAGGCGAAGCAGGAAGTGGAGTACTTGCTGGGGCGTGTCGGGCGGGTGGATCCGCGCGCGATACTGCCTGCGGTATAAGTACATTTGCCTGAAAGTTCGGGGCCATCTGTTTACTTGATTTGGCCCCGAACCAATGTTAGTCTGAGGGCACGTGGAGTGATTTAGGCGCCAGTGTACGGCTGGGCCAAGCTACTTGCAACCACGGTAAAAAGTGCTAAACGCGAATCGGGCCTCCCTCAGGACCTACCTCTTTTTCTCACCTGAAAGCCGGTTTGCCGCGTTTCCAAGGAGTAGAGATATGTCTACAGTTTTGGCCTCCCGCGAGGAGGGCGAGTTGTTACTGGTGCGACTGCGCGTAGAGTGCCGGCAGTTGGAGGAAGTTTTAGAGGCGTTGGCTGATTTACCGTTTCCGGTGAATCCGGAATTGTGTCATGTGGGACTCATGAGTTTTATTGAGTTTCCGGCGTTTGAGGGACGGTTGGGCGCGGTGAATGCCGCGTTAGCGCCGTTTGATTTGACGGCGGAGACGCGGAGCATGTTCGACGCGATTCGGGCGTAGGGTTTCGCGGTTTGGGGACACCCGGGTTGCGGATGCCCCCATTTGAGGAGCAAGTTCGGTCCGGTGCTTTCCCACAGGGGAAAGAGTATACTGGGCATGATGGATGAAACCGCTCGGCCCGATGTGCGTGATCCAGTCGCGGAGACAAGCCCATTTCCTGTTGTCGGAATCGGCGCCTCGGCTGGGGGACTTGCCGCCTACGAGGCCTTCTTCGCGGGAATGCCGAGCGGTCCGAATCCTGAGGTGGCGTTTGTGCTGATCCAGCATTTGTCCCCGGATCACAAAACGCTCCTCCCTGAGATTATCCAGCGCCACACCCGCATGACGGTCTTTCAGGTTGTGGATGGCATGCGGATAGAGCCTGGCTGCGTCTACATTATTCCGCCGAACTGCGAGATGACAATGAGCAGGGGCGCGCTGCAACTCACCGCACCAAACTCCACGCAGGGGAGACGGCAGCCAATCGACCATTTCTTCCGGTCGCTGGCGGCTGAGCAGAAGGAACGGGCGATTGGAATCATACTTTCGGGAACTGGCAGCGATGGGAGCTTAGGAATCCGGGCTATCAAAGGCCAAGGCGGAATGGTGATGGCGCAAGACGACGCCTCCACCGAATTCGAGAGTATGCCGCTCAGTGCCATTGCCACCGGGTTGGTGGACTACGAAATCCCCCCGGTGGAGATGGCGCCCAAACTGCTCGACTACGTCGCCCGTATTTTTGGGAACGCCGGAACAGTAGACGCCGAGGCGGAAAACGGGGAAGAGGGGTTGCGGCAGCTTTGCACTTTGCTGCATAGCCACACGCGGCATGACTTTTCCCTCTACAAGTCGAAGACGCTCTTGCGCCGGGCGGAGCGCCGCGTGGCGATTACGCATTCAAAATCCCTGGACGCCTACATTGCCTTCGCCCGGCGAAGTCCGGCGGAGTTGGAACTGCTTTTTCAGGATTTCCTTATTGGCGTCACGAACTTTTTCCGGGACCCGGAGGCGTTTCGATCGCTAGAGACGCAGGCCATCCCCTCGCTGTTTGCAGACAAAGCAGCGGGCGATTCCATCCGGGTGTGGTCGGCCGGTTGCGCCACCGGGGAAGAACCGTATTCACTGGCGATTCTGCTGTTCGAGCATCAGGAAACACGGAATGAGCATTTCCACGTACAGATCTTCGCCACCGACGTCGACCGGCGAGCGATATTTACAGCCCGGGCCGGCCTGTTCCCGGCCAGCATCGCCAATGATGTTTCTCCGGAACGGCTTGCGCGGTTTTTCACGCTGGAACCGGGCGGATTTGAGTATAGACTCCAAAAAACCATCCGCGACATGGTCATTTTCTCTGAGCATAACCTTGTCCGGGACCCGCCATTTTCCAAACTGGACCTCATTAGTTGCCGTAACCTGTTCATCTACTTAACCGCCAGTTCCCAGCAGAAGTTGATGCCGCTTCTCCACTATTCGCTGCGCCCCGGCGGCGTGCTGTACCTGGGTACATCGGAGACAGTCGGTGAATCCATTCCGCTGTTTTCCGTGGAGGACCGTAAGTGGAAGATCTACCGGCGCAAGCCGGACGCGCCCAGCGGCCGGCGCGTGTCGTTCGAGAGATTTGGAACCCCATTGACACCCTCTTCAGCCCCCCCCCTCCCGCTGAGCGACCAGGCCAAAGCGCGCAAGCGGCCCACCCTTCGGGAGCTTACCGAGCGAGCGCTGCTGAACCAGATCGTACCCGCCGGCGCACTGGTGCAGGGCAATGGCGATATTCTTTATCTGCATGGGCGTACGGGCCGGTTTCTGGAGCCTACGCCGGGTGAGGCGGGCACAAACAACATCCTGAAAATGGCCCGTGAGGGCCTCCGGCGGGAGTTGACGCTCGCCCTTAGACAAGCCGCCGAGCGAAATGAGATCGTTCGATATCCATCCCTGAGCGTGAAGACGAACGGCCACCTCTCGCCTGTGAGCCTAACGGTGTCGCCGTTGGTGATTGGTCCCGAAGCGGGCCAGGCGGCTCCCGTATTCCTGATCAGTTTGCAGGACGGACCACCCGCCGCTCCTGGAGAACCGCACCCCGCTCCGCTCTTTGCGGCGAGTCCAGCGGCGCATGCCGAACTACGCATTGCCGAATTGGAGCAGGAACTGCGGGCTAAAGAAGACTACCTGCAAGCGTCGTTGGAAGAACTGGAGATGGCCAACGAAGAACTGAAGTCAACCAACGAAGAGATGCAGTCCGTCAATGAAGAATTGCAATCCACCAACGAGGAGTTGGAAACATCCAAGGAAGAACTGCAGTCCTTAAACGAAGAACTCACGACGGTAAATACGGAGCTCCAATCGAAGCTAAATGACCTTTCCCGCGCCAACAACGATATGAACAATTTGCTGGCAGGGACAGGGATAGCGACCATCTTCGTGGATCACGCCCTGCGAGTCCTCCGCTTCACTCCCTCGGCGACGCGAATCATGAACCTGATTCCTTCTGACACCGGGCGGCCGTTGTACCATGTCGTATCCAACCTGGCAGGGTATAACGGACTGCAGTTCGATGTACAGGCAGTGCTGGAAACGTTGATCCCCAAAGAGGTGGAAGTACATTCGCACTATGGAGAATACTACTCCATGCGGATTCTGCCCTACCGGACGTTGAACAACGTGATCGAGGGGGCGGTAATCAGCTTTATCGACATCAGCCAGACGAAGAAAGCCGAGAAGGCGCTGGGTGAAATGGAGACGACACTGAAGGCCGCACTGGATCATAGTCCAGTCGGCATTTTGATCGTGGATGCGCCGGGCGCACGGATTCGATACGTGAATGACTCCGGGTTGTTACTCGGTTCGGTACAAGCCGAAGGCGCGGTGAGCCGGTTTGTTCCCAGCCCGGATCTATGCGAGTTGGACGGTACAAAGGTGTCGCCGGGGACGATGCCGCTGGCGGTGGCCACGCGAACGGGGAAAGCTACGAGCCGGGAGGTGGCGATCGACCAAGGGGACGGCGGCAAGCGCTTCGCGCTAACGAAGGCGGCGCCGATCCTGGACGCGGACGGCAAGATCATCGCCGCCATCAAAATAACCATGGACATCACGGCGCAGAAGGAGGCCGAGCAGCTTCAACTGCAGTATCTGGAGGAACTTGAGGCAGCCAATAAGAAGCAGTTTTTAGATGCCGCCGAACTGGAGCGGGCCTTGGAGGAACTCCGCGATGCCAAGGCGCGCGCAGAAGACGCCAGCCGTGCCAAGAGCGAATTCCTGGCATCTATGAGCCACGAGATCCGGACGCCGATGAACGGCGTGATTGGCATGACGGACCTGATCTTCGGCACCACACTCACGCCGGAACAACAGGGATACGCGGAGATCGTCCGCGGTTCCGCCGAAGCGCTGCTCACCATCATCGATGACATCCTGGATTTTTCGAAGGTGGAGGCGGGCAAACTTGAGTTGGAACTCACCCCCTTCAACCTGGAAAAGGCGTTGGAGGATATCGTTGACCTTTTGTCGGTAAAGGCGAGGGCCAAAGAACTGGATCTTTTCGTTTACTTCAGTCCGGATTGCCCCCGGCACGTCATAGGGGACGGGGGACGGATCCGACAGGTACTTCTAAACCTGATATCGAATGCCGTGAAGTTCACGCACAGCGGTCACGTGCTGGCAGAAGTTGAACTTATCAGCAACGCGGATGGGGTGGCGCGAATCCGGTGCTCCGTTTTCGATACGGGAATCGGCATTTCGCCGGAGCGAGCTGGGAAGCTGTTCCAGCGTTTTGAGCAGGGAGACAGCTCTACGACGCGGAGATATGGCGGCACGGGGCTGGGGCTTGCCATCGCCAGCCAGTTAGTGGCGCTGATGGGTGGAAGCCTGCAAGTGGCCAGCGAAGAGGGGACAGGGTCGGCATTCTCTTTTGAAATTTCGCTTCCTATCCTGCCTAACCAGGAGCCCGTCGGGGAGCCGGACGTGCCGCTGGCAGGAATCCGCGTACTGGTAGTGGATGACCACCCGTTTTGCCTTTTTCTGACGACCGAGCTTTGCTCCAGTTGGGGGATGCGGGTTGACGAGGCCAGATCCGGAGAAGCCGCGCTGCGGATGGTGGAGGAGGCGCAGGGCCAAAACGATCCCTATCAGGTGATCTGCCTGGACCTCCAGATGCCGGAAATGGACGGCGTCGCCGTTGCCGCCGCCCTCAGAGCTCCGGGCGGTGCCGATGGACCGGCCATATTATTGATCACGTCGGTCAGTTCGCACGAAGACTTACAGCGGGCACGAGCGGCTGGCGCCGATGTGTGCCTGATTAAGCCGCTACGGGGCTCCCGGCTGCAGTCCGCGTTTCGCCAGGTTCTCGGAAAGAACTTGGAACTGACGAATAGCGCGCCGCCCGTCGAACCCGCGAGCGCGGAGTTTGCGGGACGAAGGGTCCTGCTGGTGGAAGACAACCCGGTCAACCAAAAAGTTGCGTACTCGCTGCTGAAGAAGTTAGGCTGCTCCGTGGAATGTGTTGGTGACGGCCGGGAAGCGGTAGCCGTCACGGATGGCGTGTTTTTCGACCTGATACTGATGGACTGCCAAATGCCGGAGATGGACGGATTTCAGGCGACGATGGCGATCCGAAGCCGGGAAGGTGCGGGACGGCGGACGCCGATTGTCGCGCTCACGGCCGGCGTTTTTCAAGACGACCGGGAACGGTGCCGGAATGCGGATATGGATGACTTCTTGACCAAACCTCTCCGGATGAAAGAGCTGCGAGCGGTGTTGTCTAAGTACACTGAGACAACACCGGGGACGACATTTGACGATCACTAGAGCGTGGGGAGCGTGACGGCGTTGGACGTGCGGCTGTTCGATTCGACGCGGAGGGGCGTGGTGTCGCCGCTGGGCGCGTTGGCCGGGACGACAAAGTTGATCTGGTCGAGCCCGGCGAAGCCTGGGGCGCGGCCGGCGTAGAGGATTTGGGCTTCCATACCGCCGACGAAGACCTTCGGCTGGAGCTTGGCCCACTGCAGACCGTCACGGGTTTCGGTGGCGCCGAGGCCGGTTAGGTAGAGGCTAATGGCGTCGCCGGCGCGGGCTTTGTTGGACGTGGTGATGACCATGCCGCTGACGGCATTGAGCGCGGAGGCCGGGCCGGAGCCGGTGCCAAGCTGGGTGAAGATGGCGGGGACGGCGGGTTCGATGACCACGTTGATGGTGCTGGCGCCGCCGGGGGAGCGGACGTTGAGAGTGAGGAGGCCGGTGGCATCTTCGGGGAGAATGGCGTTGATCTGTGTGGGGCCGGCAAACTGGAGGCCGATGGGAGTGGTGCCGGCGAGCAGCTGGGTGCTGGCGAGTGTGGTCGGCAGCGGGAGCGACTGGGCGGCGGCGCTATCGGTGGCCATGGAGCCGCCGTAGAGGCTGATGAACATGCCGGGGGCGAGGGTGCGCGTGGGCACGCGGCCGGCGGCGGGAAGGACGGCGGCGGCGACGGGGCCGGGCTTGACGACGTTGACCGAATAGAGGCCGCCGGTGACCGATTGATTGGCGGTGACGTTGCCGGTGGCGAGGGCAACCGTCAAGTTCTGCGGACCGGTGGCGATGGATTCGGCGTAGTGGAATTCCAGGACTTTGGCGAGTTGCGTGGAGCCGGCGGTGACGCTGTTGACGTTGGTAAGAATGGCGTTGTCTTTATCGCGGGCGAGGACGAGGAGACCGCCGCGGGTGGAACCGGTGGCGTCGGCTTCGAGGGAGCTGCCGAGGGTGCGCCACTCTTCGGTGCCGGAGAAGAAGCTTCGGATGATGCGCCAGGAGAGGTGGTCGTCGTTATTGACGTTGGCGATGTAGGGCGGGCGGGCGCAGCTGGCGGCGGCCAAGGCGAGCAGGCCGGAGTCGGTGTGGCAGTAGGGGACGGTGCGAGTGCGGGCGGGGTCGCCGGCGAAGGAGAGGGAGGCGGAGGGGACGGGTACAAGGCCGTCTGACCCGCCGGTGACGGAGCCGGCAACGGAGATGGCGTCGACACCACGGAGATCATCACCACCTTGGTTCCAGGTGGCCAGGTCGTAGATGAAGCGGCTGCCGGGGAGGATCTGGCGGACCTGCGGATCGGAGCCGCCGAAGGCGAGGAGCGTGGGGGCGAGGCCGGGGCCGAAGTGGGGGGTGGCGAGGAAGACCGCTTTGCGGATCTTGTGGTTGGCGGGGGGGAGAAAGGCGCCGGGCGCGGGGAGCTTGCCGGCGAGGTAGGAGCGGAGGATGAGGCCGCCCATGGAGTGGACAACGACATCGACCTGCGGGGCGTTGACGGCGGCGATGCGCGTGGCGAGGGCGCTGGCGATGTTTTCAATCGAGGGGCGAGTGGCGCCGGCGGGTGCGGCGACAGAACAGTTGTTGAAGAAAATGACTTCGCGGCCGAGATCGCGGAGCTTCTGGGGCAGCTGACCGAAGGTGCTTTCGGCAGTGACTGCTTCGCAGGGCGGAACCTGGTAACCGTTGATGAGGACGACGGGCTGGGCGAGTGCTGGGAGTGCAAATAGTAAAAAGTGTAAATACCGCATGGGCCTATTGGAACACGAAGGGATCGGCGGTTGCGTGGGCACGTTCCAGGAGGGCGCCGCGCATTTCGGCGGCAACCTGTTTGTGGAGGGCGGAGGGCTTTTCGAGGAGGTTGTTCACTTCGCCGGGATCCTTGTCGAATTCGTAGAGCGCCTGACGGCCGGACTCCCAGACGATGTACTTGTAGAAGCGGGTGCGGACGAGGCGGTAGGGCTCGACGGACTCGTTGGTTGAGAGGGCGCCGACGCGGCCGTCGGTCCAGGAGGCGTAGGCGTGTTCCTGTTGGGGGCGGCCACCGGAGAGGATGGGTTTCAGGCTGGCGCCGGCGAGGGGCGCGGCGGGTTTGACGGTGGCGTAATCGAGAAAAGTGGCGGGGAGGTCGACGCTGGCGACGGGGACGGCGTCCTTGCCATGGGCCTTTACGAGGCCGCCGGAGACGATGTACGGCACTCGGATGGACTCTTCCCACGGACGCACTTTACCCGTGAGCCCTTTCGTGCCGCAGAGGTAGCCGTTGTCGCCGAGAAAGACGACGAGGGTGTTGTCCCACTGGCCGGAGATTTCGATGGCGTTGATGACGCGGCCGATTTGGGCATCCATGTGGGAGATGACGGCGTAGTAGGTGGACCAGTCGAAGGGCTTGGCGTCTTTGGGGTGGGCGGCGGGCGGCAGGGGGTTCTTCGGGCGATAGGCGTCCAGGGCCGTCCAGGGCGTGTGGGGCGCGTTGTAGGCGAGCCAGAGCAGGTAGGGGCCGCGGGCGGCGCGGATGACGTCCACAGCGGCTGTGGAGAGCAGTTCGGTGATGTGGCCGGGAGTGGGTTCGTCCTTGGCGTCGATGCCATGGCGGAGAAGGGGGTCCACGTACTTGCTGCCGCCACCGCGGAGCCAGAGGGGTGCGGAGGCGAAGCCGCAGGCCTGGGGCGTGTTGGTGATGTGCCATTTGCCGACGAGGTGGGTGGCGTAGCCGGAGCGGCGGAGTTGTTCGACGACGGTGGGGCCGAGGCCGGGTTTGAAGGCGAGGGCGCCGTTGGAACGGAGGCCGTTCTGGTAGGACTCGAGGCCGGAGAGGAGAACGCCGCGGCTGGGACCGCATTGGGGCGTGCTAACGATGCCGTGGGTGAAGTGCACGCCGCGGGCGGCGAGCTTATCGAGATTGGGCGTGGCAATGTTTGGATTGCCGGCGGCGCCGAGGCACTGGTAGTGATGATCGTCGGAGCAGATGAAGACGATGTTGGGGCGGGGAGCGGACTGGAGCGCGGCGGCGGCCAGGAATTGACGGCGAGAGAGCACCAGGAAATGATAGCGAAAAAGGCGAAAGCCGCCCGGCCTCGGTTCGCGGAGGCGGGCGGCTTTCTTAAATCTCGTCTTGCGAGAGGGTGTTAGGGACGGCCGACGTTTTCGGCTTGTAAGCCCTTCGGGCCAGTCTTGACCTCGAACTCCACCTCCGTGCCCTCATCGAGGGTCTTGTAACCATTCATTTGAATGGCGGAAAAATGGACGAAGACGTCCTCACCGCTGGCCCGCTGAATGAAGCCGTAGCCCTTTGCAGCGTTGAACCATTTCACGACACCTTTTTCTCTCACTACCGATCTCCTAATGCTAAACACCAAGCCGCGCCATGAGCACCGTCAGAGGTAAAACCCTTCGGCCGAATGGGGAATATGCGGATGGCTTCTTGCTCGGAGTATTTTCTCAGAAGGTCCGCCGGAAGGCAAATTATTTTTTCATCCCTACGTAACAAATTTCAGGCCAGCAACTTTTTGACGAGTTCGCCGTGGACGTCGGTGAGGCGGAATTCGCGGCCCATGAAGCGGTAGGTGAGGCGCAAATGGTCGAAGCCGAGGAGGTGGAGAATCGTGGCCTGGAGGTCGTTGATATGCACCTTGTCTTCGAGGATATTGAGGCTGAAATCGTCGGTTTTTCCGATGACCTGGCCGGTTTTGATGCCACCGCCGGAGAGCCAGATGGAGTAGCCGTTGGGGTTGTGATCGCGGCCGGCGCCGGCGGCGTCTTCGGGGCGGCGCATTTCGGACATGGGGGTGCGGCCGAACTCGCCGGCCCAGACGACGAGGGTGTCTTCGAGGAGGCCGCGCTGCTTGAGATCTTTGATGAGGGCGGCGGAGGGCTGATCGGTGGTCTTGGTTTGCTTGGGCAGGTTTTGATTGATGCCGGAGTGGTGATCCCAGCTGGCGTGCATCAGCATGACGAAGCGGACGCCCCGTTCGACCATGCGGCGGGCGAGGAGGCAGTTGGTGGCGTAGGCGTTGGGTTCCTTGCCGATGCCGTACATGTCGAGGGTGGCCTGGGATTCCTTGGAGAAGTCCAGGAGCTCCGGAGAACTCGCCTGCATCTTGTAGGCCAGTTCGTAGGAGTGAATGCGGGCGTTGATCTCTTCGTCGCCGGTTTGGGCCTGGTGGAAACCATTCATGTCGCGAATGGCGTCGAGACGGGCGCGCTGGGTTTTGTCGCTGATGCCGGCGGGATTGGTGAGGTAGAGGATTGGGTCGCCGGTGTTGCGGAACTGGGTGCCGGCGTAGGTGGAGGGGAGGAAGCCGGAGGAGAAGTTATCGGTGCCGGCGGAGGTGCCGACGCCGCTGGAGAGGACGACGAAGCCCGGGAGGTTCTCCGATTCGCTGCCGAGGCCGTAGAGGGCCCAGCTGCCCATGCTGGGGCGGCCGACCTGGTTGTGGCCGGTGAAGAGCTGGAGCTGGCCGGGGTGGTGGTTAAACTGATCGCTCTGCATGGAGCGGACCAGGCAGATGTCATCGGCGATGGAGGCGGTGTGGGGGAGCAGATCGCTTAAGTCCATGCCGGCCTGACCGTACTTTTTGAACGTACGGGGGCTGCCGAGGACGGCGGCGGTGGGCTTAATGAAAGCCAGCTTCATGTCCTTGGTGAGCGAGGGCGGGAGCGACTTGCCGTGCCACTCGTTCAGCAGGGGCTTGGGATCGTAAAGATCCATTTGGCTAGGGGCGCCTTCCTGGAAGAGGAAGATGACGCGTTTGGCCTTGGGGGCGAAGTGGGGCTTGCGCGGGGCGAGCGGATTGGCGGAGACGGGGGCGCCATAGCCGGTGCGGGCGAACATGTCGCCGAGGGCAATGGTGCCGAGTCCGCCGGTGAGTTTCTGGAAGAACTCGCGGCGTTTTTGAATAGCGAAAAAGTCCATGGTGGTTACTCGCGGTTGACGAATTCGTCGAGGTTAAGGAGGACGCTGGCCAGGCCGGTCCAGGCGGCGTGTTCGGCGGCATCGATGCCGGGCACGGGGTGGACGGGGAGCGTCTTTTCGGTGGCGAAGAGGGTGCGCTGCTGATCGAGGTATTTCGACAGGCGTTCGATTTCGGCGGGGCGCGCGTCGCGAGCGAGCACGAGTTGGGCTGCGTATTGGATGCGGTCCTTGTTCACCGTCGGACCTTCGCGGAGGAGGCGGAGGGCGAGGGTTTCAGCGGCTTCGAGGAAGACAGGATCGTTGAGGAGATTGAGCGCCTGTAGAGACGTGTTTGAGTGGCCGCGGCGGCAGGCGGCGGTCGTGGAGCGGGGCGCGTCGAAGTTCATCAGCAGCGGGTAGGGCGTGGTGCGCTGGAAGTGGATGTAGAGGCCGCGGCGGTACTGTTCGGTACCGGGGCTGACTTCCCATTTCGTGCCGCGACCGTAGCCGAGCGAGGAGACGCCATCGGGCTGGGGCGGCTTGATGGACGGGCCGCCGAGCTTGGAGAGATCGAGGAGACCGGCGGAGTACAGGGCGGCGTCGCGAATGGTTTCCGCGTTGAGGCGAACGCGCGACTGGCGGGCGAGGTACTTGTTTTCGGGGTCCTTCTCGGCGAGTTCCTTCCGGGCGTCCGAGGACTGCTTGTAGGTGGCCGATTGGACGATTTCGCGGATGATCTGTTTGCGGCTCCAGCCTTCGTCGCGGAACTTGGAAGCCAGGTAATCGAGCAGTTCGGGGTGGCTGGGACGGGAGCCCATGATGCCGAAGTCTTCGGCGGTTTTGACGATTCCCTGCCCGAAGAGTTCCTGCCAGATTTTGTTGACGGTGACGCGGGCGGTAAGCGGATTTTCGGGAGCGGTGAGCCAGTTGGCGAGATCAATCCGGGTGGCGCGGGCGCCCTGTTTTTTGAGCGGCGGGAGGAAGGAGGGAGCGTCGGGCTCAACGGCGATGCCGAGCTGTTTGAAGTCGCCGCGGATGCGCAGGTGGGTCTGCTGGGGGTTGGGCGTTTCGAGGAGCGTGTAGGCCTGGGTGAGCTGCGGATAGGCGGCTTCGAGGTCCTTCAGCTTTTTGTCCAGCTCGTCGAACTTAACTTCCTTGTACGCTTTTTGGCCGATGGCGAAGTGGTAGTTGCGGATGAAGTGGGTTTCGAGGATTCGCTTTTCGCGGGTGGTGCGCTGGGCAGCGGGGATCTTGATGATCTTGCCGCCATCGCCGCCTTCGGTGAGCTTCAGCAAGCAATCCCAGGCGAGGTCCCAATCGGTACGGCGGCCGGGGTTCTTGAACGCGTCGAGCATGTCGACTTCCCAGGCCGGCTGCTTTTCGCGCACCTTGTATTCGGCGATCAGGGCTTCGCGCTTCTTTTCGAATTCGGCGGCTTTGCGGAGCCAGAGGCCGGTTTCGCCGGGGAGCGGGGCGTCGATGTCCTCTTCTTCGGCGTTATCGAAGAAGGCGTACATCTGGTAGAAATCCTTCTGGCGGAAGGGATCGTATTTGTGGTCGTGACACTGGGCGCAGCCGGTGGTGAGGCCGAGCCAGACGGAGCCGACGGTGGTGGAGCGATCGGCTACATTTTCAAAGCGGAACTGGTTGTTGTCGATGCCGCCTTCGCGATTGGTGAGGGTGTGGCGGCTGAAACCGGTGGCGACTTTCTGTTCGACGGTGGCGTTGGGGAGCAGGTCGCCGGCGAGTTGTTCGCGGGTGAACTGATCGAAGGGCATGTCGCGATTGATGGCGTCGATGACCCAGTTGCGCCAGCGCCAGGACCAGGGACGGACCCAGTCTTTTTCGTAGCCGTCGGAGTCGGCGTAGCGGGCCTGATCGAGCCAATGGCGGGCCCATTTTTCACCGAACTGGGGCGAGGCGAGGAGGCGGTCGATTTGTTTCTCGTAGGCGTTGGGGGAGGCGTCGGCCAGGAACGCCTGCATTTCGGCGGGGGAGGGCGGGAGGCCGATGAGGTCGAGCGAGAGGCGGCGGAGGAGGGTGGGTTTGTCGGCTTCCTTCGACGGGGTTAGGGACTGTTTGGCAAGGGTGGCGCGAATGAACGTATCGATGGCGCCGGCGGGTTTGCGGATGGGCTGGAAGGCCCAGTGGGACGAGCTGTTGGCCGCTTTGGCGGCGGCGCGGGTGGGGTATTGGGCACCCTGGTCGATCCAGGCTTTGAGGATGGCGACCTGTTCGGCGGGCAGGCCTTTGGAGCCCATGGGCATGGCCGTCAGGCCTTTGGCACCGCTGACGCGATGGATGAGCGGACTTTCGGCGGATTTGCCGGGGAGGATGACTTTGCCGCCGTAGCCGCCGGCGAGGGCGGAGGGGCCGTCATCGAGGCGCACACCGGAGGTTTGCTTGCTGGGGCCGTGGCAGCCGTAGCATTTAGCGGCGAGGATGGGCTCGACTTGTTTGACGAAGTCGACGGGCTGCGCGGACAGTGCGCACACGAAGAAAGGAAGGGCGAGTAGGCTGCGTTGCACTTCCTTAACTTTAGCCCAACAGTTCGTTGAGCGGCGTAAGAACGAACTCCCGCTCGTGGATGTGGGGGTGAGGAATGGTGAGGTGCGGCGTTTGGAGGCGGAGGTTGCCGAAGTAGAGAATATCGATGTCGATATTGCGGGGGCCTTTGTTGATGGTCTTGACGCGGCCCATGGCGCGTTCGACGCGCTGGGTGCGGCGGAGCAGTTCGATGGCGAAGTGGGGCGTTTGGGCCTCGATCACCATGTTGAGAAAGTGCGGCTGATCGAGGACGTAGGCGGGTGAGGTTTCGATGATGGAACTGCGGCGGATGGTCTCGATGCCTTCGTGCGCGAGGCGGACGATAGCTTCGTTGAGCAGCGCTTCGCGGTCGCCGAGGTTGGAGCCAAGACCGAGATAGATCGTCGTCAAAAGAGGCCTGGCTGCGGCGTGGGCGGTGGAGGAATTTTGAAATATTCGAACGCCCGGCGAGTGGCGACGCGGCCGCGGGGTGTGCGGTCGAGGAAGCCGAGCTGCATGAGATAGGGCTCGTAGACGTCTTCGATGGTGGCTTCTTCCTCGTCGATGGAGGCGGCGATGGTTTTGATGCCGACGGGGCCGCCGGAGTACTTTTCGAGGATCGTCATCATGATCTTCTGATCGATCTCGTCGAGGCCGAAGCGGTCGACTTCGAGCA
Organism: Bryobacteraceae bacterium; assembly: GCA_044358225.1. Taxonomy (GTDB): domain Bacteria; phylum Acidobacteriota; class Terriglobia; order Bryobacterales; family Bryobacteraceae. The sequence goes on along the minus strand of JBIKOG010000044.1, from coordinate 17,149 downwards.
TGTCGAGGGCGGTCATGGCGATGGGGTGGGTGATGTGTCCGTCGGCGCGGACCTGGGCGTAGTCGCGGACGCGGCGGAGGAGACGGTTGGCAATGCGGGGTGTACCGCGGGCGCGGCGGGCGATTTCGGCGGCGCCGGGTTCGTCCACTTTAATTTGGAGGAGGCCGGCAGAGCGGAGAACGATGGAGGTGAGGTCGGCGATGTCGTAGGGATTGAGGCGGAGGACGAGGCCGAAGCGGCCGCGGAGGGGGGCGCTGATGAGGCCCTGGCGCGTGGTGGCGCCGACCGCGGTGAAGCGGTTGATGTCCATGGAATGGGTGCGGGCGCCGGCGCCGGTGCCGATCATGATGTCGACGCGGAAGTCCTCGAGGGCGGAGTAGAGAATCTCTTCGACATCCGGCAGGAGGCGGTGGATTTCGTCAATGAAGAAGACCTGTTTATCGCGGAGGTTGGTGAGGACGCCGGTGAGATCGAGCTTTTTCTGGATGATGGGCGCGGCGGTCTGATCAAAGGCGACTTCGAGTTCGCCGGCGATGAGATTGGCAAGCGTGGTTTTGCCGAGGCCGGGGGGTCCGTAGAGGAGAACGTGATCGAGCGCTTCGCCGCGCTGTTTAGCGGCCTGAATCGCGATGGAGAGGTTCTCTTTCAGGCGGGCCTGGCCGGTGAAATCGGCGAGGCGGCTGGGGCGGAGGGCGGTTTCGTATTGGCGGTCGCTGTCCATGGCGGCGCCGGAGATGAGTTCCCGGTCGCGCATCAGCGGACGAGCTCCATGGATTTACGGAAGAGTTTTTCGAAGTCGCCATCGGGGATGGCGACGTGGGCTTTGCGGACGGCGGCTTCGGCGGCGGGGCGCTGGGAGCCGAGGTTGACGAGGGCGCTGATCAGGTCGAGATCGAGGTCGGAGAGGATGCCGGCGGTGTTGAAGGAGACGGGGGTGGCCGAGCCGGCGATGGCGATGTCGAGCTTATCGCGGAGTTCGACGACCATGCGTTCGGCGGTCTTCTTGCCGACGCCGGGGATGCGGGTGAGCTGGACGAGATCGCCGGAGCGGATCGCCTGGACGAGGTCGGCCGGGGCGATGCCGGAGAGCGCCGTGAGCGCGACCTTGGGGCCGATGCCGCTGACGGTGATCAGTTTTTCAAAGAGCAGCTTTTCTTCCGGCGTGTGGAAGCCATAGAGGAGCATGGCGTCTTCGCGCACGTGCATATGGATGCGCAGTTTCGCTTCGGCTCCCACGTCGGGGAGGCGGGTAAAGGTGGACACGGGGATGTGGACTTCATAGCCCACGCCGCTCGCTTCCACGATGACCAGGTTCGGGTGTTTCTCCAGCACGGCGCCACGCAGATGGGCAATCATCGTAAACTCACATTCTACATGGCACGGCGATTATTCTATGTTCCCCAAGTGCGGCGCGAGGAGGCCGAACTGACCGGCGACGCGGCGCAGCATCTGGTTCGGGTGCTCCGGGTGGAAGAGGGGCAGGTGTTTGAGATCTCCGATAATCAGCACCTTTATCTGGCGACGGTGACGACGGCGCGGAAGAGTTCGGTGGTTTTTAAGGTGACCGAACGGTTGCCTCATCAGGCGCCGGTGCCGGACGTGACGCTGTTGGCGAGTCTGTTCAAGTTCGACCATTTCGAGTGGCTGTTGGAGAAAGCAACGGAATTGAACGTGGCGCGGATTGTGCCGGTGATCGCCGAACGGAGCGAGCGGGGGCTGGAGCAGGCGGCGCCGAAGCGGAAGGAACGGTGGGAGCGGATTCTGTTAGAGGCGAGCCAGCAGTGCCGGCGGATGACGTTGCCGGTGATTGAGGATCCGGTGAAGTTGCAGGCGGCGGCGGGGACGGCGGCGACGCATAAGGTGTTGTTGGACGAGATGCGGCAGGGGCCGCCGTTGACGCGGTTGGCGATGGGGATGGGGGAATCGGTGGCGGTATTGCTGGGGCCGGAGGGGGGCTGGGCGGAACGGGAACGGGAAATGTTGGTGGAATCGGGATGGACGCCGTGGAACGTAGGGCCGAACGTGCTGCGGGCTGAGACGGCGGGGATGGCGGCGCTGGCCACCATCTCGCTGATATCTCAGATAGAATAGTAAGAATTGTTAATCCTTCTTCGCATTGGGCGCTGATGGCCGATAAGGCTCAGGCGTAAGGTGCGTCGAGGTTGAGTACAGATCTTGCTTTGGAGGCATTAATGCAGAAGTTCTATCTGGGGGCAGCCGTTGCCCTCGCCTTTGTCGCGACTGGTTTCTCCCAAACCACGTCGACGACTATTTTGGGAACCGTCACGGATCCATCTGGCGCAGCTGTCGCAGGCGCTAAAGTAACCGCAACCAACATTCGCACGCAGGTGAAGCGCGAAGACGTATCGACCTCGTCCGGTGACTACAGCTTCCCGCTGTTGGACATCGGCGAATATTCAGTGACCGTGGAAGCCCCCGGGTTCAAGACGGCCAATCGCGCCGGCCTTGTTCTGCAGATTAACGAAAAGCTCCGCGCCGACATTACGCTGCAAGTCGGCCAGGTTTCCGAGCGCGTGGAAGTGACCGGCTCGGCGACGGCATTGAAGACCGACGAATCGTCGATCGGCGACGTGATTGAGCAGAAGCGGATTGTGGAACTGCCGGTGAACGGCCGGAACGTGGGCAACCTGGCGGTTTTGCAGGCGGGCGTCATGTTCGGCAGCCGCGGCGGATTGGACGGACAGAGCGGCGGCGGCGGCGGTATCCCGATTCCCGGGCAGGCCATCGCGATCGTTGCCAACGGGCAGCGCGAAGTGAGCCAGCATGCAACGCTCGACGGCGTGGTGGCGACCGAAGCGCGCGTCAACACGGTTCCCTTCTCTCCTTCCCCGGAAGCGATTGAAGAAGTAAAAGTGTTCACGGGCACCTATTCGGCCGAGTACGGCTTTAACTCCGGCGCACAGCTGATCATGGTGATGCGCTCGGGCACCAACGACCTGCACGGTTCGGTGTTTGAATTCCTGCGCAACGACAAGCTCGACGCGGAAGATTATTTCCAGAACTACTTCAACACCTCCAGCACGCGCCTTCGCAAACAGGGCATTCGCCAGAACCAGTTCGGGTTCGTGGTGAACGGCCCGGTGGTGTTGCCGAAGCTCTACAACGGCAAGGACAAGACGTTCTTCATGTTCAACTATGAAGGCCGCCGCCGCAGCCTGCCGGGCGCCGCTTCGTCGGCGTTGTTGCCGACCGATGAATTCCGGACTGGCGACTTCAGCCAGTTGCTGCGCATTCCGACGCCGGTGCAGCTGGTGGACCCGTTGAACGGCACGCCGTTCGCCGGCAACATCCTGCCCGCGTCGCGCATCTCCAGCACGGCCCGTGCGCTGCTGCCCTTCTGGGAAAAGCCGCAGGTGGCTGTGGCCAACCCGCAGGTTGGTTTCAACTACACGGGCACGGGCCCCAACCGGATCACCGACAACCAGTACTTCGTGAAGGGTGACCATAACTTCTCGACGAAGGACAAGGTGATGGGCCGCTATGCCACCAACAGCGTGGACTGGTTGACCTATGCCGGCACTTCGCCGCAGTTCTCCTATCTGGTTCTGGGCCGCAACGATAACGTGGCCACGCAGTGGATTCACGTCTTCTCGCCGGCTGCCGTGCTCGAAACCCGCTACGGCTACACCCGTTCGAAGGACGACAGCTTCAACCCGCGCGCCAATACCGACTTCAACCTGGCGTCGATCGGCATGGACGGCTTCCGTGTTGTGAACGATGGTAACCGCCCGCTGACGAAGCGCGAAGCGGGCTTGCCCTCGATCGGTCTCGCCAACGGCCTGCAGGGCCTGTCCGAGCGCGACGGCGGCAACGGCTTCGACGACAACAAACTGCACCAGATCAGCTCCAGCTTGAACCTGAGCTTCGGCCGTCACAATGTGAAGGTTGGCGGCGAGTATCGCCGCATCACGTTGTTCCGCGGCGCGGCAAACACTCCGCGCGGCGATTTTCAATTTACCGGCAACATCACCGGCCACAGTTTCGCGCAGTTCATGCTGGGCCTGCCGAGTGCCACCAATACGCCGGAAGGCCTCCCGTTGACCGACGTGCTGCAGCACCGCACGGGTTTCTATGTGAACGACGACTGGAAGGTGAGCAAGAAGTTGACCGTGAACATTGGCGTTCGCTGGGAGTACAACTCCATGGCCAAGGACGTCCGCGGCCTGTGGCGCAGCGCTGAGCTGAAGAACGGCACCTACACCTATGTCCCCGGCGACATCCGCACGCAGTACAACTTCTACACCCCGCAGAAGGACATGTTCATGCCGCGCATCGGCCTGGCGTACCGCGCCAGCGACGCGTGGGTGATCCGCGCCGGCTACGGGATTTACTACAACGTTCACCAGTTGAACAACTACACGATTCTGAACCTGAATCCGCCGCTCTCGGGCAGCGCGAACTTCAACAACGACGCCACCAACAACCGGCTGGTGAACCCCACCAACCCGTTGACGTTCGCCAATCCGTTTGGTGTGATCAACCGCAGCTCCCCCGTCAGCGCCAATGTGCTGAACACGGACAACTTCCAGCCGATGGTGAATCAGTGGAGTTTCGACATTCAGCGCCGCCTGCCGTTTGACATGGCGTTGAACGTTGGCTACGTCGGCTCCGGCACGGCCCACCTGGACAACACGGTGGAAGCCAACTCTCCGGACCCTGGCTTCAACACCCCCACCAGCAGCTTGCAGAGCCGCCGTCCTTATCAGTTCATCAACGACAGCGGCGTCCTGCGTCCGCTAACCCGCCTGCGCTTCCTGGATTCGGGCGCCAACGCCTCCTACCATGGCCTGCAGACGACCTTGCAGAAGCGGATGAAGAACGGTCTGTCGTTCTCGATTGCCCACACCTGGTCCAAGACCCTGATGGAGGGCTACGGCCGTAACGAAGGCGACGGCTACAACCCGAACGCCTACCAGAACCCCCGCAACCGCGCGGCGGATAAAGGCCGCGTCGGCTTCGACGTTACCCACAACGTGGTGTCCAACTTCGTCTACGAACTGCCCTTCTTTGGCAAGAGCAGCAACCTGTTTGCCAAGCATGTCCTCGGTGGATGGCAGACGAACGGCGTTATCACGATGCGTACCGGGTTCCCGCTGACGGTTACCCAGGGCGCCATCACCAACACCGCCAATGTCACGATTCGCCCGGACCGCATCGGTCTCGGCAGCCTTTCCAACCCGACGGTGAACCAGTGGTTCAACCCGAACGACTTCCGTCTGGTCAGCTGCCAGAGCACTGCCACTCCCGAACTCTGCCGCTATGGCAACTCGGGCATGGGCATTCTGGAAGGCCCCGGCGCCAAGATCGTCGACTTCTCACTGTTCAAGAACTTCCAGATTCACGAACGTGTGAAACTGCAGTTCCGCAGCGAAATGTACAACCTGTTCAACACGCCGCAGTTCGCCCGTCCGAACGGTGGCCTGAACACCGGCGGCAGCTTCCTGCCGACGCGTAGCGCCTCCGGCGGCATTGATTACCCCAGCCAGGCCAACCAGGCCCGCGGCGTGGGCGCAATTACCGGTCTGGTTTCGCCCATGCGGCAGATCCAATTCGGCTTGAAGCTGCTCTGGTAGTCGCTGCAGACAATGCGATCAAAGAGGCCGCCCTTCGGGGCGGCCTCTTTGCGTTTATGAACTTGTGTTGACAACCCCTCCCGCGCGTGACTAGAATTTAACATTCCGTTAGCCACGCACCCTGCTATCGGAAGGCGTACAACCCGTTAACATCTTTACCGGCACTGCGTCGCCTTGTGCCGGTACATCAAATCGCTGTATTTGACACGATCGATTCATTCGATCACAGAGGGAAGCTAGATGAGGCAATTGAGCACATTCCGTTCCGTGATGATGCTGGCGGCCATGAGTGTTGTTGGGTATGGCCAGTCGACAACCCAGTCGATTCAGGGACTCGTGATGGACTCCACAGGGTCCTTCGTCGCCGGGGCGGCGATCACAGCAACGAACCAGGGAACCAATGTTTCGTTGAGTGTCACCACCAATGAGACTGGAAACTATACATTTCCGTTGCTCCCTGTTGGCGACTACATGGTCCGATGTGAAAAGCCAGGATTCAAGGCCGGGCTCGTCAAGAGCTTGCGGCTGGAGACGGCGGCGCAGGTGCGCCAGGATTTCAAGCTCGACGTAGGCAGTGTGACGGAGTCGATTGAAGTAGTCGCCAATGCGGTGACCCTGCAGACGGAAAATGCCACTGTGGGCGCCGTGATCGAGAATCGCCGCATCATTGAACTCCCGCTGAACGGCCGCAATATGCAGAGCCTGGCGGTGCTGGTTCCCGGCGTGCAGTACGGCGAACGTACCGGCCGCGGCGATGGTTCGGGCGGGTTCCCAATTCCCGGCCAAGGCTTCTCGGTAAGCGCCAACGGCCAGCGTGAGACGAATCAGGTCGCCTCGCTCGACGGCGTCGACGCGAAGGACCCACGCATCCACATCATGAACTTCGTCCCCTCCATTGAGGCGATTGAAGAGTTCAAGATCCAGACCAACGCCTACACGGCGGAATACGGCTTCGGCGGCGGCGCGCAGGTGACGATCACCATGAAGAGCGGCACGAACCAGTTGCGCGGCACGCTGTTTAACTTCCTCCGCAACGACAAATTCGACGCCGAAAACTACTTCCTGAATTTCGAGCGCGCGGCCGGCCTGGAGCGGTTGAAGAAGAACCCCCTGCGCCAGAATCAGTTTGGCTTCGTGGTCAGCGGTCCGGTGCTATTTCCGAAGCTCTATAACGGCAAGAACAAGACCTTCTGGGCGTTTAATTACGAAGCGCGCCGCACGCGCGAAGGCATCGTCAGCACCGCCAATTTCCCCATTGACGAATTCCGTAACGGCGACTTCAGCCGCCTGCAGCGCGGCTACACCGCCAACGGGCGATTCGTGGCGCCGACCGTGATCTGGGATCCGGACACCGGCAACGTGTTCCCCAACAACGTCATCCCCCGTTCGCGCATCCATCCGGGTGCATTGAACATGTTGGAAAAGTACGTGCCCAAAGCGCAGTTCATCCAGGAAGACCCCACGGATTTCACGGCCCGCGCGTCCGTCGCCCAGCCGATCAACGTGAACACCTACTTCGCGCGTGTCGACCACAACTTCTCCGATAAAGACCGCGTGTTTGCCCGCCTGGCCTGGGACCGTTCCAGCCTGATCCGCACGAACATCAACCCGAACCTGCCGGTGTTCACCGGTTCGCAGGTCACCAATCTGGCCACCCAGTGGATTCACACCTTCAGCCCGAGCATGATCAACGAATTCCGCTTTGGCTTCCAGATCTCCAACGACTTGACCTCCAACCCACGCACGGATAACACGACGTTCGACATGGACGCGCTCGGCGTGGGGCAGTTCCGCGTGCCCTCCGATGGCAACCGGAAACTGACGCCGCGTGAACATGGCATTCCGCAGTTCACCGGACTTCCCTTCCAGCTGCAGGAACTCACCAACGGTAATGGCTACGACCGCATGAACACCTACCAGTTCGGCGATCACCTGTCGTACTTCAAGGGCAAGCACAACTTGAAGTTCGGCGCCGAATACTACGGACTGACCATCGAACGCGGCGCGGCCAACCTGGAAGAAGGTTTGCTGGGCTTCGGTGCCGCGCAGACGGGGTTGCCGCTGGCGTCCTTCCTGCTGGGCCGTCCCGCGACGACGCAGACCCCCGAGGGCCTTCCCCTTACCTTCCCGAAAGCGCAACGTGGCGGCGCCTACATCAACGACGACTGGAAGGTGTCCTCCAAACTGACCGTGAACCTCGGCCTCCGCTACGACTACAATGGCTGGCCGGTGGATCGCAAGGGTTTGCAACGCACGCTCAGCATCCCCGGTCTGGGCTCCGAGATTGGCCGTGGCCAGGGCTACAAGAAGCCCGATGGCACGATCATCCCCACCATCTTCCCCGAGTCGCTCGGCGAGCCTGGCGCCATCAAAGTGGCCCAGCAGCAGCGGTTCCGCTTCTTCATGCCCCGCGTCGGCATCGCCTACCGGCCCACCGAAAAATGGGTTATCCGCACGGGCGCCGGCTGGTTCGATAACATCCAGCATCAGAACACCTTCACGATTCTGAACCTGATGCCGCCCAAGGCCGGCAGCCAGGTGTACCAAACCTCGATGCGGCCCGCCCAGACGTTGAACGTCACGGGTGCCAACGGGGCCAACTTCCCCATCACCACCCAGACCTACGTGCCCGGCTCGAACGTTCTGACGTTCGACGATCCGTTCCTCACCCGCGGCGGTGGCAGCAGCACCGTCCGTCCCATCGACCTGCTCTACCTGCCCGATACCTACAAGGACGGCGCGGTGTGGAAGTGGAGTATGGACATACAGCGCGAGTTGCCGTACACGATGGCCCTGTCCGTCGGCTATGCGGGCAGCAAGGGCACCAACATCGGCAACAGCGTCATCAACTGGAACGATCCGTTACGCCCGGCTACGACGTTCCTGCAGTCCAACCGGCCCTACCCCGAATTCTACGACGCCGCCACGCCCAACCTCGGCGTGCAGGCCATGGGCCGCATCCGCTATCTGGACTCCTACGGCGAATCGTTCTACCACGGTCTGCAGGTGAAGCTGGATAAGCGCAGCAACAAGGGGCTGACGTTCGGCATCGCCTATACCTACAGCAAGGCGCACGGCGACGGCGAGAACGGCGGCCAGGAAGGCGCCTCGTTGCAGAATCCGCGCGACCGTAAAGGCTCGCGTGGTCTCTTCCGCTTCGACCAGACGCACCGCCTGGTGGGCAACTGGGTGTACGAACTGCCCGGCCAGAACATGCGCAATGCGGCCAAGTGGGTGGTTGGCGGCTGGCAGTTGAACGGCATTCTCAGCCTTTCGTCCGGCTTCCCGATCACCATCGGCCAGGGCGCCGGTGACCTGTCGCTGCCGAACGGCGCGGTCCGTCCGGACGTGATTGGTAACCCGGAACTGAGCGACCCGACGCGCAAGCTGTGGTTTAACACCCAGGCCTACCAGCGCGTTACCTGCCAGATCCCCAGCCGTCCGGAGCTCTGCCGTCTGGGCAGCAACGGGTACAACACCCTGCGCGGCCCCAGCGAACGGCGCATGGACTTCTCCATGTTCAAGAACTTCGTCATCACCGAACGGGTGAAGATCCAGTTCCGCTGGGAGGCCTTCAACGCCACCAACACCCCGTGGTTTGGCGATCCGGCCGGCATCAGCTTCTCCAATGCCAACCAGTTGACCTCCAACGGCAGCCGCGACGGCGAAATCCGAAGCATCCGCAATCCCATGCGGCGCATGCAGTTCGGGTTGAAGCTGTTCTTTTAATCCATAGCCCGCTGACCGCAAAAAGCCCCGCCGGAGTCATTCCGGCGGGGCTTTTTATTTGCTGTCAGCGTCTTTTACTTCGGAAACGTAAGATCAACGGTCAGCGACCTGCGCTGGTTCTCCGGTAACTCCCCGTTGGCGCGCCGCTCGTGCAGTTGCTTGGTGTTGATCCGATAGAGGATATGGCTAGCTCCCGGCTCCACGAATTTCACAATCTCGTCGGCACGCAACCCGAGTAACTTGAGGTACGAGCAGATGAGTCCGTCACTAATCTGGAAACTAAGGAAGCTGAATGTTTTTCCGTCGGGCATCCACCCGGTGGATAGCTCCATGCTATGTTGCGGCGACTCGAATACGCCGGTATCCAGAATCAGCATTTCCTTAGCCAGCGCGACAAGCCGGGTCAGCCCCCATAAGGGACACAACATATGATTCACCACTTCGGACACGAAGATGATGTCGTGGGGCTCGATGGTATAGTCAACCAGAAAATCGGCGTGTTTGAACTCCAGGTTTTTCCAACCCAGAAACTGGTTGGCCCAAACGGAGGATTCATGACGGCGGCGCTGAAACTCGACGCCAGTGACGCGTTTCGCGCCCAATTCGGCAAAGCGGAAGGGGAAAAAGCCATTGGCGCAGCCCACTTCCATAATCGACTTGTCCGTAAGGTCCGGGAGCAGGGGGCGAACATACAACCACTTCGGCCAAGGCCGCAACAGGCAGGCGTCCTCGCTCGACAACCGCCCCCCCAGGGTATTCACGCCGCCTTCGTCGAACAAAACCCAGTTGCGATCCGACACCGTTGACAGGCGTTGCGCCGGGAAATCAATCCGTTGAAACCAGCATCCCTGAAAGTGGCGGATCCCCGCAGCCACTTCGGTTTGCAAAGATTCCGGGGTGAATGTCTCCCGGTCGCGGTCCAATATACCTTGCAACTCCTGTTGCATTTCGGTAAATGTCTCGGCGGAAAAGAGGACATAGGCAGGAGACGCCGTTTCGTCGATATCTCGCCCCTGCGCGCATACGTAGTTCTCGAACTCGATAAGTAACGGCTCTCTCAATTGCAAACTCCCGGCAGATTGTCGATGGAGTTTTCAGTATACGCGGAAACGGACGCTATCCGTTGATCAGTGCAACGCCCCAGCCTTCGTCCCAATTCAGGCTCAGGCGGGAAGCCGCGGGGTCCGATTGCAGGTCGAGCAGGCTACGATAATGCTTCACGTGATTGACATCGTCGATCCAAACGATGAATGGCTTCTGGCCCATTAACCGGCGAACCGTCTGGTACTCCAGGAGGCCCACTCCGCCCGCCGAATCCAGGCAAAACAAAGGCCGCCGATCGACAAAAGATGGAACAAGGGTCTGTAGTAGGCGGTCCGGCGGCGCCAGTCCTTCATCCCCACCCAGAGCGCCTTCGAGTTCGCGCAAATAACCGGCAACCGGATCGGGTAGGAAGTCGATGTAGATATCCGGCTCGGGCCCACGCTCCCGCAATAGAGGATCGGCCTGAATGAACTCAGCGGCTTCATGCTTGTCAACGCTTAGCCCCCACAGGCACTCCACCTGGGGAAAGATGGCCAGATTGCGGCGGGACTCCTCGAACAGGCGTCTGGAGATCTCCATCGTATAGATACGCGGGATTCCGCACGCCGCGGCCACTTCGATCATGATCCGTGTGGATCCCGTGCCGCGGTGGGTCCCGCATTCAATGGCAACCTCCGGGCGCAGAATACGGCCGAGTTCGACAAGACGTTCGCGAAGTAGCGCGGAATCGTGCACCTGAATACGAGGCTGCCGGAGGCACCATCAATGACGTCCGTTATGATGGGTACTTATGCCTCCGCGCAAAGCGATTCAAATCTTCAACGGCCCCGGTGCCGGCAACATCGGAGATGAACTGATGCTGCACGGGATGGAAAGCCAACTGCCGTCGGATTTTTCCCTGCATGTGTTTTTGCACGAAAATTATAAGGGGCAACGCCAACCGTATCCGGCGCGGTTTTACACCGAAGGGATCCAGCTTCCACCCGCGGCATTCGAGTTAGATCATGCTGGAGAACATCCCGGACTGCTGGCCGGCACAACTCTCATCACCGATTTCGAGGGCTGGGGCTGGCCGTTATCGTTCCTGGCGCCGCGCATCCAACACTTCAGCGACCACGGACTACCCGTCGACGCAGTGGGCATTGGCGCGGATCAACTGGTAACCCCGGAAGGCCGACGCCTTTTTACGGATCACTTCCGGTCGGTACGATCCTGGACGGTACGGGACGCCGCCGGACGCGATGGGTTGCTCGACGCCGGCGTGGAGCCGGAGCGCGTAGCCGTTGGCGCCGATTGGGCCTGGCTTTACCAATCCCCTTGCGACTATGGCCCCTGGGCGGCGGAGTATCTGACATCGCTGGGCATCCGGCTGGGGGAGCCGTTGCTCATCGTCAACGTATTTTGGCAGGGGCAGGGATTGAGCCTGCCGATCTGGAACGATATCGCCGCCGCACTGGACCAGCTGCATCTGCGCGACGGGCTACAGATCGCTTTTTTCTGCAATGAAGTTCGCCATCCAGGGTTCGACCGGACGGCGGTGGAGACGATTCAGTCCTTCATGCAACAGCCATCTACGCTAATTCCCAATCTCTATTTCGCACCCGGAGAGGCGATTGCGATTCTGCGCCACGCCACGGCAACGCTGGGCCAGCGCTACCACTACTGCGTGCAAAGCGTGCTGGCGGAAACAGTGCCGGTGAATCTGGGCCGTTCGCCAAAGATCTCCGGTTTGTGCCAGGAACTGGGGCTGCGGACATGCGGTTCGCTGACGGAAATGGACCGGGATGAGATCACCGCCGCCGTCCGCGATGCGATCGCCGCCCGGCCCACATTGATCCCGGCGTTACAAGGTCGACGCAGCGCACTGGCCACCCGCGCGCTGCACAATCTGGACTTTTTCCGGACCTATTACGGCTACCCGGCCGTGCCCTAGCGCGGCTGCTTGTCCTTTAGATCGGTCATGATGCGGGAGAATTTCTTCCGCTGCTCCTCGTTCAGGACCTGATCGATGCGGGACTTGCTGGTGGCCATAACCTCTTCCATCTGCGCATGGAGCATCTGGTAGTAGAGAGAGAAGTCATCAAGAGCGGTTTCAATTTCCGCCGCCTGCTCCGGAGTCAGCTTCAATTCTTTTTTCAAGTGATTGAGCGTCTGCTCTTTCGTGGAATCTTTCCACGACGCCGCTACTTGTTTCGCCGAAACGGGCTGCGAAACGAGTTTGTAGATCACGGCACCGGCCAAAGCGCCGCAGCAGAACACCAAACTCAGCGTGAGCAGAATTTGCGGGTTCTTCCAGGCGGGTTGTGATCGTCCCAACATATGAGGCCGGTTACTCGGAGAAGGAGGCCATCGTCGCCAGGAAGTGTTCCCGGTCCTGCTGCACATCTTCGCCCACCCCTACGCGCATGGCAGCGGGAGTTGCCTCCGGCTGGGCCATCATCTGCACCGGAGTCTGCGCCAACTCCGGCTCGTTGCCGGAGGTAGCCAGAAGGAAGGAGGCCATCAGCAAAAACATCGATGCGGTGGCATACACCAAGCGGCGGCCGAACACGGGATCGAGCAGCAGGCTCCAGAACGACGGCCGGCCCTGCGTCTCCACGCGCTGCAATACCCGGGCATAAAACCCGGCGGACAACTCAGGCACTTCCGGCGCTTTCAGCGAACGCAACACATCGGCCTGCAAGCTCATTTGGCCCAGTTCCGCCGCACACCCGGGACAAGACTTCAGATGCTCAGCCACCGCCGCTTTCGCGCCGGGCTTTAGACGCCCTTGCAGGATGTCTTCCAATTGGCTTCGAACTGACTCGTGCATAGTATCCCTCGCAACTCGCCGCGCTAAAGTCCTAACGCAAACTTGCCAGGCAAACGCCCAAGGCGCTGAGCCGCCTTCACCAGTTTCTGCCGGGCACGAAAGAGTTTGACCTTTATTGTATTCTCATTCATCCCCGTCATGCCTGCCAACTCTTCCACCGAGTGGCCTTCCACTTCCTTCAACAAAAGCAGGCTGCGATCTTCCTCAGAGATTTTCTCCAGGAGTTTGACGGCCAGGTCGCGCTGCGCCAGGCTTTCATCGATCGCCATCGCCGGATCCACCGCCACGCCGGAGTGCTCCATCATGGTCGCGTCATCTTCGGAAAAATCGCTCTCGTAAACCAGCTTGCGCACTTTCTTCTTCCGCAGATAGTCGTAGCATTCGTTGACGGTGATCTTGTAGATCCAGGTCAGCAGTGAGCTACGGAAGTCGAAGTTGCGGATGGAGAAGTAGACTTTGGCGAAGACCTGCTGCGCAATGTCCTCGGCGTCGTTGTGGTTGCGAAGGATCCCGTAGATGATCGAAAACACCTTGGACTGATACCGCTCCACCAGATCGCGAAACGCCATCTCATCGCCGGCTTGTACACGGCGGACCAGTGCCGATTCTTCGTCGCGATTGACTTCCACTTTTCCCTTCGTTCGCGCTTCGACATCCGCGATAGGAAAGTTCAGAATACCAGTGATGGCGCTCATATCGGGACTGACGCGTCCCCCTCTCCTCCGGTTTCGAAATTCTGATGTGCGCGGCATCTGAATCGATTCCCGCCCTGGAAGCATCAATAGGTCTTGGAAGTCGTCCCTTCCGGCTGTAAACTGGAAGGGCAATCCTCGTAAGGAGAAGAAACACATATGGTTCAATTGACGGAACGTGCCGTGACCAAGGTGAGCGAAATCCTGGACACCCAGGAGCCGAAACCGGCCGGTTTGCGCATTTCAGTTGTCGGCGGTGGATGCTCCGGGTTCAGCTACTCGATGGCTTTCGAAAACAGCCCGACGATGATGGACAAGACGCTGAAGTATGGACCGCTGCAGGTTTTTGTGGACCAGGCCAGCCTCATCTATCTGGAAGGCGCCGAAGTGGACTACGTCGAATCGCTGGAAGGCTCTGGCTTTAAGTTCAACAATCCGAACGTGAAATCGACCTGCGGCTGCGGCAGCTCCTTCAGCGCCTGATCGACAGTCCGGGAAGGATTCGATGCTCGTTTCCAACCGCATACGGTGGGCTCGGCACCGCGTCAATTCGGACGCGGCGCTGAGCCGGTAGCCGGTAATGTGCGGAATCGCCGGATTTTATAGTGCCACAGTCTCGGGCCGCGCCTATACAGACGTAGCGGCCCTGCTCCGGGCACAGGCGCACCGAGGCCCGGATGGCGCCGGAATCTGGCCCTTTGTCGAAGGCGGCTCACTCCCCGCGTTCGCCCCAACCCCGCAAAGGCTTCCGTCATCGCCGGTGGGAGCTGCCAGTTGCGTCCTGGGCCACAACTGGCTAGCCATTCAGGACACCCGCCAAATGGCCAGCCAGCCGATGCAGCGGGGACCGTTGACGATTGTTTTCAACGGCGAGATCTACAATTTCGTCGAACTCCGCCAGCAACTGCGCGACCTCGGCCACGAGTTCGCCACGCTGGGCGACACCGAAGTGCTGCTGGCCATGTGGGATCGCTACGGAGTGGACTGCCTTCCCAAACTGCGTGGCATGTTCGCCTTCCTGCTGCACGACCAGCGGGACCAGTCCCTATGGGCGGTTCGAGACGCCCTGGGCATCAAACCGCTGTATTTCGCCAAAGGATCCGAGGGCTATACCTTCGCCTCCGAGATCCGCGCGTTCCACCTTTCCGGCATCGTACCGCGGCGGCTCCGCGAAGGGGCGGCGATGGCGTCCATGTGCGGCGCGGCCCACCGCTTTGCCGAACGGGACACGCTGTACGAAGGCGTCCAGGAACTTCCCGGCGGCCACTGGTTCCGGCTGGACCGGCAGGGGATGCACACGGAACGCTGGTTCAACCTGCCGGAGCTCACGGCGGAGTTAACCCGGGATGAAGACTGCTCGGAGTTGCTGGAGGGGATAGAGGAAAGCGTCGGCCTCCACGTCCGGGCCAGCCGCCGGATCGCCACCTGCCTGAGTGGCGGACTCGATTCCTCGGTGATCGTCGCGCTGCTGAACCGCCGGCGAGTGGATTGTTCCGCATTCACCATCAACACCGCCACCGCGGCCGACGCCGAAATCGGCCTGGCGCAGGAATTGATGGCCACCACCCATCTGCCGCACCGGATTGTGAACCACGCGGGAGAGATCCCGGCGCGCGACGTGGTGGAGATGGCCGTGGCGCTGGAAGTGCCGAATCATGTCATTGGACCGATCAACCAGTTCCTTCTGCTCCGTGAAATCGCCGCCGACGGGTTCACCGTCGTTCTGGATGGCACCGGTGGCGATGAACTCGTCTCCGGCTATAGCTGGTGGTTCCCCGCCCTGATCGCCGAATTACGCCAAATGGGCCGGCACGCCGAGGCCGACCAAATTGTGGCCAGCCGCCAGGGTGCGTTTGACGCCACCACCACCCGCAGCTTTGATGAGATCTTCTATGACCGCCAAGCCTGGGTCCGTGCCTTCTCCGGCGGCACCTTTGGCGTGGACCCCGCCGCCGTGGCCGAGCTACCCGAATTCAACTTCTTCGCCAGCCACGATGGTTCCTGGCGCGGCTTCCGCCAGCGTGCCTATGAAACCGACACGCTCCACTACCTGCTCCGCCACACCGACCGTCTCAGTATGTGGTTTGGCCTGGAAAACCGGGTCCCGCTCGCCGACGCCCATCTACTCCGCTCCGCCTCCCGTCTGGCCCCGGAACTGCTCCTTCGGAACGGCTATTTGAAGTACCCCATCCGGCGCATGGAATCCGGCGTGCCCGATAGTGTCCGCTGGTGCGCGCGCAAGCTCGGGTTCTGGCGGACAGCCGACGCCCGGTATCCGTGGATGCGTGAGTTCGGCAAGGCGGTTGTGATGCAATCCGCTTTGGTCCGCCGCCTGCTTCCCCGGCTGGAGCAGGACTGGGATACCGCCCGCATGGATCAACAGTGGCGCGTACTCCAAATCGCCATATTGGAACGTTGCGCGGGCCAATCAGACGTCGATGGCGTGCTGGCCGACGCCGCCCCCGCGCTGGCCTGACTCTTCCACTTCTCCTTATGCCCAAACCGATCGCCGCCTATTTCAGCCATCACAAATGCGCCTCCGATTGGACGTTGCGCGTTCTGACTCAACTTGCCGACGCCATCGGCATGAAGATCCACCACACCCATTGGCCCTTGCGGCTTCCGCTCGGCTTCCATAATGAGCCGAAATGGGCCGGGCGGATCGCTGCATCCTGGGAGTATGCCGCCGAGGGAGACTATGACCTCCTGATTGCGACAAACGCCGAAATGGAGCATGTACGCACGCTGACCGCCCGCGGCTTCCACGGCTTTCACGTCATCCGGGACCCGCGGGACATCATCGTCTCCGGGTATTTCTCTCACCTGGCATCCCACCCTGTGGACCCCGATCAAAACCCATGGCTGATGGTCCACCGGGAACTGCTGAACCGGTGCGGGAAAGAGGAAGGGCTGCTAGCGGAACTGGACTACTCATCCACACACTTGGATCGCATCCGTTTCTGGGAGTATGGGTACGGCGATATGTTGGAGTCCCGGTTTGAGACACTGAGGAATCGTTGGTTCCCCGCTACTTCCAGTCGTCGTCGGCCTCGTAACCCAGTGCGGGGACCATCCCTGGGTACAGGGCCTTGAACTTGGCCGTCACCGGTGGCGTGAAGTGGTTCCTCCAATCGCCGGCCAGCCCGGAACGCAGGTGGCTTGAGCGGGATTCTTCGCCCTTTGCCCGTCCCGCCGTTAGCTTCTGGAACGAGTTGGCGTCCATGATCGCTTCCCACGTTGTCGTTGGGACCCGAAACGTCAACGGAGCGCCAGCCGGG
>JBIKOG010000227.1:0-12543 GCA_044358225.1 Bryobacteraceae bacterium | reverse complement strand
ACCAGTCTAGCTTGCCTCTTAACGCCGCTACCTCGCCTATGACGATGGTCGCGGGGGGCTTCAGGTTGTGGGCTTCGGCGATGGTGGGGAGTTCGGCTAGAGTCGTGAAGATCGTGTGTTGGCGGGGGGTGGTGGCGCGCTGGACGACTACGGCTGGGGTGGCGGGATTGCGGCCGGCTTCGATGAGACGTTGGGAAATTTCGCCGATGGTGGTTAGGCCCATGTAGATGACCAGGGTTTCGGCGTGGCCGACGCGGGTCCAATCGATTTTGGCGGGGTCGTGGCCGGTGACGAAGGTGACGGAGCTGGTGTGATCGCGGTGGGTGAGGGGGACGCCGGTGTAGGCCGCCAAGCCGAGGGCGGCGGTGACGCCGGGCACGACTTCAAACTCGATGCCGGCGGCGGCTAACGCTTCCACTTCCTCGCCGCCGCGGCCGAAGATGTAGGGGTCGCCACCCTTGAGGCGGACGACCGTTTCGCCGGCTTGGGCGTATTGGATCAGGAGTTCGATGATCTCCTGTTGCGGCATGGCGTGGTCCGACTTCTTCTTGCCGACGTAGACGCGTTTGGCGTTGTGGGGAATTAGCTCGGGCGCGGCGAGGTTGTCGTAGAGAACGACGGTGGCCAGGGCGAGCAGTTCCCTGCCCTTGACTGTGATGAGATCCGGGTCTCCGGGGCCGGCACCGATGAGGTAGACCTTGCCGATCATAGACGGGCGCCGGCGTCGAGGAGGAATTGGCCGAGAGTGGCGCCGATGTTTTCCGCGTCGTTGGCGGGGCCTTCGGATTTGGCGCGAATGGTATAGCGGCCATCCTGGGAGATAACGATGCCGTGGATTTTGAGGGTACCTTGGTCGAGGATGGCGTGGGCTCCCATGGGGACCTGGCAGCCGCCTCCGAGGGCTTTTAGTGCGGCCCGTTCGGCGGTGAGGCGGGCGCGGGTTTCCGGGTCGTCCATTTGGGCGACGATGGTGTGGCCGATGCCGCCGTCGGCGCGGGTCTCGATGGCGAGGGCGCCTTGGCCGACGGCGGGGACGAATTCGGCAGGATCGAGGTATTCGGTGATGCGGTCCTGCCAGCCCAAGCGGATTAAGCCGGCGGCGGCGAGGAGGATGGCGTTGTACTGGCCTTCGGCCTGTTTGCGGAGGCGGGTATCGACGTTGCCGCGGAGGTCGCGGATATCGATATCGGGGCGGGCGGTTTTGAGCTGGGCGGCTCTTCGGAGAGAGCTGGTTCCGACGATGGCGTTTTCGGGCATGTCGCCGATGATGGCGTCGCGCGGGTCCTGGCGTTCGGGGAAGGCGGAGAGAACGAGGCCGTCGGGGAGATCGGTGGGCATGTCCTTGGCCGAGTGGACGGCGAGATCGATGGTGCCGGCGAGGAGCGCCTCTTCGATTTCCTTGGTGAAGAGGCCTTTGGTGCCTACCTTCGACAGGGCCACGTCGGTGATTTTATCGCCGGTGGTTTGGATGATTTCGATGCGGGTGGTGTGGCCTTTGGCCTGCAGCTGGGCGGCGATGTGGTTGGCCTGCCAGAGGGCCAATTTGGAACCGCGGGAGCCGATGACGAGTTCGCTCATTCTAGTCGTGATTCTCCAATTTGAAGATGCGGCGCACCTCTTCGATGACCTGCCAGCCTTCGTCACTTCCCGCGTTTCGGCGGATCTCCATGATGGGGCCGTGGGCGATTTTGGCCATCAGAGATTTCGTGAGCGCTTCGAGGGCCTCTTCCTGCTGCGGGGAGAGGGCGCCGAGCTTGCCGCGCATGCGTTGGAGCTCGGCCTGGCGGAGGTGTTCGAGGTGGTCCTGGAGGGCGACGATGATGGGCACCGCTTCGCGCTCCTTGAGGCGGGAGACGAGTTTTTCAACCTCTTCCCCGATGATCAGTTCGGCCGCGGCGGCTTCGGCTTCGCGCCCTTTTCGATTTTGTTCGACGACTTTGCCGAGATCGTCGATGTCGTAGAGGAAGACGTTTTCGAGGGTATTGACGGAGGGTTCGATATTGCGGGGGACGGCGATATCGATTAAGAAAATGGGCCGGCCTTTGCGCTTGGCGCGGATCTGGCGCATCTGGGCTTCGGTGAGGATGTAGTGGGGCGCGCCGGAGGAGGCGATGACGATGTCGATATCGGGCATCGCCGATTGGAAAGCGTCGTAATCGATGATGGTGCCGTTGAAGAGCGACGCCATTTCTTCGGCGCGGGCGCGGGTGCGGTTGGTGACGAAGATGCGATTGGCGCCGGAGCGGTGGAGGTGGCGGGCGGCGAGCTCGCTCATTTTGCCGGCGCCGATCAAGAGCACGCCGCAGCCGTTCAAGGAGCCGAAGATTTCGCGGGCGAGTTCGACGGCGGCGAAGGAGACGGATACGGCACTTTCGCCGATGGTGGTTTCGGTGCGAACGCGTTTGGCTACGTTGAAGGCGCGGGTGAGAACGGTGTCGAGGAATTGGCCGAGGACGCCTTGTTCCTTGGCGAGGGACCAGGCGTCTTTCAGCTGGCCGAGGATCTGGGGTTCACCGACGACCATGGAGTCGAGAGAGCTGGCGACGCGGAAGAGGTGGCGGATGGCGTCGCGGTCTTCGAAGTGGTAGAGGTGGCGATCGAAATCGAGGCGATAGCCGGGTTTGGTGTTTTGGAGGAAGCCGGCGATGCGGTCGTTGGCGTTCTCCTTCTCGTCGGTGGCGACGACGATTTCGACTCGATTGCAGGTGGAGAGGATGAGGGATTCGTGGACGCCGGAGGAGTCGCGGAGATGCTTGAGGGCGTCGGGGAGAGAGGCCGCGTCGAAGGCAAGGCGTTCGCGCACCTCGACGGGCGCGGTCCGGTGATTCAGGCCTGTGACGTGAAGCTTCATTTGGCGAGGAGGGGGCGCAGGCCGACGTGCGAGATCCAGGTTAGTGTACTGAAAAGCAGGACGTAGAAGGCGAGAAATGCGGCGCGGCGGCCGCGCCAACCGGCGTTGGTACGGAGGTAGACGACCGCCAGATAGAAGGCCCAGGTGAAGAGGGAGATATGCACTTTGCCTTCGCCGATCCAGCGGGAGCCGGACTCCATGTAGGCCCAGGCGGAGCCGCCGATGACGCCGAGGGTGGTGAAGACGAAGCCGGCGATCATGGCGCGGGAGGCGAGTTGATCGAGGGTGTGGAGGGGCGGGAGGCGGTGGAAGAAAGTCGATGGTTGCTTGGTTTTGAGGTGTTTTTCCTGGACGAGGTAGAAGATCGATGCCAGGGCCATGAAGAGGGTGCAGGTGAAGCCGCCAATGTTGAGCAGGACATGGGCGAGGAGGCCGGCGTCGCGGAGGCCGGAGTTGGGCCAGGGGGTGTTTAAAGAGCTCGCTGTGGTGCCGAGGGCGGTGAGCAGGGCGACCATGGGGAAGGCGATGAGGCCGAGGGAGGAGAAATCGTAGATCCAGTTGACGACGAGGAAGACGATGGCGAGGACGAGGGCGAGGAGGGTGACGGTTTGGTGGAAGTCCTGGGCGGCGAGGTGGCCGTTGGCCATGGACTGTTCGACGATGGCGACGAAGTGGAAGACGGCGGCAACGGAGAAGGCGCCCATCGCCGGGCGGTAGAGGACGGAGCTGCGGCGGAGCAGGAAGTCCAATACGTATATGAGGCCGGCGGAGTAGAGGGCGGCGGCCACTCGCAGCCAGAAAAGGCTCATCTCCTGCATTTCTTTAAGTATAGCTGGTGGGTGGGGAGGTGAGGGCGGATTGGGGGGTATTGCGCAACAGGTAATATGGAAACGGTGGAGGCTCTCCTTCAGCGAACGCGAAACTTAGCAGTTGTTTCACCGCTGCGGGTCCCGCAGGTTGGGGGCCATTGCGAGAATTGCGCTGCGGCAGCTGCGGATTCTGCGTCGGGCAGAGGACCTAATTGATTTGCGTGGGCCACCTGGGAATCTACTGGAGCCATTGTAAGGGGACCAGACGGGAGCCACAGGCGGTGCTTTCGCACGTGGGATGACGGATTATCATTGAGCGAGGTGACCTTCATGACACCAAGAACGAACGTGGCGCCCGTGCATCCTGGGGAGATTTTGCGGGAGGAGTTTCTGGCTCCGATGGGAATTTCGATTAACGCGTTGGCGTGGGCGTTGCGGGTGACGCCTAGCCAGGTTTCGGGGATCGTGAATGAGAAGCGGGGGATCAGCGCGGTGATGGCGTTGCGGTTGGCGCGGTATTTCGGGTGTTCGGCGGAGTTGTGGCTGGGGTTGCAGCAGGATTATGAGTTGGACGTGGCGCAGGATGAGGCGGGGGAGCGGATTGCGATTGAGGTGCTGCCGCGGGCTAGTTAGTGGACGGAGATAGAATTTAGAGATGGGGCACGAGCGGATTGACGCGCGGAGTCTGGCGATGCACCGGGCGATCGCGGGGAAGCTGCGCGCGGCGCCGGAGTTATTGGGCGTGGCGCGGGATAATTTGCGGCGGTGGCGGAGTACGGCTGGGCGGGCGACGCCGTATTTGGATGCTTGGGAGATCCTGCTGGCGCGGCCGATGGATGAGTTGTTGGCGGTAATCGTGGAAGATAGTGAACGGATGCGGGCGATGAGGCAGGCTAGTCCTTTTGCGGGAGTTTTGCGGCCACAGGAGCGATGGAGGATTTATGACTCGTTCGCAGTTGGAACATATCATTCGGGCGGCGGGGACGATTGCGGATGATGACGACATCGTTGTGATCGGGAGTCAGGCGATTCTGGGCGAGTTTCCGGAGGCTCCGGAGGAGTTGTTGGTATCGCGGGAGGCGGATGTGTACCCGCGGACGCACGGGGAACGGTCGGACCTGATTGATGGGTCGATTGGCGAGGGATCGCCGTTTGAACACGTTTATGGATACTATGCGCACGGGGTGGGGCCGGAGACGGCAGTGCTGCCGGCGGGTTGGGAGGGCAGGCTGGTGATGGTGTCCAATGCCAACACGCGGTTTGTGCGGGGATGGTGCTTGGAGGTTCACGATTTGGCGATTTCGAAACTGGTGGCGGGGCGGGAGAAGGATCTGGATTTTGTGGGGGCGCTGGGGCAGCATGGGATGGCGCGGGTGGAGATTTTGCGTGGGCGATTGGCGGTGACGGAGTTGGATGAGAGGGTGCGGGAGTTGGTGGCGGGGCGGATTGGGCGGTGTTTCGGGAGTTAGGGTTTGGGGTTCAGGAGTGCGGTCCAGTTGAGGATGATTTCGACGGGTTTGGAATCCGGATCGATGAGGGTGCGGAGGAGGAAACGCTGGCCGCCGGGGGCGACGGCGTAGGGGGCGCCGTTCGCATCGTCGATGGGGAGCGGGAAGAGCGTTCGTGGGGCGGATGGCTGGACGGAGTCCCCGGAGAACCGGAGGGTTACCGAGGTCAGGCTTTTGTCAGGGGCTACGAAGAAGACCTCGCGGCCATCCGGGTTCCACAGGGGAAACGTACCACCGGCGGTGGAGAGCTGCCACTTCCCGCGGGGTTCGGGAAACGACTGGAGATAGATTTCGTTGCGGCCGGATTCGTCGGAAACGTAGACTACCCAGCGGGGAGAGGGCTCGGGGGAGAATCTCGGAATCAGCTCGTTTGCTGGGGTGCGGAGATAGGGTTTGGGGGAACCGGGTTTCCCGTCCGGACCGAGAGGAAGGACAAGGATGTCGCGTTGGGTATCGGGGAAGAGTTCGTAATAGAGAAGATGGCGGCCATCCCTGGAGATGTCCATGGGCCACTGGCGGTTGGGGGATTGGGTAAGGCGTTGCTCGGCCCCGGCGCCGCTGGCGGGTTTCCAGAATAGATTGGCCGGGCGGCCGAAGGCCAAGGCGATGCGCTGGCTATCGGGGAACCAGACGGGGAAGGTGACGCGCTCGGTGGTGAAGGTGAGGCGGGTCCAGGTGTTGGAATCGACGTTGAGGGTGCGAAGGTCGGTGCGGTTGGGCGGGCCGACTTCGGCTACAACACGGCGGCCATCGGGAGAGAGCTCAAAATGGCGAATCAGTTCAGCCTGACCAAAGGCGCCGAGCGGCGCGCCAGTGCGGTCGGCCCAGGTGAGCTTGTAGATTTCGGACTGGAGCGTGGGATTGAAGGCGATGGCGACAGAGGAGACGGCAGGACGGGCACCTGGACTGATGGAGGCGACGAGCGTTTTTGGTTCGCCGGAGAGGGCGAGGGTATCGGGATTGAAGGGCTGGGCAAATAGGGTGGTGCCTTTCAGGAAAACGATGTGGGAAGCGAGGGGGACGGCGTAGGTAGCGGCAGGAAGGAGGGGGATGCGCTCTGCGGGGTTGGAGAGCGAGGCGACGTGAATGCCGGTGAATTCGGGTTTGGCGGATTCGACGTAGAAGAGGAACCGGCCGTTGGGAAGGCTCTTCGCATCGTAGTGGCGGCGTTCGGCGCGGGCGGGGTCGAGGCGGGTGAGAGGTTGCCGGCTGCCGCCATTTTGTGGAAGGAGGTTGATGACCGAGTTGCCACCGTGTTCGAACATGCGTCCGTCCGAAGCCCAATCGGTGGCATTGCATCCGCCGGAGAGGAGGGTGGTGGGAACGCCGCCCTCGAGATCGACACGCATACAGTCCGCACTGTTGAAGAAAACAATGGATCGGCCGTCGGGGGACCAACGGTAATAGGTGGCGCGCTGGGTGCCGGGAAGGTAACGGGAGTCGGATGAGTCCAAGGGACGGATCCAGAGGCCGGATTTGTCTTTGACGGTGGCGGCAAAGGCGATGGTGCGGCCATCGGGGGAGAGGGCGGGTTGGTCGTTTGTGAGGAAGCGGCCACCATCCGGGGGGGTGAGTTTTAGGCGAACGGGTTGGGGCGGGCTGGGTTGGGGGCGGAGGGCGTAGCCGAGGGCGGCGCCGATGATGAGTGTGGCAGCGGCGATGGCGTAGAGGAGTTTGTTGGATTTTTGTTGGGGTGCGGGTTGTTCGAGGGTGAGATTGTATTTGAGGTCGCGGGCGGATTGGAAGCGGTCGTCGGGGTCTTTGGCGAGACACTTCGTTATAACGCGGTTGAGGGTTTGGTGTGGTACTTGCGGGGGCGGGGCCGTGAGGATGGCGGCGATGGTTTCGGCAGCGGTGTTGGCTTGGAATGCCTTTTGGCCGGTGAGGAGTTCGTAGAGGATGCAGCCGAAGGCGAAGATGTCGGAGCGGGCGTCGGCGGGTTTGGCTTGGAGTTGCTCGGGGGCCATGTATTGGAGGGTCCCGAGGATTTGGCCTTCGCTGGTTAGGGCTTTGGTGAGGGTGGCGTCGGTTTGCTGGAGAGGGGCGTCTTGTTTGGCTAAGCCGAAATCGAGTAACTTGATGCCTTGTTTGGTTACTAAGATATTGGCGGGTTTCAGGTCGCGGTGGGTGATGCCTTTGCGGTGGGCGGCGTCGAGGGCGTCGAGGATTTGTTTCGAGTATTCGATGGCTTGGGTGGGTTCGACGGGGCCTTTGAGTTGCTGGCCGTCGATGAGCTCCATGACGAGGTAGTTGGGGCCGACGTCGTAGAGCTGGCAGATGTGGGGGTGGTTGAGGGCGGCGACGGCGCGGGCTTCGCGTTCGAAGCGTTCGGAAAATTCGAGTTTACTGGTCTTTAGGGCGACTTCGCGATTGAGCCGGGTGTCCTTTGCCTTGTAGACTTCGCCCATGCCGCCTTCGCCGAGTTGGGCGAGGATTTCGTAGGGGCCGAGCTGTTGGCCGGGGGCGAGGGGCATGGGGTTTTTCTATAGTATTAGAAGATGGCGGCGCGAAACATCACTCTCCTTTCGGTTGATGAGTTTTTGGACCACGAAGAGCGGTCCCAGACGAAGCACGAGTATTATGACGGCGTGGTTCTGGCGATGGCGGGCGGGTCGCCAGGGCATGCGTTTCTGGCGGCAAACTTGATCCGGGATTTAGGGAGTGCACTGCGCGGAAAAAACTGCCGGGTTGCAGGGAGCGACCTTCTGTTCCAGACGGGAACTAAAAAGATGTATGTGTACCCGGATGTGATGGTGATTTGCGGGCGTTTGGAAACAATGGAGGGCAGACCGAATATTGTCACGAATCCGGTCTTCGTGGCAGAGGTTCTTTCGCCCAGCACCATTTGGGATGACCGGGGGGCGAAGTCGCACGAGTACCGGTTGAGCCCGACGATTCGGCAGTATGCGCTGATTTCGCAGGACCGGCCGATGGTGGAGATTCACACGCGGGCGGAGAACGGGCAGTGGTGGATCAGCGAGGTGATCGGATTGGACGCCGACTGCGCGTTCTCGTCGCTCGAGTGTTCGGTGCCGATGGCGGCGCTGTACGAGGGTGTGCTGGAAAACTAATCCGCTTTTTTGGCGGTGTATTCCATGGTGACGTCGCGGCCTTCGACGGAGATGGTGACCTTCATTTCCTTGCCGGTGACTTTGGCCTTGTTCATGATCTTCATGGAGTTGCCGTCGCGTTCGAAAACGGTGAACCAGGTGAGTTCGTCGCCTTTGACTTTGCCTTCTTTGATTGGCATTTCGCCCATTTGGGTGCCGACGGTTCCGGTGAGCGTTTCGCCATCGGCCTTTAGGTTCATGGTGAGCGCCATGGCACCGTTCTGGGTGGTGAGTTCGCCGGTCCATTTGCCGGTAACGTCTTCGGCGAAGGAGAGGGCAACGGAGGCGAGGGTGAGAATTGCGAGGCGGGCTAGTTGCATAAACAGATCATAGCCGAATACATTGGGAATTCCATCCTATGACTCCGCAAGAGACTGCACAGCAACTCGGGCTCACCTTCGAGAAACAGACGCCGGGGTATTTGAACCTCTGCATACAGACCGGGAACCAGCTTTGGAGTTCCGGCCACGTCAGCACGCTGAAAGGCAAGCTGGGCGGTGGTTTGACGACCCAGGAAGGGTACGCGGCCGCGCGGGAATGCGTGGCGAAGATCCTGAATTCCGTGTGGAACACGCATGGCACGTTGGACGGACTGCGCGTGTTGAAAGTGCTGGGTTGCGTGAACTCCGATCCGGAATTCGTGGAACAGCACCTGGTGATCAACGGCGCCTCCGACCTGCTGCATGAGATTTTCGGGAAGACTTCCGATGGTTACCATGCGCGGTCGGCGCTGGGCTTCGCGTCGCTGCCTACCGGGGCGGCGGTTGAAGTGGAAGTGATTTTCGAAGTGAAGGGATAAGCATCGGGACGCGCTGTTTGTAGACGCGATAGACGTCGCCGAACTGGCGTTCGAGATCGCGTTCTTCGAACTGAATTCCGATGAGGATATAGAGCGTAAGGCCGGCGGCGAAGAGCAGCCGGCCTTGCGTCATTTGGGGAGTGGCCCAGAGGGTGAGTATGGCGCCGAGATAAATGGGGTGGCGCACGATGGTGTAGAGAAACGGCGTCCGGAATTCGGCCGGGGCCGGTTCGGCGAGGCCCATGAGTTCACGGGCGTTGATGGCCATGGCGCCGAAGAGGATGAGTTGCAGGCCGAACGTCCAGACGATGTAGAGGCCGATGGCGACGGCACCCTGCCAGTGCCAGGCGAGATCGGGCATGGGCTGCCAGAGGCGCCACATGACGATGAGAACGGCGAGGGTGGCGAGGGCGTAGGTGCGGCGGGGCTTGGGGAGTTTGACGCGCTGTTTGAACCAGGCGCGGGCCATGATGCTGTGTTGCAGCCCGAATAGCGCCAGGAGGGCCAGGTTGATGAGCGCGGCCTGGTTCATTCCGGTTTTTCAGGTTTGAAGACGACCATGGAGAGCGGCGGGAGGGTCAAGGACAGGCTGAAGTTGTGGCCGTGGGATTTGACGGGGTCGGCATTGCGCCAGCCGAAGTTGCCCATGTTGGAGCCGCCGAAGCCTGCGGCGTCGGTGTTGAGAAGTTCGGCGTAGTTGCCATCGCGGGGCACACCGATGCGGTAGTGGTGGCGGGGCACGGGGGTGAAGTTGGCGACGAAGATGAGGAAGTCCTCCGGGTCCTTGGCGCGGCGCTGGAAGGCGATGACGGAGGCGTCAACATCGCGGAAATCGATCCACTGGAAGCCTTGGAAACTGCTGTCGACTTCGTAGAGGGCGGGTTCCGATTTGTAGAGGCGGTTCAGTTCAGCAATCAGCGTCTGGAGCTTTCGATGGAAATCGTAGTCCAAAAGTTCCCAACGGATTTGTGTTTCCCAGTTCCACTCTTCGTATTGGCCGATTTCCTGGCCCATGAAGAGGAGTTTCTTGCCGGGGTGGCCGTACATGTAGGCGAGAAAGGCGCGGACGTTGGCGAAGCGTTGCCATTCGTCGCCGGGCATTTTGCCGACGAGGGAGGCCTTGCCGTGGACGACTTCGTCGTGGGAGATGGGGAGGAGGAAGTTTTCGGTGAAGGCGTAGAGGAGCGAGAAGGTGATGTTGTTTTGGTTGAAACGGCGGAAGACGGGCTCCAGTTTGAAGTAGTTGAACATGTCGTGCATCCAGCCCATGTTCCACTTCATGGTGAAGCCGAGACCACCGAGGTAGACGGGTTTCGTCACGGCGCCGAAGGAGGTGGATTCTTCGGCGATGGTGATGGCGCCGGGGACCTTGTGGGCGGCGATGTTGAACTGCTTGAGGAACTCGACGGCTTCGAGATTTTCGCGGCCGCCGTACTGGTTGGGCACCCAGGCGCCCGGGTCGTTTTCGCGGCCGTAATCGAGGAAGAGCATGGACGCTACGGCGTCGACACGGAGGCCATCGATGTGGAACTGTTCGAGCCAGAAGAGGGCGTTGGAGACGAGGAATGTGCGGACTTCGTTGCGGCCGTAATTGAAGACATTGGTGCCCCAGCCGAGGTGTTCGCCCTGGCGGGGGTCGGCGTGTTCGTAGAGGGCGGTGCCGTCGAACCAGGCGAGGCCGTGAGCGTCCTTGGGGAAGTGGCCGGGGACCCAATCGAGGATGACGCCGATGTGGTTGAGATGGCACTGATCGACGAAGTACATGAAGTCTTCGGGGGTGCCGAAGCGGGAGGTGGCGGCGAAGAAGCCGGTGACCTGATAGCCCCAGGAGCCGGAGTACGGGTGCTCCATGATGGGCATCAGTTCGATGTGGGTGTAGTTGAGGCGCTTGACGTATTCGACGAGGGTTTGGGCGAACTGGCGGTAGGTGAGGGGCTTGCCGTCGGCGTTCTTCATCCAGCTTTCGAGGTGGACTTCGTAGACGCTCATGGGAGCTTCGAGCCAGTTGGTTTTGGCGCGTTTCTCCATCCATTCGGTGTCGCGCCATTGGTAGTTTTCCCACTGGTGGACGACGCTGGCGGTGAGGGGCGGGACTTCGGCGCGGAAGGCGTAGGGGTCACACTTGAGCTGGACGGAGTCGTTGTATTGGCTCTTAACGCGGTACTTGTAGACGTCGCCGGAGCGGATACCGGGGATGAAGAGTTCCCAGACGCCGCCATCGCGGCGACGCATGGGGTGGCGCGTGGCGTGCCAATCGTTGAAGACGCCGGTGACGGTGACGGTGAGCGCGGATGGGGCCCAGACGGCGAAGCGGACGCCGTGGACGCCATCGATGGTTTGGGGGTGGGCGCCGAAGGTTTCCCAGGCGCGGTGGAGCGTGCCTTCGGTGTGGAGGTGGAGGTCGAAATTGGTGATGATGGGGCCGAAGCGGTAGGGGTCTTCGGTGAGATTGTTGTCGATGAGGAGGGTGTACTTTTGCGGGCTGCCGGGGAGCTTGGCGATGAAGAGACCGGCGCCGTGGACGAGCTCCATTTCGACGGTCTGGTGGGGGAGTTGGACCTTCGCGGAGGTGACGTGGGGGAGGAAGGCGCGGACCTCCCAATTGGCCCCGGTGGCGTGGGGCCCCAGGATGCGAAAAGGGTCGGCGTGGTAGCCGCCAACGATCGCGTCGATCTCGGCACTCAACTCGGCAGGGAGCATGCAGCTATTATGGCAACTGTGATTCACGCTGATACGGAACTGCATGTGCATTTGGAAGGATCGATGGAGCCGGAGCTGTTGTGCCGGCTGGATCCGGAGTTGACGTTGGAGGCGGCGCGGGCGTTGTACCAGTTTGGTGATTTTGCGGGTTTTATTGAGGCTTTTAAGGGCGCGGTGCGGCGATTGCAGACGCCGGGGGATTACGGGTTAGCGGCGTCGGCGTTGTTCGAGCGGCTGGCGCGGGAGGGCGTGACGTATGCCGAAGTTATTTTTTCGGCGGGGGTGGTGGAGTGGAAGCAACAGAGTTTGGACGAGGTTTGGGCGGAGTTGCGGGCGGCGGCGCAGAGGGCGCCGTTGGCGGTGCGGTGGAACGTGGACGTGGTGCGGCAGTTTGGCGGGGAGCCGGCGGAGCGGGTGGCATTGTGGGCGGGGCGGCATGTTGGAGAAGGGGTTGTTTCGTTTGGGATTGGCGGGGATGAGACGGCGCGGCCGTCTTCGGAATTTGCGCGGGCGGTGGCCGTGGCGCGGGAGGCGGGGTTGAAATTCACGCCGCACGCGGGGGAGACATCGACGGCGGAGAATGTGTGGGAGATGGTGCGGTTGGGGGCGGACCGGATTGGGCATGGAATTCGGGCGGTTTCCGATGCGGGGCTGTTGGGGGTGCTGCGGGATCGGGGGATTGCGTTGGAGGTTTGTCCGACGTCGAATTTGCGGACCGGGGCGGTAAGGGCGATGGCGGAGCATCCGTTGCGGGAATTGTTTGATT
>JBIKOG010000436.1:0-3683 GCA_044358225.1 Bryobacteraceae bacterium | reverse complement strand
CGACGACACCCGCAAAACTCGAGGCCAAGATGGGGCGCTACTCCTTTCCTGTAGGACTCTTTCATTCCCTACTACATGCCGGTTTATCCCGGCGCACTGACTGTCCCTAATTTTGGAGGAGGACTTTGAGGGTGCCGCGGGTGGCGGCGTGGGCGAAGGCTTTTTCGGCTTCCTTTAGTTCGTAGGACGCGGCGATCATGCTTTGCACGTCGATTTTCTTTTCCTTCAGGAGCTTTAGGGCCGGGGCGAATCGGCCGCAGCGGGATCCTAGCAATGTTATCTCGGGGACGATGACGGCGGCCATGTCGATGGGGACTTTGTTGGCTACGGTCGATTTCATGACTACTGTGCCTCGGGGTTGGCACATCGCGACCGCTTGGGCCAGGCCTTCGGCGCTGCCGGTGGCGTCAACGACGTATTCGAAACGGGCCGTTGGAACTTTTTTGCCCACGATGGCGCCACGACGGTTCACTATCTTGAGCTTGTCGGGATGGCGGCCGAATTGGTGGACTTGGATGCCATTCGCCAGTAAGACCTGGCCGATCAGGAGGCCGAGTTTGCCGTCCCCGAGAACGGCGGCTTCCCTGCCCTTGGGGATCTTTAACTGCTCCAGGATTTCGCAGGCGGCGGCTACCGGTTCGGTGAAGACGGCTTCTTCGTCGGGCAGATTCTTCGGCACTTCGAGGAGGTTTTCGGCGGGGAGCGTTAGATACTCGGCGAAGGCTCCGGGGTGTTTGACGATTCCGAGGACGGTTCGTTTGGGGCAGTGGCGACCGAGGCCGCGCTGGCACCACGTGCATTTGCGGCACGCGAGGTTGATTTCGCCGACTACGCGTTTGCCGAGCCACTCTTTCGGCCCTTTTTCTACGATGCCGACGAACTCGTGGCCGGGGATGCCTTGGAAGCCGTAGTAACCGGCTTTCAGTTCGAGATCTGTGTTGCAGATGCCGGCGGTGGTCAATCTGATGAGCACCTGGCTTTTCGGTTTGGGCGCGTCGATGACGGTGACGGCGCCGTTGGCAATGTGGACAGCGATCATATTTTTCCAGCTTTGCGTTGGCGGCTCCAGTACCACCAATCGCACTGTTCTTTGGGGAGACGGGGGTTGCGGGCTTGGGCGACGGCGCAGCGGAAGGTGTCGAGGACGCAGGGGTCCTGGCGGGAGTTGGTGAGTTTGCAGAGATCGGTGAAGAGGCGGTCGGGGTCGGCGGAGGCGAGGTCGTCGACTGAGCGGATTTGGAGCAATGCGAAATCTCCGAGCATTGCTTTCCCAATTCCGCTCAGGTCGGCGAGTTTTCGAGCGTCGGGCGGCATAGGGCGAGTATATCGCCTTATGCCGTTCGGGTTAGGGGCGCGGGGCGCGGAGCCACTTGTTGAAGAAGGAAATGGTTTCGGCCCAGGCGGCGCAGGCGGCGTCGGCGTTGTAGGCGGCGCCGGTGTCGTTGTGGAACGCGTGGGCAGCGCCCTCGT
Source organism: Bryobacteraceae bacterium (assembly GCA_044358225.1). Classification (GTDB taxonomy): domain Bacteria; phylum Acidobacteriota; class Terriglobia; order Bryobacterales; family Bryobacteraceae. The sequence goes on along the minus strand of JBIKOG010000436.1, from coordinate 2,213 downwards.
AGACGCGGAAGGCGAAGGTCTTTTGGCGGGCGAGGAGTTCGACCATGACCGGGCCCATGCTGGAGGTAAGGTTGCGATCGCGCTCGCCGTAGATCATCAGGAGCGGGGTCTGGATGTCGACGAGTTGAGTGATCGGAACGGCAAGGGGGCCGTAGAAGGGAACGGCGGCGGCGAGTTCGGGCAGGTTGGCCGCCAGATCCCACGTGTTTCCGCCTCCGGCGCAGAAGCCGACGGCGCCGATGCGGTCGTGCTGGACGAAGGGGGTGAATTTGAGGTAGTCGAGGGCGCTGATGAGGTCGATGCGGCGGTCGACCTGATTGGTGCGGCCGTAGGCGGCGGTTTGCTGCTGGGGTTCGGTGAACTGACCGACGCCACCTTGGCGGGAGAGCAGATCGGGGGCGATGGCGGCGAAGCCGGCGCGGGCGGCGCGGCGGGCAACGTCCTTGTGGTGTTCGAGGAGGCCGCGGTTTTCGTGGATGACGATGACGCCGGGGATCTTGCCTTCGACACCTCTCGGGTAGGCAAAATGGGCCTGCATTTTGACGCCATTGGCGCTGTATTCAATATCGCTGGCGACGATATCGGGAGCGTCGATGGGCACCTTGACGTTGGCCGGGCAGGCGCTGGGCGTCTGGGCCATCAGTTCAGAGTAGCCGCCGAGCGCGACGGTGGCGGCGGCGCCGCTGCCGAACAACTTGGTAACGCGGGAGAGGAGCTCGCGGCGGTCGAAGGCACCGTCCACATAGAGGTGGACTAGTTCGTGTACTGGATCTTGCTCATTTTCGTTGTACATGCGTTAGATAGATTATTCGGTTTTGGTGGTGGGCGCTACGAGTTAGTTGTTAATTCAACGCGCTTCGCATAGTCGGATTTGTTCGGTGCTGGCGCCGGCGAGGGCTGCGCGGATCTTAGCGTTGGGGCTTTTTCGAACGGCAGGTTCATGTTGGGGGAGACCGTCGTTTTCCAGCCCGGTGTCATGAGATGCGGCCGGGCCAATGGCTGGCCGCATTTCGACTGGGCTAGACGGACGGGAACGAGCTATCGAGAACGAGGAGTTCCTGGCGGAGCCTCGCGGTTTTCCGGCGGAGGGCGTCGCGCTTCATGAACAACATTCCGGCCCAGGCGCAGACCAAGGCGACGGGAACAATCCAATCCGCGGGGGCCGACAGATACCAACCGGCGGCGCTGAACAGGACGCCTGGGCCGGAGACTCGGACGCTGAGGACCATCAACTGGTCGGCGAACAGGAGCCGTTGGCGGAGATCGTGACGGTGGGCGGCCAGCGGATTCTTTAAGGAAGGGGCGTTCCGGAAGAATTGGAGGAGGCGCCAGGCGCAGTAGAGTTGGGTGGCGGCGAGCCAGGCGGCGCCGAGGCGGCAGAGCAGCGCCTCGCCAAACGCGGCGAGTGCGGTGAGGAACAGGGTTAGGATGAGGCAACCGGCCAGGTCGATCGTGTCTCTCAGCCGTTCCTTCATGCGGAAGTGGGTGGCTTTTTGCTGCAGGACGGGGAGTGGGAGCGGGGCTGTCGACATGGCTGGGTACTCCTATCGGAAGTTGTCGGCAATTATTCCCGATTCCTTTAGGGCAACTCACATAAAATGTCTACATTCATGATTCGACTGTTGCTTTCCTTTTGTGTCGTCGCGGTGGCGGCGGAACCGCGGATTACCTGGAAGTTCGACGGCGGGAGCCTGGGGCGGGTGGAGCGGGTGGCGGCCGACCATTGGCGGGCGCATTTGGCAGGCGAGTCCGACCAGGACGGGCGGAACCGGCAGGCGAATTGGTACTCGTTCCAGGTGGACGGGGCGGCGGTGGGAAAGCCGTTGACCATTGACCTTGTTAGCTTGCCGGGGGAATACAACTACAAGCCGAACCGGGGGGCGGTGACGGCGGATACGCCGCCGGTGGTTAGTTTCGATAACAAGACTTGGGCACATATAGAGACATTTGCGTATGACGCTGGGGAGCCGCGGATGCGGTTGACGATTACTCCGACGGCGTCGCGGTTCTGGATTGCGCATGTGCCGCCGTATACGAACGTCCATTTGAAGGCGTTGCGGGAGTGGGCGGGGGGACGGTTGACGGAGGAGGTGGTTGGCAAGACGGTGGATGGGCGGCCGATTCCGCTGTGGACGATTGGGACGGGGGAGAAGGTGGCGTGGTTGTTTTTCCGGCAGCATAGCTGGGAGGCGGGGAGTTCTTGGGTGGGGGAG
>JBIKOG010000043.1:0-40503 GCA_044358225.1 Bryobacteraceae bacterium | reverse complement strand
GCCCTCGCCAAACAGGCCGCCCAGCAGGGGTTTCAACTTGTACCGGCATAGTGCCTTCAACCTGGATACCTCCAGAGCCACACCCCGCCTAATCACTGGGTTCGGAGTGTGGTTTCTGGAGAGGGAAATCCGGGTTAGTGGAAGGGGGCGCGGCCGGCGGCTCGGACCGCGCTTACGACTTCGGGGCGGAAACGCTCCGTTAAGGCTCCGTGGCCGAACATGCGGTAGAACCTGCGGCGGTCCTCCACGCCCATCAGATCGCGGAGAATCATGATCTTCTGCCCCAGTTGCGCGGTGGGCGGGATCAGCTCCTCTTCTTCCGGCGTCAAATGGACCGTGCGGTAGAAGGCCGCTGTCTGAAGTTCTCGGAGGGCCTGGAGAGCCCGGTAGACGAGCATCTCCGCCGCAGCACGGTGGCGCATCAGAGCGTGGATCTTCGGCGCGCATTCGGGACGGATGAACGGGTCGTCCGCGCTGCCGGCGGCCATTTCGTCGAACAGGGCGCGGACCTTGCGGAGACGCCAGGCGCCGTCGATGAACTGGTGGAACGCCTCCTCCTGCATGGGGTCGACCGGAAACAGGTCGGCGCGCATCTCGGCGATGAAGGCTTCAAAGGCTTCGATCTCCTCGTCGGCGACGACGAGCACGCCGAGGGTGAGTCCGTGCTGGAAACTGTTGCGGGACGACCGGGCCTTGCCCGCGTCGGTGCGGGGGCCGGTGGATTGCTGTGCGTTCGCCTGGTTGGCGAGAATTTGAGCGGCGGTGGCCATGTTTATTCTCCTTTTCGGGCAGACCGGAGCTCGGCGAGCTCGGAGTCGATGTCGTTCATTGTGTTCTGGGCTTCCCGCTCCGGCATGAACCAGACGGGAGCGGGGAGCGGGATGCGCGCCGGGTCGGCCATCGGAAAGGCCGCCGCGGTGGCGCGATGCTGCTCGTGCAGGCGGAGAAGCTGATTCGCCCGCGTGGTCTGGATGCGTTTCAGTTCTTTGCGGGCCCGGTTCCAGTTGCGGGAGGCGCGGTTGTAGACGGCGGTGAGGGTGGCTTCGGCGGCGACCTTGTCGCCATTGTGGCGGACACGGCCGAGCTCCCAGGAGGCGTAGGCGATTTCCTTGGCGAACCAGCGTTCGAGGTTGGTGGCTGGACGCAGTTCGGCTTCCACCTGGGCTTCCAGGGTGGCAAGAGATTGAGACATGGCGGATTCCTTTCCGGCTTGGGTGGCCGGAGGTCCCGCTCCGGTATTCAGAGGGAGGGGCGAGGCCCTCTCTCTAATCCTATTCTAGCGTTTTTGTCTAGTTTTCCGGCTTTCCGGGAGGGGGAGACAGGGGTTGCTTGTGTATTGGAATGAATGGGTTAGGGATTATTTTCGAGTGGTGTGACTGGGTTTTCCGGAGGGGGGGGGTCTGCTGTCGCGAACCGGACGACGGCGGCGGTTAGCCGGTCCAAGAAGGCATCGCGGTCAGGGAGCGTTTCCTCAACGTGGGGCGGTGGGAGATGCATGAAGGAGAAGTGGTTGGCGCCTTCTTCGATGTGCAGTTCGATGGGGAGGGACTGTTGCAGGAACTGGGCCTGGGAGGGCGGGGTAACCGTGTCCTTTGTGCCGGCCCAGGCCTGGATGGAGATTCGCACGCCGTCGAGCGCGGCGGGGGCCCGGAAGAAGCCGGTGGCGGGGGTGAGGAGGATCAGGCGTTGCAGGCGCTCGTCGTAAGGGATGGGGAGTGGGCGGCCGGGACCCAGCCACGCCTGGGCTCCCGCCATGGCCAAGAGGATGGTGGTGCCGATGGAATGTCCGACGCCGATAACGGGGGATTGCGCGTGGGCGACGGCGTCCAGCGCGAGGCGGAGACGGCGGGCGCGGAGCAGGAGGTCTGGCTCCGATATGTTGGGCGAGAGGAGGCGTTCGTAATGGGGGGCGATGACGGTGATGCCTTGGGCGGCGAGGGCTGTTAGCAGGGGGAGGTGGCGTTCGGGGTTGCCACCACCGCCGACGGCGAAGAGGGCGAGGCGGTGGGGATTGGGGGATTCCAGGAGGGTTGCTTCGAAGGGTGTGGAACCGTCGAGGAGGGAGAGGCGGGCCATTTTCTCATGCTACCGAAACCCCTCCACCACAAATACATCGCTCCGCGCCTGGTCCAACCGCGACCACACCAGCCACTCCTCCCCCGCGCTGACCGTCATCCCACTATCGAAAGTCACCGGCATCTTGGTCAGCCCGATCACATCCCGCAGAGCCCGGGTCGCCAGGTCCATCCGCCGGAGCACCCGGTCCTCTTCCGCCACAAAAAACAATCCGCTCGCCGAAATCGCCCACTGTCCCCACATATTCGCCCCCGGGGCATCGGTCATTTTCTCCTCACCGCCGCCACCCACTACCGGCATGCGCCACACCCCACCCTCTCCGCGCCTTACAAAGTACAACCACTTCCCGTCCCAAGACTCCGTCGCATTGAACGCCCCGCGCCCCGCTACCCGTTGCGCCTCCGCCCCGTCGCCGCGCATCTTCCACACCTCCCACATCCCCCCGCGGTCCGTCGAAAAATAGATCCACTTCCCGTCCCGCGAATACGATGGCAACACGGCATTGGCGGCCGCGTCCGTCAACGCCTTCGGCGCCCCGCCCCCGCTTGGAATCACAAAGATCTGGCCGTGCTCCTTCGGCCGTGAATCAAATGCCACCCACGCTCCGTCCGGCGACCATGCCGGGCTCCCGGTGGTGGGCCCGTTCATCGCCGTCAGTTGACGCGCCTCCGTCCCATTCGCCCGCCCAACCCACACTTCGTTCACTCCGCTCCGCGCGCTGCGCCAGGCCAGCCGCTGCCCATCGGCGGACAGCCTCGGGCTGGTGTCCAACGCCACCGCATCCGTCACCTGCCGGGCCTCCGCAGTTCCCTTCCCCGCGGGCCGCACCCCCCACAGGTTGGTGTCCGATAGCCGTGAAACGTACGCCAGGCGGTCGCCAGACCGCGTGAGCGCCGGCGAAATCGGCCCCACACCCGCCTCCGGGATCCGCTCCAGCCGTCCCTGATCCAGGTCCACACGCCACAAGCTCCGCTGTTCCGCGCCTCTCTGCAATGACGCAATCAACTGTCCCCGCGGCGTCCAGCACACCCCCTCCACCACCCGGTTCTCAAACGTCGCCCGCCGCGGCTCCCCGCCACTCATGCTGCCGACATACAAATCCTGCGCCGATGACTCCACCGCCCGGCTGAACACAAAACGCCGCCCGTCCGGGCTCACCCGCGGATTCGTGTCTCCATGGGTTCCTCGCGGCGGTGTCGTTAACTGCCGCTTCCGGCCATCCCGCACTTCAATCTGGAAAATCGCCAACGGCGACGAGACATCGTCCCGGTCCCCCGCCAGGATTCCCTTCCCGTCCGCCGTCCAATCGATCCCGCCCCGCGCGGCCACTTCCGCCACCCGCCGTTCCTCCGGCCGCTCCCCCGTGCTCATCACCAGAATCGTGAACCGGCCCCTCTCGTGCTGGCGCAAGAACGCAATCCATCGTCCATCGGGCGACCATGCCGGCTCAAAATCGGACTGCTCCCCCGACGTCAACGGCCGCTCCGCGCCTCCGCCCACCGGACGAACGCGAATCGTTGATCGCGATGCCGCATCGTGCGAATACGCCAGGAGGGCTCCGTCCGGCGAAAAGGCCGGGGATCGCGAAAAGCCACTCTGCGATGTCACCACCCGCGGCGTCCCCGGCGAATGCGGTGCGCCGTCGCCCCCTCCGTACCGCCAAATCGCCCCACCGGCCACGAGCGCCAGCACCGCCGCCCCCGCAACCGCCATCACCGGCCCCCGCCGCGATTTCACCGGCGCCTCCGGTACCGCCATCCGCTCAAACTGCGGCTGGTAGGTCCCCTTCGGCAGCACAAACCGGATCGCATCCGCCGCCCCCGGCCCCGCATAGTACTCCGCCAGTTTCTGTCGCAGCCGCCGCGCCTCCACCCGCACCACAGGATCCGTCTTCGGGTCGTATCCGGGATCCCGCCCGAAAACGGCCACGCCCACGACACTCTCCTTCAACGTCGAACCCTGCCCGGCCAGCGAACACTCCACCACGAAACGCAGAAACTGGGACATTCGCACGCTCGGCGTCCACTCCGGACGCACCAGCAGCTCCTCCAGCTGGCGTTTTACTTCTGCAGGGGGCAATCCCATTGTTTCTAACCAGTTACGTGGGGTGTCCTACCCCCTGGAACACCCCATCTTACTACGATGCCCCCACCCGGAGCGTGTAAATTGGCCCCTATGCACCGCCTGACCGCCTTGGTCCTTTTTCTCCTCGCCCTCACTCCCGCCACCCTCGACGGCACGGTCATCCTCACCCCGGACGCCGGCTATCTTGCCACCACTACCCTGGTCACGTTCTCCGATCCCGACGAGGCGCTCCTCTCCTCCGTCACCGCGGGCCCCCTAAACATCACCTTCTCCAACCTCTTCCGCGCCTCCACCGTCGGCAACAACTGGGCCACCTGGGCGGCTCCCCCCGATACCGAATCCGCCACCCCCCGGGTCCTCTGGTCCGGCCTGGACGACAATACGTTCTTCCCGATCACGACTTCCACCCTCGACTTCTCCCTGAACGTCTCCCTGTTCGGTTTCGAACTCCAACCCGGGCCCACGGACCAGCACACGGTCACCGCGTCGTTCTTCAACGGCGTCACTCTGCTCCAATCCGTCAGCCGCGACCTCCTCGGCGATTCCGGCGCCCGGCTGTTCGCCTACTCCGCCGGCCCCGGTGAATCCATCACCTCCGTCGTCATCCACTCCGACGCCGATTGGGCCATCGGCCAGCTCCGCTTCCAGGAAGCCGAGCCCGTCCCGGAGCCGGCCAGCGCCGCCCTCACCGCCGCCGCCCTCAGTCTTCTCTATCTCCACTTCAGGAAACGCAAATGAAAACCCTATACACAGTCCTTCTACTGGCCGCCGCGCTGCCAAGCTTAGCCCCCGCGCAAGCGCAGCTTAAGATAACGCCCTTCGTCCACTGCGTGGACAGCGGCCCCAGTGGCATTACGTATTACATTGGATACGAGAGCTTCGAGCAATCCGTGGCCCAGTTTCCCTTCGGGTCAAACAACCGGTTTATACCCGATCCCGCCGAGCGCCAGCAGCCCACGCTCTTCTTTCCCGGCCTGCATGAGCGTGCCTTCCGCATCACAGCGCCAGTAAACGGCACCGTTATTTGGGTCTTCAATACGCATGTTCTTGTTGCGTCGCCAACCGCCACGCCGTGCGTCCCCCTGCCCACACTGCCGGTTGCCGTGGCCGGCGTGCCTTATTTCCAGCAGTTGTCCGCCTTCGGCGGCAGCCCCGCCAGCCGCACCTGGAGCGCGACCAGCGTTCCCGCCGGCCTGACTCTCTCCAGCAGCGGCCTCCTGTCCGGAACGCCGTTGAACAAGGGAACATTTCAACTGGCCGTTACCGCCACCGATGGCGCCGCCACGGCCAGAAAGACATACAGCCTGACGGTCAACGACGTGCTGACCATCAGCGACGCACTCTCAACCCGTCCCCCGGGATTCGTCCCCCAGTTCCGCACGGTCACCCAACCGGGCGTGAGTAACAATGCCATCGCCAGCTGCGACCTCCAGGAGTTTGTCATTACCGGCGGCGGCTCCTGTATTGTGCCGAACCAGAACACGATTCAGGGCCGCGTCGCGACCAGCCTGGCCACCGCCAACGGGTGGTCCATCACCTGCAGCGGCGGCACGGCTACGGCGTTCGCCGTCTGCCAGCTGAAGCCGTAGCCGGGGAACCACGGCAAAGAGCGCTGGACGCCGATCGGACAGAACAAGACACAAGCGTCTGATCGGCTGCCTATTCGGCTCGATGCCGATAGCGATTCCGGGGCGAAGCCGCAAGGCCCGTATCGGTTCCCGTTGAACGTCAGGCGTTCTTACCTCGAGAGCGCTCTCGTACACGCGATCCTGTCACAAGTACACCGGGAATCACCTCAACGACAGGGAGCCACCGGAAGGTGAAACGCCCCGCTCGTGATTGCGCGCTACATCCCAGCCTCGGCCAAGCCACCAGAATCCCCAATAGCTATGTTCTGAGATCGTACCCGCTGCTGGGGACGTGTAAGGGGGGGGCCGCACAGATCGGTAGCGCCGATAAAACCGCCGAGCTTCGCAGGCCTGGACGGAAGGCATTATCGACGAAGGTTGCGGAGCCGATTGGCGCACGGTTAGAGATTGGGAGCGACGTTGGCGAGCCAGCGGCTGGCGACTTTGACGAGTTCGGGACTGGCGGCGAACCGGGAATCCCGACAGTCGTAGAGGGTTTCCTGCTTTCGCTGGGCTCTTACGATGGTGAAGGCTTCGGCGATTCCGCGGCTGTTGTCGGACATCACGGTCAGGTCCGCAATGGCTGCAGCGAGGCGGATGGCTTCCTGTGTGCGCGGGAACCGGGTTCGGAGTTTTTCCTCCGGGACAGCGTGACCACCTTGGCGTCTTCTGGTGGAAACACGCAGGATGGACAGTTCCGCGCTGGCTAGCCCCACAAAGAGCAGGACGACGAAGTAGCCCTTTGCCTGCAGAGTGCGAATCATGTCGGCCTTGGATTTCACCGTTCCGTCCGGCTGCTTTTCGAGGTGAGAAAAAACGGTTTCGAAAGCGAAGGGCATTCGCTGGTCCATGGCCAGATCCATGAACAATCGAACTCCGCTCTGCGCGAGACGATGCCAGCGCTCATCCGTATCCCGTAAATGGCTGGCCCACGGCTTGAGCATTTTGTCCGAACCTACGGGCGGGAGGAGGGAGAGCGTGAGACGATCGGCGTTGACGAGCGGCATCTGGAATTTGTCGGCGAGAGTGTCATACCAGAGCGTCGACTTGCCAGAGCCGTTGTGCCCAGCGAGTACGATGGCAAGAGGCTGATTCGGCCCTACACTGGCGTCGATTAGCGCATACAGATTGGGAGGACCGGCCGGGGGCACTAGCGCGCTTTCGAAGTGGGGAAGGCGCGGAAATGGCCGTTCACCAGACGCCCGACGACACGGCGGCCCTGTTCGTCTTCCCGCACTATTTTCGAGGTGTCTTCCGCATCCACATAGTAGATGAAGACTGGTAAACCCAGGCTGCTATAAAAGACACTGCGCCTATCGATACCTGGTTTGAACACCGCCTTGCTACGAGAACGCGCAACTTTCGGCTGGGGGAGTTGCCCGGGCTGATCGCCCATCTTCAGAACCACGAGGTTGGGATTCGGGGTGGGAAGCGCGACCGTTGCTTTGCGCCGTTTTGGCCGATCCTGATTGGTTTCTGGCATTATCTGGTCTGCCTGCGTCTTCAGTATAGCGCTGCCCGTTTGGGGGATTGGGACAGATACGAGCCGCCGGACTTAGTTGTGATTTGCCTGCAGGACCCAGCCGGTGCCGGCGCTCTGGCTGTCGACAGCCCAGAGGTAGAGCTTGGCGGGGGCGGCGGTTTTGCGGGTCCAGCCAAGGGTCAACTGGAGCGACGACGGGCCGGCGAGGACGCCGGTGGACGGACCGTTGATCTGGCAGCGGGTGTTGCCGATGGCGTTGCCGCTGCCGGGGGTTAACGGACCCTCCAGGGCGGTTAGCGCGTCGTTGTAGAGATAGACGGCGTTGGTGGCCCGGTCGTAGAAGCCGTGGCAGCTGTTCTGCGGGATGGAGATATCGGCGTTCAGCAGGAAGTAGATGCGCGAGATGTCGGAGGCGCCGTTCAGGTCCGTCACCGTGGCGGTGAGCGACTGGTTGGCACCGGTGAGATTGGGGATTGGCGCGGGCGCGGTGAGCGTGGGCGGCTGGTTGTTTTGGACGCCCCAGGAGGCCGTGCGGACCCAACCGGTGCCGGCACCTTGTTTATCAACAGGCCAGAGATAGGCGTTGGTGGCCACGGTTGTTTTTACGGTCACGTTGAGATTGAGAGTAACGTCGGTTGCCGCGGTGACGACCGAGGTTGTGGCTCCGTTGAGGGCACATTGGGTGTTTTGGATGGTCTGGGCGGTGCCGGGCGAGAGGGGGCCGAGGAGGGCGTTGAGGGCGTCGTTGTAGAGGTAGATGCGGTTGGTGGCGACTTCGTAGAAGCCGTGGCAGGTGTTGGCGGGAATGGCGGGCGTGGGGTTGAGGAGGAAGTAGAGGCGGTCGAGATCGGCGGCGCCGTTGGCGTCACGGGCGGTGAAGGAGAAGGTGACGGGAGAGCCCGTCAGCGCGGGGGGCGCGGGGGCGACGACGGTGGGGGCGGCATTGGCGGTGGTGGCCCAACCGCTGATGGGGACCCAACCGGTGCCGTTCCCCGCGGCGTCGAGGGCCCAGAGGTAGACGTTTTCATCCGTGGTGAGGTACGACCCTTTGCGGGTGGCGTTCAGGGAAAACGTGAAGCCGTTGGCGGCGGTGGTGGCTTGCGTGACCGGTTGGAGACGGCACTGGCTGTTTTCGAGGACGGTGCTGGAGATGGCGGTCAGACTGTCGTTGTAGAGGTAGGTTTTGCCGGTCGCGCGGTCGTAGAAACCGTGGCAGGTGTTGGCTGGAATGGCGGCCGTTGGATTGATGAGGAAGTAGACGCGAGTGATGTCGAAGCGGGTGTTCGAGTCCGTGATTTGGGCGGTGAAGGTCTGGGTGGGCCCGGTGGCGAGGGCGGGGGCGCCGCTGGTAATTGTTGGGGCGGGGTTGGCGCGGAGGGGGAAGCTCAGGTTTGTATCGAGCCAGCCGGTGCCGAGGTTGGTGGCATCGACGAGCCAGACGAAGGCCTTGGTGGCGGGCATGTTGCCTCTGCGGCGGAGGGCGAGGGTGAAGTCGCCTGAGGGGATACCGCCGGAGTTGGCGACGTCGATGGCGCAGGTGGAGTTTTCGGTGCCGAGGGAGGTGAGGGCGTCGTCGTAGAGGGCGAACTGGTTGGTGGCGTAGTCGTAGTAGCCGTGGCAGCCGTTGGTGGTGATGGTGGGGGTGGGGGCGATTAAGAAGTAGGCCCGGGAGAGGTTGTTGTCGGGGTCGGAGGCGAGGATGCGGAAGACGTCAACGTCGTTGAGGAAATTGGCGGCGATGAGGGAGGGCGGGTTGGTGCCGAGGGGGGTCCAGGTGACGAATTTGAGCCAGCCGGTGCCGTTGCCGTCGTTATCCTGGGCCCAGAAGTAGACGTTCTGGGACTGGTTGGCGTAGGCGCCTTTTAGGGCGAACTGGACTTGGAAGTTGGATTCCGTGCCGGTGTCGGCACCGGGGGCGGAGCCGGGGCCGAGGATGCGGCATTGGGTGTTTTCGATGGCTCCGGTGGCGCCGGCTTGTTGAGGGGTGAGGAGGGCGGTTAAGGCGTCGTTGTAGAGGAAGAAGTTGCGGGTGGCGCGATCGAAGAAGCCGTGGCAGGAGTTGGCGGCGATGGTGGTGGAGGAGTTGATTAAGAAGTAGACGCGGGAGATGTTGGCGGCGCCGTCGGGGTCAGAGGCGCGGACGGTGAAGGTGGCCTGGCTGCCGTTGGCGGTGGCGGGGAGGACGCTGAGGAATGCGGGCGGGCCGCCGGCGGTGGCGGCGGTGAAGTTGGCCGTTTGGGTGGAGGAGGGAGGGAGGGTTGTGAAGCTGCGGGCAGCCGGGGAGAAGAGGTAGCCAGGGGCGGATGGGGTGACGGTGTAGGGACCGCCGGTGGTGAGGCCGGTGATCCGGTAGGTGCCATCGGCGGCTGTGACGGCGGAGCGGGATTCGGAGCCGGAGAGGGTGACGGTGATGCCAGGGAGCGGGGTGGCGCCGGGGCCGGTGATGGTCCCGGCGAGGGTGTAGCCATTGGTGGATGGAGTGACATAGGCACCGACGGCGTAGGTGACCGGGGCGACGCCGGGGGCGGTGAAGGTGATGCGCCCCTCGTACTGCCCGGCGGGGAGGAGGGAGGAGTTGATGATGTAGGAGAAGGTGGCCGGGACGGTGCCGGTGGTCTGGGTGATTTGGAGCCAGGGTACGTTGACGGCGGCTTGCCAGGAAAGGCCGGGGGTGCCGCTGATGGTGATAGAGATGGGGACGCCAATATCGCCGGTGGAGGTGGAGATGTTGGCGCGTTCGGTGGGGAGGAGGAGGGCGGCGGGGCCGGGGGCCTGGACGGTGAAATTGACGGTGGTGGAGACAACGTTGAGGAAGAGCTGGGTGGTATATGTTCCCGGGGCGAGGCCGGCGGGATTGGCGGTGACGGTGAACTGGCCGGGGGTGGCGCCGGCGGCGACGGGGACGGAGAGCCAGGGGACGGTGGGCTGGGAGACCTGGAAGGTGGCGGGGTCGTCATCACTCGTTACGGGGACATTGACGGTGGGGATGGTGACTCCGTTGCTGGTGAGGTTGATGGTGCCGGGCACGACGAGGCAGGGGCTGACGCTATTGCAGGTGGGGTTGGGCGAATTGGCGGGGGCGAAGCGTGGGAGGGGGGCGGCGGCGTCAGAGGTGGTGATTGTGCTCAAGGGGCCGAGGAGGCCTTCGACGGAGGCGGTGGCGGGAACGGCGCCGGTGAGTTGGTAGGTGAAGTCGAGGGTTTCAACGGACAACTGGTTGCTGCTGAGGATTTCCCAGACGGCGATGCCGGAGCCGTTGGTGATGGTGACGGGGGCGGTGGGGCCGGCGATGGGTTGGAAGGGGCCGGCGCCGTTCGCGTCCGTTTGGACGAGTTGGGCCTTGGGGGTGATGGCCCCGGCTTCATTGACGGAGACGGAGATGCCGACGCCGGGCGGGATGTTGGTGAAGCGGGCGATGAGGCGGGTGCCCTGGGTGGCGAGGCCCATTTCGGGGCCGCCATCGTTGGGGAGGGCTGGATTATAGAAGCCGGTTTCGGTGTTGTAGATGGCGCCGGGGATAGCTTGGGAACTGATGGCATCGGGGCTGGCGAAGGTGGTGGCGACGTTGCGGCGGTTGAAGGCGCTGTAGAAGCCTTCGACAAAGCGGAGCTTGCCGGTGGCGGCCAGGGAGAGGCCGGAGATGGCGGCGTTGTTCGAATCGAGAAGGGAGAAGATGTGGCCGGGCTGGATGAAGGCGAGGATCGAGGCGGGGAAGGAAATGGGGACGGCGGAGGCGCGAACGGACGCCTGGAGTTGGGTGGGGGAATTGGCAGAGCCGGCAGCGACGCGGCTGATGTCCGCATTCAGGTTGACGATGCGGAGGACGCTGGGGTTGCCGTCGGCGGGGAGGGCCACGTTGCGGAAGACGACTTGTGTGGGGCTGAGGCGTTCGCCACGAAAGACGTTGGAGCCGAAAGATTGCTGGAAGGAGCCGGGTTCATTGACGAGCAAAAGGACTTCGTTCGGGCGGGAGGTGAAGATGGTTTTGAGGGTGACGCGGAGATCCGTGGTGATGGCGGGGCCGGGGGGGAGCGGATCGCAAATCACGATCAGGTCCATGAGGCGTTCTGTGATTCCGGTGGAGCGGACCGAGGGGGGCACGCCGGAGCCCAACGTGCAAGCGGGCGGCGCGGTGGCGGTGGGGCTGGCGTTTACCTGCAGGACGACGCTGATGGTGCTGGTGAACCGGCCGGCGCTGATGGTGATTTGCCCGAGATAGTTCCCGGCGCTGAGACCGGCGGGATTGAGAGTTGCCGTGAGGGTGGCGGGGGTGGTGCCGGTGGACTGGGGGAGGGAGAGCCACGGGGCGTCGGGCGCGGTGACCGAGGGGTTGACGGCATCGCCGCTGGTGGCGGTGGCGGTGAAGGTGAGGGGGCTTCCGGTGGACTGGATGGGGATTGCGAGAGGAGCGGGCGAGGGGCCGCCGATGGTGTAGGTGACTTTGAGAAGGGAGGGAACGGTGATGCAATCGACACCGCAGGAGGAAACGTATTTCGCGGGGGCGGTGAAACGCGGGAGGGGGCTGGTGGCGTCGGCCGTTTGCTTGGGGTTGAGCGGGGCGAGCTGGCCGGTGACACCGGCGCTGGCGGAGGAGGAGGTGGTGGTGGTGACGAGGAGATCAAACTGGAGGTTTTCGAGGGCGGCGGGGTCGGAAGCGAGGACCTCCCAGACGGCGCGGGCGGAGTTGGCGGAGATGGGGAGTTGGACGGTGCCATCGCCGGCGGGAGTGGGGGCGGAGTAGGGTCCGGAACCGTCGGTGGCGGTGGTTATCAGGCGGGCCTGGGCGGTGGTGGAAGAGGCGGCGTTGGGGACGGCGCGGACGGCGAGGGAGACCCCGGACGGGAGGTTGGAGAAGACGGTCATCAAGCGGGTGCCGTGATCAGCGAGGCCGGCGGAGGGGTTGAGCGCGGGGAGGTAGAAGCCGGATTCGGTTTGGTAGTCCTGGCCGTAGGTGGATTGCGGGGCGAGGGCTGTGGGGTTGGCTAGCGTTGTGGCGGTGTTGCGGCGGCGGAAGGCGTTTTGGGTGCTTTCGTCGAAGCGGAGGCGGTAGGTGGTGGTGCCGATGGAGTTGAAGGATAGGGCGGGGATTGGCGCGCCGGCGGCGGTTGTGATTTGGAAGGAGTGGGCGTTGGCGGGGAAACCGAGGAGTTGTTGGGGATTGTTGAAAGGAATGTTGGTGCTGGAGAGAAAGGCCAGCATTTGGGAATAGCTGGCGGGCGTGGCGACACGGAGATTCACGATGCGGAAGATGAGTTTGGCGGAGCCGGGCGCGGGGAAACGCGCGGCGGAGAAACGAAGGGAGTTGGGAGAGGTGAGGGTTGCCTGGAAGGTATCGGTGCCGAGGGTGGGGGTGGCGGGGTCGCCGATGATTAGGAGAGTTTCGGTGGTGTTGGTGGCAGGGGTTAGGATGCGGCCGGTGTAGGGGGAGTTGAGCGAGAGATCGAGGTCCGTTGTGATGGTTCCAGAGCCGCCGGTGCATTCGCCGCGGAGTTCACCGAGGAGTTCGGCGGCGCCTCCGGCGCGGAGGGCGGGAGCGTCGGCGGTTAGGGTACAAGTGAACGGCCCAGTGAACTGGGCGTAGACCAACGATCCCGTCAACGCCTGGGCGGCAAGAAACAGCAGGACATAGTTTCGCAAAGTAAGAGTGACCCCAAGATTCGGAACGCAAACACTGATTCGGCTTACTTAGTGTATAAGTGGGCTGATCCCTGAATGTAAGGACGATTGCGCGCTTGGATGATTATATGACAGGGGTTGGAAGGCTGATTGCGCAGGGGGCCAGGGGTGTTGAGAAGACGGGTGGCCCAGGGGAGGAAGTATTGCCAGTTGGGTGCGTCGGTGTGGCCGCCGTCGTGCTGGCGCCAGGCCAGAGGGCCGTCGAGCAGTCCGGTATTGACGGTGGGCATTTTGGCGGTGCGGGAGTCGTCCTTGACGTCGAGATCCTTTGAGACGGGGCCGGCGGCGACGGTGGCCATGAAACTGCCTTGCCGGTCGAGCCATTTGGCGTCGCCCTTTTCCGGGATGCCGTAGATCGCGAACGTCTCCGCGTGCCCTTGTGCTACCTTCTTGCTTGATGCGCACTTCGGCGTTGTTGATCCTTCTAGCGGCGCATTTCGCTTGCTCGACTCAGACGCGAATGCCTAGAAATCCGGTTGGCTATTTTGAAATCCCGGTGCGCGATTTAGATCGTGCCACACGCTTCTACGGCGCCGTGTTCGGCTACACGTTTGAACGCCAGACGATCGACGGCCATGAAATGGCGCTGTTCCCGAGCACGGAAGGCGCGCCGGGCGCTAGCGGGGCCTTGGCGAAGGGCGAACCCTATGTGCCGGCAAAGACGGGACCCATTCTGTATTTCTCCACTGACGACATCTCCGCGACGTTGACGAGGGCAAATGTGAACGGCGGACGCACGCTTTATCCGGTCACCGAGATCGGCGCCAATGGATTTGTGGCCGAGTTTGAAGACAGCGAAGGCAATCGGATCGCACTGCACTCGGCGAAAAAGTAGCGCCAAGGGTTGTCGATTTGGGCCGTTGGCGGTGTGGCCGCCGTCGAGGCCGGTATCTACCGGGGGCATAACCCGCTCGGGCGAAGTGTGCGCGATGGCTACCAGGTCATTGACCCAGCGGCAGGCGGCCACAAACCCATCAACTGACGCAAGGTGATGATCTGTCCCAAATGATGGCCGCTGTGGACGGCTGCGTGCAGAATTCCTGAACCACGAGACTCCTTGGCCAGGAACGGAATCGACAAGCCTGGCGGGAGCAGCGGCTCCTGCAACGAATCCGATGCGGCCACGATTCTTTTGGCTTCGTCGATCGAGGCAAGGTACCGTTCCCGGAGAACGTCCCAGGTGTCGGGGGAAACGGGCGGCCAACCCTCGGCGGCGTGCTCTGGGGCGCCGGTGAATCCGGATTTGGCGCAGTGATTGAACCACTCCTGCCAGTAGCACATATGGGCCACAATTTCCGCGATGGAATGGGGCAATCCGTTGGGCTTCGTCAGCGCCTGTTCGGCGCTGAGGCCATCAAGCACGACGGCCGGTCCATGAAAGCCACCCTCACCGCTCAGGAGTCCGGTTAAAAGATTGCGGTCA
Source organism: Bryobacteraceae bacterium (assembly GCA_044358225.1). Lineage (GTDB taxonomy): Bacteria > Acidobacteriota > Terriglobia > Bryobacterales > Bryobacteraceae. The sequence continues at coordinate 26,132 of JBIKOG010000043.1, read as the reverse complement.
TCCACTTGATAGAGCGTAGGCATGCGGCGTTTTCCTCCCCGGCATTTTAGCTTGATTCGGGGTTCGCGGGAGATTGTGAATAGATCGGGCCTGCGTCATTCAACTGCCCCGTCCGAAGGAAACCGCGAACGAGCGATCCGCGCCCGGCGGGCGGAGCGTACTGGCTGCCAGCCACTGCGAGGCGCATGTCTGGTGCGAAGCCGGTGATGGTTCCAGTTTCGGCTACGCTATGCCGTTTTGCGCGAGTTATCTCAGCTCAGGCTACAATGAAGCGCAGCAATGGCAGCGTTTCTTTATGAATTTGAATGGGATCCTGTCAAGGCGGGCGCCAATCTCATTAAGCACGATGTCGATTTTGAGCGGGCCGCCACCGTGTTTTTGGACCCGCTCGCGGTGACGATTCCTGACGAGGAGCACAGCGAGACTGAGGCCCGATGGATTACGCTGGGAAAGGATGCTGGCGGCCAATACGCGCTCGTAATCCACACTTTCGAATGGTTGGCCGGTGAACGTGGACGAGTCCGCTTGATTTCAGCAAGAAGACCGACCAGGGCCGAAATCCGCGACTACGAGGAACAGACATGAAACCTGAGTATGACTTCAGCAAGGGCGAACGTGGCAAGTTTTTCCGTCCCAACGCGGAACTTAGGTTGCCGATCTATTTGAGCGCCGACGTCCAGACCTATCTGACCCAGCGTGCAGCCGAAAAGGGTGTGCCACTTGGCGAGATGGTGAACACGCTGCTGAAACAAGAGATTCAGCTGATTGAGTCGGTGAAGTGAGCTTCGCTCCCCATAGAATCAATGTTCACCATATTGGTTGTAGGCAACATCGATGACTGTCGCACTGAAGTAGAGATTTCAAACGGATCTGGCGATTTGGTAGCGATCCTCTACGAAGGGCTCGACGGCTGGCATGTCGAGCGTCTCGGTGGCGCGGGGGAGGAAGTATCGTAAGGTGTGATCGATGAAGCGGAAGCTCGCTTGAAGCTATACGTTAACCGTACTGGTGCGAACTCCCCACTGGGTTTGACCCGTGCCGGTCTTTCGATCTGGCTAATGACGAAAGATGACGGCACGGCAATGTGTCTGCCCGTCGCATAGCTCGCGCTGAGTGTCCAACGAGAGCCGCCTAATTGGACCAACTGTCCTCCCTTGTCGCGATGTCGTTATCCAACCCGTACGCGGCTCGACGCCGTACCAGCGAGACCGCGCCCCGATGGATCGCGGCTCCGTTCGCCGTCACAGTGGAGCTACCTGTTTTCCCGTAACGAGGCGATCATTGTCCAAGTGCCCGGACCACGTCAACATCAGCCATCTGCTGCAAATAGGACTCCAGGAATGGCTTGTGCGCCGCGCCAATGATCACGAGTACTCTGCCTCCGGGATGGTCCGCCGTCAAGCGGCGAATGTTCGCGGCGATTTGCAGATTCCTTACTTCCCAGAGAGCAAGGTGGCTCCGGTCAATTTGATCCGCAAGCTTGCTGCGCAGGAATGAACCCCATTGAAGATCGACATCCTTGGTGCCGAAGCCAAGGGAGTTGACGTCTCGATAGTATGGCAGGGCGTCGCCCTTCTCAAAACTCTCTCTCAACAACTTGCCCGAGTCGGCGTAAAGCGTTGTCGATTTCATCGCCGTGCTCAGGACCGGATTCGTCTTGAAGGCCTCAACCAGGCGCGGCAAGAGTTTGGTTTCTGCGTCGGCTGCTTGATGGTCATCTATCGAAACCAGGCTTTGCAATGTAAGAGCGCGCGCCAAGCGAATGCCAATCGTTACGATCTCGTTCCGGCTCTGGAGTCGCTGGTCGAGAACGCCACGTAGATCCCTCGGAACCACGGTGTCCTCGTCACGTTCCTGGGCGGTCAGGTAACTCCATTGCAGAGCCGCCGAATCCAGCTCATACCCCGCTAGCAATTCGAGCACGAGCCGGGATCGGCTTTTCGCAATGTCCTTCGGCGGTCCGCCAATCACAGCGATGGCGTTGCGATAGGCGTTAGATGCTGTTTGACCTAATGCCTGCTGCGCCTTCTTTCCGGCCTCGACCTTCACCTTCGCGAACTCCTTCAGTGCGGGAGCAAAGGCATCGTCTTGGGTGAATGCCGCAATCTGCGGGCCCGATAGGCTCTCGACCCCAATTGCCTGAGGACGGTACTTCTCCAGTATTCCCATGAGGCCGTCAAGCGCGCCTGCATTGAAGCGGTCTCCGAGTGTGTTCAGGTGGGCCGTTCCGAGAACAAGTACTTGAGTGCGCTCATCGGATCTAACGAGCCCGCGAAGTGTGCCGGGAACTGGTTCGACGACCCGAGGCAGACCTTGCCCGTGAAGTACGCTCACGGCAATCATCATAAGGAGGATCGGCATCGATCGATTGGTTGTTAGCACAATTAGGTTCCTTGGGCCTCACTACGCGAATGTGAGCAAACATGTTCCCAAAATTGACGCCCTCAGGGGCAAACTCGCGGGAAGTCGCGCAGTGTAGAGCATGGGTACCAGCCCTCTGCGAGGATGTGGCGGAGCGGTTGTCGATCCGGGCCGCTGGCTTTGTGGCTACTTCGGCTTGGGGTTGGCGGTGTTGAGAAGACGGGTGGCCCAGGGGAGGAAGTGTTGCCAGTTGGGAGCGTCGGTGTGGCCGGCGTCGTGCTGGCGCCAGGCGAGGTGGCCTTCGAGGAGACCGGTGTTGACCGGGGGCATTTTGGCGGTGCGGTAGTCGTCCTTCACGCCGAGATCTTTCGCGCCCAGGAGGCGGAAGACGGGGCCGGCGGCGACGGTGGCCATGAAGCTGCCTTGCTGGTCGAGCCATTTGGCGTCGCCCTTTTCGGGGACACCGTAGCTGACGAATGTCGGGCGGGGGGCGCAGAGGGCGAGGAGTTCGTGGGAGTCGACGGGGATGTCGCCCGCGTTCTTGGTGGCTCCGTATTTGAGGAAGTTGCCGGCCATCCAGTGGTATTCGCTGGAGGCGGTGAGGTTCTCCACCGCTTCTCCGAAGTTGCGGCGGTGGGGTTTGACGCCTCCTTCGCCGGAGGAACCGATGAGGACGACGGCGAAACGGGTGTCGTAGGCCATTGTCACCAATGCCGCTTTGCCGTAGCGGGAGACCCCTTCGATGCCGACTTGTTTGGGGTTGACGGTTTTGTCGGTCTCGAGGAAATCGAGGGCGCGGGAGGCGCCCCAGGCCCAGGCGCGGAGGGCGCCCCAGTCTTCGGGCTTGCGGGGCTGGCCTTTGTTCGATAGGCCGATGATGCCTTTGGTGAGGCCGGCGCCGTTATCGGCCTGGATGCTGGCGGGGGTGAGGATGGCGTAGCCCCAGCCGTGGGCGATGAGCTGTTGGGTGGATTCCGAGGCGGGCGTTGCGGGGAGGGCGGCGCGGCCGAAGAGGATCATGAGCGGGACGGGTTTGTTGGCGCCGGCGGGGGTGACGACGACCATTTGGATATCGACCGTGATTTCGGGGCAGTCTTTATTGTCGGCGTGGCCGGTGAGTTCGCGGGCGATGACGGGGAGGGTGCCGACTTTGGCCTCGACGGTGCGGGTGACGTTCCAGGTGATTTTGGGAGCGTTGGCGGGGACGCGGCCGAGGACTTCGCGGCTGAAGTCTTCGAGAATTTCGGGGCGGCGCTGAGTCCACCAGGTTTTGGGTGATTTGACTTGGCGGCCGTTTTTTAGCTTGAGGGGATCGGGGTAGTTAGGGAAGGGGTTGGCGATGGCTTCGTCGTAGTTGGCTGGATTGGGGGCGCCTTGGCGGCCGGAGGGGCCGGGGCGGAGGTTGGTGAGGCCGAGTTGGCGGAGCATGTCCTGGTGGTCTTCGGCGGTGGTCCAATTTACGGGAGGCGGGGCGGCGGGGAGGAGGAAGGTGAGGGCCAGCAGCAGGGTGGCGAGGGGCTTCATTGGGGTGGAGGTTAACACATTGCGGCAGGACTATTTCGGGAACAGGGGAGGGGACGCTTTGCAGGTTGCGACGCAGAAAAAAAATATTTTCTCTTCGTGGCGTCTTTCGAGAAGCGTTCGCCAGTATCAGTGTGGAGCCGGACATTGGCGAAACAAGCCGGCCGCTCCAGGCCTTCGACGATCATTCGCCGGAGGACCATCAACGAACTTTGAGGAGAATCGAACACATGTTTATGGATATGCGTCAGATGGCCGCTCAGGCCTCCGGAACATCCCGAATGATCGCGATGCTGGCGGCTGCGGCCCTCGGCGCGGCGAGTGGGCACGCTCAGGTCGCCAATGGCGACTTCTCGTCACCCAGCGTGAGCGGGGTGGGGGTTTTAAAGAAACAGAGCGAAGTCGCGCCGTGGAAGACGACCGATTCGAAGGGTGAGATCGAAATCTGGCAGGGTGGGGCGGTGTATGAAGGGAAGAAGTGGGATGCCCCCGCAGGCCTCAAGCAGTTCGCCGAGGTGAACGCGAACAGCCACAGCACGCTTTCGCAGGTGGTAAATGGAATCCCGGCCGGGGCCAAATACGGGTTTTCCTTCTACCATCGGGGCCGGCACAGCGCCACGGAAGGAGATTCGATTGAAGTGACGGTGAACGATGGCGGCAAGGTGTGGAAGAACTCGTACACCACCTCGAATACGGCGTGGAAGCAATATACGGCCGTTGTCGGGACGAAAAATGGCGGTGGCCCCGTCACGCTTTCCTTCCGGAGTGTCTCCATCGCCAGTTCCGACCCGACTATCGGCAATTTTCTGACCGGCATTAAGCTGGATCAGACGGTCGTGCCTCCGCCCTGCGTCATCAATGCCGGGGGAAACTACGACTGGACGACTGACAACACGAAGACAACGAAGGGCAATGGGAAGAAGGAGAACGTCGGCACTGTCACGCTGAAGGCCGACCAATCGGCCACCAACAATTCGGTGAAGGGGAAGTGGCAGGTCTCGAATGAGTGCGGGCTGACCATTAACTGGGAGAACGGCAGATTCATCGACGTCCTGCGGATGAGCGCGGACGGCAAGACGATCTCCGGGACGAACCAGATCGGCACGATCATCACGGGCATCCGGAAGTAACCGCCAGGGAAGCTTCAGTGCGGCGCCGCCATTTCCAGGGTGTGCGCCGCATTCCGATTTCCGGCTCGGATGGTAACAAGGCGAAGAACGCCGGGTGGTACAGCGGCAAGTCCAGGGAAGGGGGACCGCGTGCAGTGAAATCAAGCCAAGAAGCCAGCGCTCGCTGGAAGCGTGTCTGCGAGTTAGCTTTGCATCTGTTGGATTCCCCGAGGCCCGAATGGGACTCCATTCTGGACCGGGAATGCGAGGCCGACAGCGCACTGCGTGCCCAGGTACTCGCCGTTTGCGAGAACTACTCGGAATCCGACGAGTTCTTTGGCGCAGTGGCCGACCCGCCGCTGTTATTTGAAGAGCCTCTTAACGGCTGACCCGGACCGTGCGGCGCATCCTTCGCGAAGTGCTAGTCCACGGCGAGACGGGTGACGAGGCCGGATTGGGTTGGCGTTGCCAGGGACACGGTCCAGGTGCCGCGCTCCATGGGCAGGGGGCCGGGATAGGAGCTGTAGGTGTCGACCCATTCGGGATTGACGGCGAGCTGGCTGGTCCACTCGGCGCCCGATGGCGCGCGCCACTGCCAGCGGGCCGTGGGGGCGGTTCCGGCGGACCAGCGGGTCCAGACGACGGGACGCTGGTGGCGGGTGAGGCGGGCGGACTCGGTGAAGCGGCCGTCCTTGCGCTGGCCGAGGGCCTGCATTTTGGGGCCGGGTTTGAGGGATTCGGCGAGGCCCAGTTGGCGTCCGCGGTAGTTCTCCAGACGGGCGGTGAATTCGGCGTCGGAACGCAGATACCAGGCTTCGCATTGGGCCGCGTAGTTGGCGGCGCGTTCGGGATCCGCCAGAGCGAGGTTGTGCTGTTCGCCGGGGTCGGTTGTGAGATCGTAGAGTTCCGACTGGCCGCCGCGGATGGCGGCGATGTACTTCCACTTGCCGTCGCGCAGGCCCCACTGTTCGGGGCGCGCGTTTTTGAAGAAATGCACGGGGCGGGACTCGTGGGTTTCGGCGAACAGATTTTGTCCGGCGAGGGTTGGGTCCGGGGCTTGCAGATAGGCCAGGAGCGTCGGCATGATGTCGCCGTTGGCGCCGATGCGGGCGGGATAGAGCGGCGCCGTTAGCTCCCAGCGGGGATCGACGCAGAGCAGGAAGCTGCGGACGTTCTCTTCGTAAATGAAGCTTTTGTGGAGGGCATTTCCTTTGTGCCGATCGCCGAAGGCTTCGCCGTGATCGCCGGTGACGAGGAGGAGCGTATCCTCCCAGAGCCCTTTGTTTATGAGCATGGCGACCAGCTGGCCGATAGCGCTATCGGTGTAGTGGATGGAATTCAGATACTGGGAACGGTCGTCCTTGGCGGCGAAGGGGACGGGGTAATCGGCGGGGGCGCCGTAAGGATGGTGGGAGGCGGCGTTGATGTATTCGAGGTAGAACGGCTGGGCGGTGGATTGTTGTTGGTCTACCCACTTTTCCATGAGGCCGAGGGTGTATTCTTCGCGGGCGCCCCAGGAGTGGATGAGGTTGGCGGGGTTGAGATTGGCCACGTCGCGTTCGATGGTTTGGAAACGGTCGTAGCCGCCCTGGTCGAGGAGGGAGTCCATGCCTTCGACGTCTGTCCGCTGGCTGGAGAAGGCGGCGGTGGCGTAGCCGAGTTGATGCAGGGAACGGCCGAGCATGGGGCCCTGGTAACGATAGCCCAGCTCCCGTGGGCCGCCACGGGTGGGGAAGCGTCCGCCGGTGTGGATGGCGGTGTGGGAGCGGGCGGTGGCGGGGGCGGGGACGTAGAGGGAATCGAAGAGGACGCCGTGGCGGGCGAGGCGGGCGAGGTTGGGGGCGTAGAGGGGAGAAGGGCCGCCGTCGGCGGCGGTGAGGAGATTGAGAGCGCCGACGGATTCCATGACGACGAGGACGACGTTGGGACGGCGGCCGTTGCGGCGTTTGGCGGCGGCTTGGGCGAGGGCGGCGAGCTGGGGGTTGCGGTCGATGGCGGGAGCGTCGAGGGCGGCCATAGTGGGGGGTGGGGGACGGCGGACGAGGGAATCGGCGGCGCTGCCGGCGGCCCAATCGCGGGCGGCGGCGATGAAGAGATGTTCGTTCAAGTGGAAGTAGCGAGGGGAGGCGAAGGCGGGGATGCCGGCGAGGAAGAGGATGCCGGCGGCCCAGCCCCAGTTCTGCCAGCGGGGGACGGCGAGGGGCGGGCGCCAGAGGAGGCGGAGGAGCCAGACTTCGCCGGCGAGGGCGACGGTGAGGGCGAGGAAGAAGAGGCCGTCGGTATTGCGGGAGAGCGAACTGACGCCGACGCCAGGGTTCCAGTTGGAGCCGAGTTCAAAGAACGACGGGCGGAGATGATCGAAGGAGATTTTGTAGAAGACCAGATCGACGAGGACGAGTTGGGCGACAACCACGTAGAGCAGGGGCACGAGCCAGCGGGCGCGGCGGTGGCCGGCGAGACCCCACGCCACCAACGCCAGGGCGACGGTGACGGCGAGGGTCTGGGCCTGCAGGAACGGGATGGCGCCGAGGTGCTTGAGCGCGTCGAGGGGTTGGCTGCCGGCGGGCACCAGGTAGGCGAAGAAGCTGCCGGTTTGAATGGTCAGCATCAACGCCCAGTGGGAGAGGGCGACGGCGAAGGCGATGGATGTTCGGGCTTCGGGGCGCATGGGACGGCGTTAGCGGTAGCGGCGGAGGAGGAGCATGGCGCCGACGCCGACGCCAAGGAGGACCACCGAGCCGGGTTCGGGAACGAAGGAGGTGTTTTCCATGGCGGCGATGGAGGTGATGGAGGAGTCGAGTGCGCCGAGCTCGGTTCGCACCGGGTTGGGGGTGTAGGTGGAGGCGTCGAAGGAGAAGAGGGCGCGCTGGCCGTCGGTGTAGCGGCAGATGGCGAAGGCGGTGCCATTGGTGATGGTGAAGGCGCTGAGTTCGGAGAGGATGGCGGAGCCACTGCCACTGCCGGAACCGGAGCCGGTATCGCCGGTGCCAAAGCCACTGCCGGAGCCGGAGCCGGAGCAACTGCCGCCATCGAGGGCGACCTGCTGGGGGAAGAGGCCGGCGAGGAAGAGGGCGGACGGATCGGCGGTGAAAGCGAGGGACTGGCCGAAGATGCCACAGGCGGAGGGGGAGGAGGCGGCGGCACCTGTGTTGGGATCAAGGCCGAAGATCTCTGTATCGAAGAGGCCGAAGAGGCTGCCGGAGGAGTTGAAGGCGAGGCCGGTGGGGGAGAACAGGCCGGTGTTAAGGTCGAGGAAGGAGACGACGCCCGTGTTGGGATCGATAGTTCTGAGGCTGGCTTCTTCGCCGTTCGGGACAAAGAGGCCGTATAGGACGCCGGTGGCGCTGAAGGTCATGGCGCGGAGGCTGGGGGCGCTGAGGGCCTGGGTGCTGAGGACGGCGGCGTTGGAGGGATCGATGGAGGAGATGTTGCTGCCATCGGAGACGTAGAGGAGCGGTGCCGCCTGGGCCGCCGCGAGGGTTCCCAGCAGGACGGCGAGCCAGCGGAGATTGGATTTGAGATTCATAACAGGGACCAGAGTAGGGCGGAAAGAAAAAGCGCACATCCCTCGAAAGAGGGGCGACTTTCCGCTACACTGGCATTCAGTTTGGCCTCCCCCTCGACGATACGCAGGCTGGTGATTGGCGGTGCCGTGCTGTGGGCCGTTGCACTTGGTATGGCGATTCCGGAGCTTTGGGCGCATGGGGGGATGGCGCGCAGCGTGGGATGGTCCGCTACGCCAGAGGGGCAAGCACACAGGGTGACGCAGGTGAGGCCGGGCGGACCGGCGGACGGGATTCTGCGGGTAGGCGACCGGTTCCTGTCCATCGATGGGAAGTCCGGCTACGCGGGCTCGTACACGCCGGTGACGCAGGCGTGGCGGTTGCCGCCGGGCACGGAGTACCGGGCGCAGGTGGAGCGCGGGGGCGAGCGGATTGACGTGACGCTGCGGGTGGTGGCGCGGCCGGGATCGCAGTGGCTGTTGATCGTCAGCCAACTGTTCGGCAGCTTGACGTTCGCGGCGATCGGGTGGCTGATGGGGTGGCAGCAGCCGGAGTTCCGGACAGCGCGACTGGGGTGGGTGGCGTCGCAGCTAACGGCGTTCAGCTACCTGGCGCTGGCGCTGAATGGGACACAGACGTTGGGCTGGTATCCGAGCACGCTGCTGAGTGTGCTGCGGGCGGCCGGGAACTGGCACCTTTGGCTGGCGTACTGTTTTGTGGCGGAGTTTCCGTATCCGCCGCCGATGAGCCGGGTTTGGCGGGGGATTCGGAATGGGCTGGGAGTCGTGTGTTTTGTGGCTTGGTGCGTGATGACCTGGTCGAACCTAGCATTCGCAGGAGGGGAGACGTGGAGCCGCCGGCTGCCGGCAGGGGTGCTAGAGGTCTATCCGCAGGTGTCGATGGGGTGCATCTCGTTGATGGGGTTGGGCGTGATGGCGGTGTTGATTCGAAACTACCGGGTGATGACGGACGCGCGGGCGCGGAGCAGCATCCGGCTGGTGGCGGGGGCAATCGCGGTGGGGATGGGGACAATGAGCGCGGCATCGACCATTGCGATGTTGAACGGGCAGATTTCGTCGCCGCTGACAAACCTGGCGCCATTGCCGGTTCCGATTTGTTTTGCCTACGCGGTGCTGCGGCACGGGGTGCTGGACCTGCGACTGGTGGTGCACCGGAGTCTGCATTATCTGCTGGCGCGGCAGTTATTGCGGGGGCTGACGCTGCTGCCGTTGGTGTTGATGGTGGTGCGGGCAATTGCCAATCCGGAGGCGCCGATTGGGAGCTTGTTCAACATTGTGGGCGTAGGGCTGGTGGTGGCGGCGGTGGCGGGGCTAGAGTTCCGGGAGCGGTTGCAGCAGGGGTTGGACCGGTGGTACCGGGGGCCGGCGATGGAGCGGGAGAAACAGCTGCGGGCACTGGCGGCGGAGATTGGCGGGATGGGGTCGTGGGAAGAGGTTGAGGCGATGGCGCCGGGGCGGGTGATGGCGATATTGGAATTGGAATGGGCGGAGTTCGACGAGGCGGGGGCGTTGGAGTTGGGTGCGGGCGAGGCGATTTCGGAGAGTGAGCGGGAGTTGGTGACGGTGGTGGAGGCGCAGGCGCGGCTGGTGCGGGAGAAGGCGGCCGCGGTGCAGACGGAGCGGCAGCGGATTGCGCGGGAGATCCACGATACGGCGGGGCAGGGATTTGCGGGGATTGCGCTGTACATGGACGCGGCGCGGAAGACGTTTGCGAGCGGGGCGACGGAGGAGGCGAGCCAGTTTTTGGAGGAGGCCGGGGCGCTGGCGCGGAAGAGTTTGCGGGAGACGCGGGCATCGATTGCGGGATTGCGGGAGGGGGACCTGGCGGCGCGACTGGAGAGGCTGGCGGGGCGGAATGAGATTGTGACGGTGTCCGTTGGGGCGGACGCGGCGGGGCGGGCGCCGGGCGAGATGCAGTGGCATTTGGCGCGGATTGCCGAGGAGGCGGTGGCGAATGCTTGCAAGCATGCGGGAGCGGGGGCGATCCGGGTGGAATTGCAGGGGCGGGACGGGGTGTTGTGCCTGCGCATTTGCGATGATGGGCGGGGGTTCGACACGGACGAATTGGGACGGGGCGGGTATGGGTTGGCGGGGATGCGGGAGCGGACGGAGCAGATGGGGGGGACATTGACGATTGCGAGCGCGCCGGGCGCGGGGACGGAGATTCGGGTGGAGGTGCCGGCGTGATCCGGCTGTTGGTGGTGGATGACCAGAAAGTGATCCGGGCGGGGCTGACGGCGATATTGAACCTGCAGCCGGACATGCGGGTGGCGGGGGAGGCGGCGAGCGGGGAGGAGGCGGTGGGGCTGTGCGGGGAGTTGCGGCCGGACGTGGTGTTGATGGATTTGAAGATGCCGGGGATGGGTGGATGGCGCGCGACGGGGGCGGTGCGGCAGGCGGCGCCGGGGTGCCGGGTGTTGGTGTTTACGACGCTGATGGGCGACGAGCATGTGTACCGGGCGATTGAGGCGGGGGCGCTGGGGTATTTGACGAAAGACGCCGAGGAGGCGGAATTGACGGCGGCCATTCGCGCGACGCACGCGGGGCGGCGGACGATGCCGGCGGCGGTGGCGGCGGCGCTGGACCGGCGGCTGGCGGCGGATCAACTGACGGCGCGGGAGATTGACGTGTTGCGGCTGGTGGCGGGGGGGCGGAGCAACCGGGAGGTGGGCGAGGCGCTGGGGCTGACGGAGCATACGGTGAAGGGGTATTTGAAGAGCATTACGGCGAAGTTCGATGTGCCGGACCGGACGGCGGCGGCGATCCTGGCGGTGCAGCGGGGGTTGTTGGACATGGACGGGATCGGGCTGGCGGAGCGGCAAGGATGACGCCGGCGTTTGACGGATTGTGTAATTTCCGGGAGGTGGGGGGCTTGCGGCGGGGGGTGTTGTATCGGTCGGAGGAGCTTTCGCGGCTGAGCGCGGCGGATGGGGAGCGGCTGCGGGGGTTGGGGATTCGGGTGATTTGCGACTTGCGTTCGGACCGGGAACGGGCGAAGAGGCCGGCGCGGTTGGGGGCGGATTCGGGCATTCGGATTGTGCCGGTGGCGTTGCAGGACGATGCGGCGCAGCGGGTGATCCGGAACCAGTTATTGGGGTGTTTGTACGGGCGGGCCGGCGGGGAGCGGTACCGGGGGATTGTTCACGAATACTACCGGCAGATGGCGTTTGAGAGGGGGGAGCGGATTGGGGCGGTGCTGCGGGTATTGGGGCGGGAGGAGAATTTGCCGGCGGTGATTCATTGCACGGCGGGGAAGGACCGGACGGGGGTGGTGGCGGCGTTGGTGCAGCTATTGGCGGGGGTGGGGTATGGGACGGTGATGGATGATTATTTGCGGACAAATGAGTGTATGGCGGGGCGGTTTGCGAAGTTTGCGGGGGTGATGCGGGTGATGACGGGGTTCCGGTTTTCGCGGGCGCAGCTGGTGGTGATGGCGTCGGCGCAGGCGGAGTATTTGGATGTTTTGCATGGGGGATTGGTGGAGCGGTATGGGGGGATTGAGGGGTATTTGCGGGAGGGGTGTGGGGTGGAGGCGGAGGTGTTGGCGGGGTTGCGGGGGCGGATGAGTTTGATATAGTTATTCGGTTTTTTTGGGGGATGCCATGCGATATCTATGTTGCTTCGTTGGACTGTTCTCGGCGCTGGTTCTGGCGCAATCTACGCCCAGCACGATTACGGGACTTGTGAAGGATTCCTCCGGCGCTATCGTGCCGGGCGCCAAGGTGCAGGCGGTGAATGTGAGCTCGGGCGTTGCCGTTGGGGCAATGACGAACACCTCCGGCCTTTATCACACACCGAGCCTGGTTCCCGGTCCTTACCGGCTGGAGGTGGAGGCGGCGGGGTTCCAGAAGCTGGTGCGCAGTGGGCTGACGGTGCAGATTGGGCAGGCACTGCAGGTGGACGCCACGTTGCAATTGGGCAATGTGCAGGAGACGGTGAACGTCACCTCGGCCAGCCCCGTGCTTGAGACGCAGTCCTCCTCGGTGACACAGCTGGTGGAGAAGGAGATGGTGCAGGGCATGCCGATGCCGAATCGCACCTCCACGGCCCTGCTGGCGCTGATTCCCGGCGCAGCGATTCAGAACGTCAACGGCGACATTCCGGTTTTCAGCGTGAGCGGCGGACGCACGCGGAATCAGCAGTTCACGTTGGACGGCGGGAATCACACGAATACGGTGGGCCTGGCGGTGAATCAGAGCCAGGTGCCGTTGCCGATGGACGCGATGCAGGAGTTCCGCGTGGTGGCGAACAGTTATTCGGCGGAATATGGGCAATCGCAGAGCGGCGTGATCACGCTGGCGACGCGATCGGGGACGAATCAGTTCCACGGCGGGTTGTTCGAATATATGCGCAACGAGGCGTTCGACGCGCGGAATTTCTTTGCGGCGACGCGGCCGAAGTTCCGGCAGCACCAGTTTGGCGGATTGCTGGGCGGGCCGATCCGCAAAGATCGAACGCATTTCTTTTTCACGTATGAGCGGACGCAGCAGGTGACGGGCGCGACGGTGGTGCAGACGCTGCCGACGGCGTTGCAACGGCAGGGCAATTTCTCGCAGACGCTGGATGCGCGGGGCCTTGTGATCCCGATCTACGATCCGACGACGACACAGGGCAATTTGCGCCAGCCGTTTGCGGGGAACATCATTCCGGCGGCGCGGCTGGATCCGGTATCGCTGAAGCTATCGACGGCGTGGCCGGCGCCGAATCAGGCCGGCACCGTCACGGGGGCGAACAACTTTTCGTTGAACTCGCGGCCGTTCACGAATCGCGATATCTACGTGGGGAAGTTTGACCACCAGTTCCGGCCGGCTGACCAGCTGATGGTCCGCTACTTCCTGGCGCAGAGCAACGCGGGCAATCCGGGGATCTGGGGTGATACGCGGGCGGATGCATCGGCTTCGACGACCGATCAGAACACGAACAACATTCTGGGCACGTGGAGCCACTCGTTCCGTCCGACGGTGATCAACGAGTTCCGATTGGGGCTGGTGCGGCGCGATTTCTATAACCAGCGGTACGGGAAGGACGAGGATTTTGCGGGACAGGCGGGGCTGCGTGGGGTCTCCAAAGCGGGCTTTCCGATTGTCGGCATCACCGGTTTCACGGGGCTGAGCGGGGCGCCGTTCCGGTTCTCCAGCCCGTTGCTGGATTACCAGGTACAGAACGCGATCTCGTGGTTCCGCGGCAAGCATGCGCTGAAGGCGGGCGTTGAAGCGCGGCTTGGTATTTTCAACGACGACACCGACACGTCATCGAGCGGCAACTTTTCGTTCACCCCGCTGTTGACGGCGCTACCGAACGTGGCCAACACGGGGAACGCGTTTGCGACGTTCCTGTTGGGAGAGGCGAATGGCGCGTCGATTCTGCGCCCGGATCCGGTGCGGTCGCGGTCCGAATACTGGGGCGCGTACTTGCAGGACGACTGGCGAGTTACGAGCACGCTGACAGTCAACATTGGCTTCCGCTGGTAGGGGACAACACCCCGCCGCGAAGACAAGAACCGCTTCAATTCATTCGATACCAGAGCCATTAACCCTGTCTCTGGCACGGCGGGGGTTGTGACGTTTGCCGGGATTGGCAACACGCCGCGCGGGGCCTGGGATTTTGACGCGAACAACTACGGTCCCCGGGCGGGGCTGGCGTGGCGAGTTCGGGAGAAGACCGTCATCCGTTCCGGTGGAGGGATCATTTATGGAGCGGCGGTGAACTCGATTGTCGGCACCGCGGCTTCGCTGGGTTTTTCGACGAACTTCGCGATCAACTCGACGCAGCCCGGGTTCAATTCGGCGATGCGGTTGCGGGACGGGTTTCCGACGCTGACGCGGCCGACGGTGGATCAACTCGGGGCCGGGTTCGGGGCGGTGGCGCCGGGGCGTGCGCCCAATACGGCGGTGACCTTTTTTGAACGCAGCCGGCCGACGCCGGTTTCCTACCAGTACAACCTGAGCCTGCAGCAGGAGTTGGCAAAGTCGTTTCTGGTGGAACTGGGCTACATCGGGAATCTCAGCCATCATTTGACGGCGCCGGACCTATCGATCAACCAGGTTCCCTTTGAGAAACTGGGCCCGGGAGATGCGCAGTCCAAACGGCCGTTCCCGCAGTTCAGCAACGTTTCGGTGATCAATCCTCCGCTGGGGAATTCGGCGTATCATGCGGGTTTTATGAAGATTGAGCGACGGTTCCATTCGGGCCTGACGCTGCTGTCGCACTACACGTTTTCGCGGTTCCTGGATGACGTGGAATCGTTCTCCGAGATCGGCGACGCGGGCAGCTACATGGATTACTACAACCGGAAGCTGGACCGGGGGCTTTCGGGCAGCGATGTACGGCACCGCGCGGTGATGAGCCTTGTGTATGCGCTGCCGGAGTGGAAGCAGCACCGGGTGCTGAGCCGAGTGGCTGGGGGCTGGAAGACGGGCGTGATTGCGACGTATCAGGCCGGATCGCCGTTCAGCGTTTTCAATGCGGTGAACCTGACGAACGCGTTCTCGTCCGGAGCGCTGCGGGCGGACCTGGTGGGCGCGCCGAACCTGGATGCCGGGGCGAGGACGCTGACCCGCTGGTTCAACACGGACGCGTTCCGAGCGCCTGCGCCGTTTCGGTTCGGCACGGCGGGGCGTTCGATTCTGACCGGTCCGGCGACGACGAACATCGATGCATCGTTGATCAAGTCTTTCCCGATCCGCGAATCGTGGCGATTCGAGGTTCGCGCCGAGTTCTTCAACCTGGCCAACCACGCCAACTTCAATCTACCGGCCCACTCGCTTGGCGCACCGGGGTTTGGAACAATCAACGGCGCCAAGCCCGGCCGGTCCGGGCAGTTCGCGTTACGCTTGGAGTTTTAAGGCATGAATCCATCCCGCAGAGCGTTTCTTGCGGCGGCTCCGGCCGCAGCGCAGGTACGGAGTAAACGGCCTCCGAACCTGGTTTTCGTTTTCAGTGACCAGCAGTCTTCCGACATGCTGGGCTGCTACGGAAACCGGCAGGTAATTACGCCGAACCTGAACCGGTTCGCCACGCAGGCGGTGCGCTTCAACCACTGCGTTGCCAACTCGCCGTTGTGCACGCCGTACCGGGGCATCCTGCTTTCGGGGCAACATTCGCTGAAGAACGGCGCGTTGGAAAACGACGTCCGCATGCTGCCCGGAGGCGGCAATCATTTTGGAGAGGTGCTGCGGGACGCGGGTTACCGGACGGGGTATGTGGGGAAGTGGCATTTGTATGGCGGGGATCGGGTGCGGCCGATTCCGGCGGGGCCGGACCGAGCGGGGTTCGACCATACGTTCTTATCCAACAACTGCACCGTTGTGTTTGATAGAGAGCGCGCCTACTACTGGGACCACGAGGGCAAGCGGAAGCTATATCGAGATTGGGAGCCGTATGCGCAGGCACGGCAGGCGAACGAGTTTATTGACGAGAATGCAGACCGGCCGTTTGCGTTGTTTCTGTCCTGGCACCCGCCGCATAACTGGAGCGGACCCCAGCCGCGGAAAGGGCCGGAGGACGGCTACGGGGCGCCGCAGGACTGCCGGGCGCTGTACGACCCGGCGGCGCTGACACTGCGCGGCAATTGCGCGGATACGCCATCAGCGCGGAAGCTCTATCAGGGTTATTACGCGATGTGCACCACCATCGACCGGGCGTTTGGGATGGTGATGGACAAGCTGAAGGAGAAGGGGCTGGACGAAAACACGCTGGTGGTGTTCACGTCCGATCATGGGGACCTGGCGCTGTCGCACGGGTTCACGGCGAACAAGCTGCGGCCGGAATCGGAATCCGTTCGCGTGCCGATGTTGATTCGCTATCCGGGCGTGCTGGCGCCGCGGGTGAGCGACTTGATGGTGGGGACGTTGGACCTGATGCCGACGCTGTTGCGTCTGGTGGGATTGCGTCCGCCGGAGAGTTGTGAGGGGAAGGACCTGAGCGAGGCGATGATCAAGCGACGGGACAATGCGGTGGCATCGGTGCCACTGTTCCTGTTTCCGGTGGACTGGCGGGGCGTTTATACGCGGCGCTACACGTACGCATTCGACACGAGCGGGGGCGTGGATAGCCGGTACCGGAAGACGCTGTTTGCGCGGCCGGGGATCGTCTGGAACTGTCTCTATGACCGGCAGGCGGACCGCTGGGAGAATACGAATCTGTTTGGCGCGAGCTCGCACAAGAAAGTGCAGGCTCGGCTGCATCAACTGACGCTTTCGTGGATGGCGCGGTTCGGCGACAAGGGGCTGCCGTACCGGAAGATTCAGGAGGCGATCATGACGCCGGAGGACTTCAAGGTGACACAGGACACGACGCGGGTACGGATGGTGTCGGGCGTGTTGAAGGGGCGGCCGGCGGATTTGATCCGGTAGGGTTAGACTTCGCCGACGGCGCGTTCGATGAGGCTGCGAGCGGGTATTTCCGTGGAAGACGCAGCCGGCTGAGGGATGGGTGGGGTCAGCTCACGATGTTGCCGTATCCGGCGTGTATGCCGACCCAGAACCGCAACAGGCCTCCCGGAATGCCGACAGCGAGTGCGCGGCGGTGCAGTCCGACTTGCACGGACCAATCCGCGTCTACCCTTTGAAATGAAGAGAGTGGGGCGCGGATTCACTTTCAAAAGGACGAATGCCCGGTCGGCAGTGCTCTGGACGTTAGGAGGCAACTGACGATATCGCTCTCAGAAACCGGGTGGCGCGCGGTGGGTCACAGTTCCGAGGAGAGGCCCGCGGCGTGATCCTGTAGAGCTCGCCCGGCGAGGTGGGCGAGCTTTCCGTTGATGGCGTCCGCGGCGATCTGGCGATCCCAGTCGTCGGAGCAGGGATTGGCGGGATGCTGTTCGGGTTGCTCGTCGCGGGTCATGTGCTTCAGGATTTCCGGTCCTTACACCTCGCCGACGGCGCGTTCGATGAGGCTGCGGGCGACGGATTGGGCGCCGGTGTGCTCCATGTAATTGACGCTCATGTCGAGGAGGGCGGCGAGGTAGTCGAGCTTGTCGTCGGAGAACTCGATGATGCCGTTGAGACGACCGAGGGAGTTTTCGAGGGTGATGCCGTGGTTGGCGGCGAAGTCGCCGAGGGAGCCGGCGGCGCCGTTGACGATGTCGACTACGTTTTCCGGGACGTAGCCGCGGAGGCGCTGGTAGAGGGCGTTGTCTTCGATGGCGGAGAGGTCGATTTCGGTGAGTTTACGGGCGAAATCGGGGCCGAGGGGGATGAGGCCGTCGAAGACGACGATGGAGGAGAGGCGGATGAGGTTGGTCTTTTCGAAAGACCCGACGGCGGCGGCGAAGTCGCTGACGCTATCGCCGGGGAAGCCGTTCAGGGAGCAGAAGGCGACGGATTCGACGACGACTTTCATGGCGAGGTCGGCGAGTTGGGCCTTTTCGGGGGAGGGGGTGATGCGGTCGAGGAAGGAGAGGAGGCTGAAGGATTCGCCGGCTTTGTGGGCGAGGGCGGCGAGGCCGACTTTGGAGTCCACTTGGTCGGCGAGGCGGTAGAGATAGAGGGCGCGCTGGTAGCCTTGCGAGGGGTCGTTGAAGAGCTCGAGGGCGCGGGCGCGGATGCGGGCGACCATGTCGGGATCCGTTTCGCCGGTGATCTGTTGGATGGAGTCGTCGAAGCCGGTCAAGTTTTCCCAGGAGCCGGGGACAATGTAATCGAGGGCGCCGAGGGCGCGGACGGTGAGACCGGACTGGGGGAGCTGGTCGATGATTTGATCGATGGAGTCGGACATGTTGGGATCCTATTTGTTGAGGGCGGCGAGGTTGAATTTTTCGAGCCAGGCTTCGCGGTCGGCGGCGGAGAAGGCGGGCTGGAGGGAGCGGACCTGGACCTGGTAGCGATCGGCTACGAGGAGGGCGGTGCCTTGCGCGCCGACG
Organism: Bryobacteraceae bacterium; assembly: GCA_044358225.1. GTDB lineage: Bacteria > Acidobacteriota > Terriglobia > Bryobacterales > Bryobacteraceae. The sequence continues at coordinate 7,756 of JBIKOG010000043.1, read as the reverse complement.
GCGGCGGCGGGATGGCCGGCGATCTTTTTGCTGGCGGTTTTGAACTTGTCGCGGGCGGAGGGGTTGGCGGCGGTGTCGGAGATGGAGAGGGTGGCGAGTTTGGCGGTGCCTTTGAGGAGTTCGGCCTGGGAGAAGCCGTCCTTTTCCTGGGTGAAACGGACGGTGAAGTCGCCGGTGGATTTGGGGAAGGCGGCGTTGAGGGAGGAGCCGGCGGTGGCTTCGTTTTGGGGGATGGCCTTGTTGGGGGTGGTGGTGACGACGGGCGGTTCTTCTTTCGTGCCGGTGGAGCGATAGAACCAGACGCCGGCAACGACGACGATGAGCAGGAGGAGGAGTTTCTTCATGGAGTTGACTGGTTCTTTAGAGTATCGAACTCCGGAAAGTGTTACGCGTTGGGGCGCAACGATTTCCCGGCCGAGGGGTTTAGAGTGGGAGGTGCGAGGAAATTTTATGCAAAAGATTCTGGGACTGGCGGCGATGTTGACTGGGGCCTGCGTTGGGCAGCAGACGGGGGCTGGGTTTGCGGTAGTAGGGGTGGCGGCGGGGCAGACGGCCCGGATCAATGTGGTGAACGAAGCACCGGCGAAGGGGCCGGAGAGCATGGCGCTGCCGTGCCGGGTGACGCTACAGTTTTTTGGGGCGGAGGGGGAGTTACTGAAAGAGCGATCGATCGACGATTTTAGCGCGGGGAAGATTGCGTTTCTGGATTTAGGCCCGGGAGACCGGCCGGAGAAGGAGACGCGGACGCCGGTAAGGGCGGTGGTTCGGTGGGGATATGCGGGCGGGGCGAATCCGCCGGCGGGGACGGCGGAGGCGTGCCAGGTAGTGCCGAATATGGAAGTTTATGAGACGGAGACAGGGAAGACACAGCTGCTGTTGACGGAGACGCGGCCGTTGTCGAACAAGGGCGGGTTGGCTGTACCTTAGGAGGGGGAGAAACTTGCGTGATTCGATTGATTTTGGTGGGTTCGTTGCTGGTGGCGCCGCTGGCGGGGAAGGTGTTGTTCCGGGCGGGATTTGAGACGGGGGATTTGAGCGAGTGGGCGAGAACGGGGACGCGCGGGCAGAACGCGACGGCGCGGAATGTGCAGGTGGTGACCGAGGTGGCTGCGTCGGGCAAGTATTCCGGCAAGTTCACGATTCACGGGGACGATGTTTTTAACGACCGGCAGTTGCGGGTGCAGGTGGGCGGGCCGCGGGTGACGGTGGAGGAGGGGTCCGACACGTACATGGCGTTTTCGCTGTATATGGCCGAGGGGGCGAAGGAGCGGGACAACTTTTTCTACTGGGAGGGGAATCCGCCGCCTCGTTATAACAACGTGATGACGTGGTGGGTGGAGCCGAAGGCGGGCGGGGGGACGGTGATCAAGTATGGGACGGGGAACTTGGGGCGGAACGGGACGTTGTGGGAAGCGGAGTTCGCGACGGGGAAATGGCACCGGCTGGCGATGCATATTCACTGGTCCGAGGATGGGGAGAAGGGGAATGTGCGGCTGTGGTTTGACGGGGCGTTGGTGTTGGATAAGCGGGTGAAGACGAAGGGGGCAGAGAGCGTGTATTTCTGCCAGCCGGGGATTCATCGGAGCCCGCATGCGGCGGGGGTGGATTCGATCTATTTTGATGATTTTGTGCTGGCGGATACGTTGGAGGAGGTGGGAGCAAATGAGTGACGAAGTGAAGAATCTGTTGGCGTCCGGTTATTCGCCTACGCTCGTGGGGCCCAAGCCCTTCTCGTTGGACGATGTGCTGTTGGCGGTGGATCCGGCTCCTGATGCAGAGACGGAGCGATTTGTGGCGGAGATTTATCGGGATCGGGGCCGGGCGGCGGCGGTGTAATTGGGAATTTGCCTAGCGCGGTTGCGGGCGAGTTTGGATTTTGGGGACACACGGCCTACGGCACGTATGTCCCCGGAGAGGGGTGGCGCTGCGTGGGAGATGTCTTCGGCATCAGACAATCACTTGGAGTTCCATGGTTGCGAGTATCGTGGAATTCGGCGCGAGACCTAGCGCAGCGAGATCTTCGTCTTCGAGGGGGCTTGGGTGACTAAGGGGAGTTCGAGACACTCGGCAGTGTAGGGATGGTCGCCGCGGGTGATTCGCACTTGTGTAGTCGACACCCCGGTTGCGTTTGCTGGTGGGAGGCATATACTGCGGCTATGAAATCCGCTCTTTGTACGGCCTTGTTGGTGGCGGCTTCGGTGGCGGTTGGCGCCGTTGAAGTTCCGGATGTTGCTCGGCGACTAGAGGGGTTGGGAACGGGGCATCCGCGGTTGTTCTTGCAGGCTGGCGGGGAGGGGGCGCTGCGGAAGCTGGCCGCTTCCGATCCGGTGCGGGCGCGGTTGCACGCCGGGCTGATTGCCGAGGCGGACCGGATGATTTCGCTGGCTCCGGTGGAGCGGGTTTTGATTGGGCGGCGATTGCTGGATAAGTCGCGGACGGCGCTGGGCCGGATGCTCCATTTGGGCTTTGCGTGGCGGATGACGGGGGATGGCAAATACGTTGAGCGGGCGCGGGCGGAGATGGTGGCGGTGGCGGGTTTTCCCGATTGGAACCCTTCGCATTTTTTGGATGTGGCGGAGATGACGACGGCGATGGGGATTGGGTATGACTGGTTTTATGGGGCTTTGGACGAAGACACGCGGGCGCTGGTAAGGAACGCGATTGTGACCAAGGGGCTGCGGCCGGGGCGGGCGGCGCATAGTTGGACCAAGGCGGTGCATAACTGGAATCAGGTTTGTAATGCCGGGTTGACGGTGGGCGCGCTGGCGGTGGCGGAGAGTGAGCCGGCGCTGGCGGCGGAGCTGATTGCGCGGGCGGTGAACACGGTGCCGCTGGCGATGCATGAGTATGGACCGGATGGCGCGTATCCCGAGGGCGTTTCGTATTGGGGTTATGGGACGACGTTCAATGTGATGCTGCTGGCGGCGTTGCAATCGACGTTGGGGACGGATTTTGGATTGACAGCGCAGCCGGGTTTTCTGGCTACCACTGATTACATGCTGCATGTGTTTGGGCCGACGGGGTTGCCGTTTAATTACTCTGACGCGGGGTCGCGGGAGGGCGGTTTGCAGCCGGCGATGTTCTGGCTGGCGGGGGCGCGGGGGGATTCGCGGTTGTTGTTTACGGAGATGCAGAAGTTGGAGAAGGGGCGGTTGTCCCATGACCGGATGGACCCGTTTTTGGCGCTGTGGATGAAGCCGGGGATGGGGGGCGCCGCGGGCGCGCCGCCGCTGCATTGGGTGGGGCATGGGGTGACGCCGGTGGCGATGCATCGGACAGGCTGGGATGGCGGCGCGACGTTTGTGGCGGTGAAGGGCGGGTCGCCTTCGACGAACCATGCGCACATGGATATTGGCTCGTTCGTGATGGACGCCGATGGCGTGCGGTGGGCCGATGATTTGGGGATGCAAGACTACAATTCGCTGGAGACGAAGGGGGTGGCGTTGTGGAGCCGCGGGCAGGACGCGGCGCGGTGGGACGTGTTCCGGTTGAGCGCGGGGGCGCACAACGTGTTGACGGTGGATGGGGCGCGGCAGCGGTTTGACGGGCACGCGAAGATTGTGGAGAGCGGGGCGGGCGGAACGGTTGTGGATTTGGGTCCGACGTATGCGGGGCAACTGGCTTCGGCGCGGCGGAAGGTGGCGTTGGGGGCTGATCGGGGTGTGGTGATTACGGACGATTTTGCGGCGCTCGCGGAGAAGGCCGCGACGGTGCGGTGGGCCATGGTGACGCGGGCGGAGGTGCGTCTGGATGGGGCGGGGCAGGCGACGCTGTTGCGCGATGGGAAGCGGCTGGCGTTGCGGGTGGTGGAGCCGGCGGGAGTCACACTGCAGATCTATGCGACGGACCCGCCGCCGGCGGCTACCGATGCGCCCAATCCGGGAACGCGGATGGTGGGTTTCACGGTGGCTGCGCCAGCGGGGGCCGTGCGGCGGATCCGGGTGGAACTGGCGCCTATTTGAAGATGACTTCGTCGCGATCGTCGGAGCGGAAGAGCGACGCGGGGAGGTTGGCGCTGTTGACCAGATTGGCGTCGGGGTTGTAGTCCCAGGCGTAACGGACGGCCGTGGGGTTGGAGACGTCGGGGCTGGAGACGAGGACCGTATCGCCTTTGATGGTGGCGGTGGCGGGGACGAATTTGCCGTCGGCACCGGCGATGGTGAAGCCTTTCACGGGGCCGTTGTCACGGGTCTTGAGACCTGTGCCGGCGTGGTCGAACCAGACGCGCATGGAGGCGTTTTCCACGGTGGCCTGGCGGAAGAGGGGGCTGGAGTAGACGAAGCCGGTTTGGCCGTAGGCGATGTGGCGGGCGAGGAGGGAGAGGCGGAGGGCGACGTCCTGCTTGTTGCGGGGGTGGATGTCGGTAGCTTCGCCGATGTCGTTGATGATGGCGACGCCGGTTTTCTTGAGGTTGGCGGCTTTGACTTGCCCTTCCTGGACGCGCATCCAATGGCCGTTTTTGGCGGCGTTGCCGAAGTTGGCGAGTTGGACGTAGAAGAAGGGGAAGTTGCCCTGGCCGAAGGCGCGGCGCCAGTCGGTGACGAGGGTTTCGAGGGCTTCGCCGTAGATGTGGCCCTGGCTGCGGCCGGCTTCGGTTTCGCCCTGGTACCAGAGGGCGCCTTTGATGGAGTATTTGGCGATGGGGGCGATCATGCCGTTGAAGAGCGTGGTGGGTTCGTGGGGGTTGCCGGGGCCCATGGGCGGGCCGGGCTTGGGGCCTTTGGTGGTGGCGGCTTCCCACTTTTTCAGGTTCTGTTCGTAGCGGGTGGTGTTGGCGGGGTGGTTGGTGATTTGGGTGGCCCACCAGGTGTTGAAGGGGGCGAGGACCGGGTTGGCGTGGAGCGCGGGGCCGCTGATCCAGGCGGCGATGGGGGTGCCGCCCCAGGAGGAGTGGATGAGGCCCATGGGGACTTTGAGATCCTTGTGGAGTTGGCGGCCGAAGTAGAAGAGGACGGCGGAGAAGTCCTTGACGGTTTCCGGGGTGCAGACGACCCACTTGGCGTCGACGTCTTCGACGGGGACGGCGGAGGGTTTACGGGGGACGTAGAAGAGGCGGATTTGGGGGAAGTTGGCGGCGGCGATTTCGGCGGGGGCGTTGTTGGTTCTTTCAACGGTCCATTGCATATTGGACTGTCCGGAGCCGACCCAGACGTCGCCGACCAGGACGTCTTCTATCTTCAGGTTATTGATGGTCATGGCCGCGGGCGCTGCAGGGGTGAGAGGGGCGAGCCAAGCTTCCCAGCGGCCGAGGGCGTTGGCGGTGGTGGTGGCGGTTTGGCCGCGATAGGAGACGGTGACGGCTTCGCCGGGGTCGGCCATGCCGAAGATGCGGACGGGGGCATCGCGCTGGAGGAGCATGTGGTCGCCGATGATGGCGGGCAGCTTGACGGCGGCTTGCGCGGAGGTGAGTAGGGAGAGGGCTAGGAGGAGTCGTTTCATGATGGGGACCGGACTATCATATAGCGGGATGGGGCGGGATTTAAGTTGGTACCGGATGCGGTATCGTATTGACTGTGGGATCCAGCAAGATTCTTCAAAAGATGCGCAAGAATCCGGCGGGTTGGCGGATTGAAGATCTGCAGACTGTTGCCGCGGAACATGGAGTCTGGTGGCGCCGGCCAGGCGGGGGTGGCAGTCATGTCATCTTCGGTGCGAGCGGCGTCCGGGAGATAGTTTCCGTGCCATCCAAACGACCGATCAAAGCTGTTTATTTGAAGCTGTTTCTCGCGCTAATCGATTCCACGGGAGGAGTGCCAATCCAATGAGAGCAACGAAAGAACAGAATCTGGACAAGTACCAGTTCACCGTGCGACCGTTGTCGAAAGAAGAAGGCGGCGGGTATCTGGTGGAGTATCCGGACATCCCGGGCTGCATGTCCGATGGGGAGTCGATTGCGGAGGCTATTGCCAATGGGCGCGAGGCGCTTCGCGATTGCCTTGCCGTTTTGCGCGAATCCGGACGAACGGTTCCGAAGCCGAGCGTGGAAGCGGCGCAATGGCGGCAGCGGCTACCGAGGACTTTGTATGCGAAGTTGACGAAGCAGGCCGAGGCGGAGGGCGTCAGCATTAATAGCCTTGTGACGGCGATTATTGCGGAGGCGATTGGGGCACGGCAGGGGCGTTAACGATACGGGCAGGCGGTGAAGACTTCGGCTACGGCGGGCGGTGGGCGCTGGAGCGGAGGGGGTTGGGGGAAGAGGCGATTCAATCATGCTCAAGCTTCAGAAGTGGCAGCTCTTTTCGGGTGGGATGGTGGCGTTGTTTTCACTCGCGCTGACCCGCGCCGAGATTGTCAAGAGTGAGTGTCCAGTGGGCGGCGAACAAGTCTGTTTTCCCTACCCGATGTACCTCCCGTATGAAAGCAGACAAGCACTCGATTTCCACTGGCCGGCACTGGTTCCAGCCAGCGTGCTAGGGCAGATTCCGGATAGCATTTCTGTCGATTATGAGAAGGAGAAGCGACTCCAATGGCCAAGAATTGCGATTACAATCCTGGGTGTTACGGGAATCTGGTGCGCGATTGGAATGTGGAGCGAGCGGCTTCGACGCGGTCGCCGCTTGCCGGACGAAAACAAGCGTGGGCGCCGCGGCTTGGCAGTGTGTGCCGCGGTAGTTGGGCCGTTCTCTTTGTTCGCCGTCTATCTTGGCATGCGCGGCGGCTATGAGGGGCCCACGATGACCAACGCCGGCGTCGTAATGCCATTCGTACTCACGGTCATGGCGCTCATTGAACTCCGAATCCTGCCGGACTCGCTACGGAAGAGGTTCGTTCGGATTGGGTGTGGAGCGGTGTTCATCATTCTCTACGCCTGGGCTGACTCTGCGTACATCGATCATCTTGCGCCGCCAATAGATCGCGAGTGGCCGAAAGCGTCGAGGCCGCTTCCGCCAGAGATTGTCGAGGGTATGGCGGTGCATGGACTAGGCGCACTGGCTGCGGAGTTGCCGGGGCTATTGTTGACGGCTTCAGGCCGGGCAGGCTTGCCATGGAGGAGCTTTCGATACGGTTGTGTGTGGCTCTATTGGATTGGCATTCTCTCGTTATTGGCGTCGACGTTCCCTACGGATAATCGGGCCTATCGATCGGCCCGGCCATGGGTGCGGGGCGCTTTCATTGCAATCTCGCTCCTCGCCCTATTCAGTTGGCTTTTCGTGCCGCCGACATATGAGCCGACACCGAGCTTCGGTGTGTTTGTTGGTGCATTGATCCCGGTCTATGCGATGCGTCCGAAGCATCGAGGCGTATCGGCATAATCGATGGCTATCGGCGCCTTCGGCGGCAAGTCGAAGTTCTGGTCCGTAGAATAGAGGAACCAGTAACACTATGGACTTCTCACTTCCCACCGATCTGAACGATCAACATTGTGGCTCTGCGCGTCTGGAGGCGCTTCGCAGAATTGGCAGCGCGGTTGACGAGGCCGGGCTTTATGAACGCGTGCTGCTGCGCCACCTCGATTGTGTGGGCGGAAGTGGAGCGAGGAAATGCGAGTGAGCAGTTCTGCAGTTTCCCCGATTGTGGATGCATCCCAACCCTCGCTGAGATTGCCTATGCAGCGGGAACAAATGCACAGCGCCAATCGTCAGGAAAGTAGTGACGACGAAAACGCGAATCATTGAAGGACTGTCGCTGGCGCTAGCCTGACTTTCGCAGTTCGCACCGCGAAACAAAGCTAAACCCCATAGAATCATGGAAGCCCTCCGCTAGGTCTTCACCACAAATATCGCGATCTCAAGCCGAGCGCACAGAAGCGGGCGTA
>JBIKOG010000226.1:0-12602 GCA_044358225.1 Bryobacteraceae bacterium | reverse complement strand
AAATGCCCACTTTAGCCACGGGCTGTTAAGGTTCTTGTTTAGAGCGGTTGTTGCTTCCAGCTGAAAAACTGAAACGGTCCTTATACTCGGATTCAGGTTTAGGGCTAGATTCCCGAACGTATTTCGAACCACGTCCCTGAAACCTCGATCCGTCATTTGGTCAAATCTTTGGGGTAGCGCAGTGCGCGGCGATGCTGTGATCCAAAGATGATTCTTGCTCCGATATTCGCCGAGTGCGTCCCTCGCCCAAAGCGTCGGGATGACCTTCTCGGCTAACACGTGTTCAACTGGTGCTTGGAAGTTCGCCCGCTTCAAGAACAAAACCTCCAGATCGGAGAGATTGGCCCTTCGGCTACTATCCTGAACCCTTATGGGAATGGAAGTGTCCGCTTTTGAGGCATATTCATAAGGAGGGGCCATTCCTTCCGTAACAGTGATAAGTGCAACCGTCTTCTCCGTATTGCCGATTGTGATCGTCTTGATGTCGAAGCTTGGTCTAGGCCGAACCGTATCAAGGATCTTGTTTGTTATGTATTGTTTTGACTCTCCGCCTGGAAAATGAACACCAACAATTTCGATAGGTACCGTTCGCTTGGACTTCTTCTTGGAGTCCACTTCTTCACACGAGATTCCAATGATAATCGTGCCACCAAAAGTGTTTGCCATCGCCGCTACGTGTTTTCCGATGTCGTCGGGCAGGTTCTCTTTAAAATCTAGGACAGCACTTTCTTCTGGCCTCTTTTCTTTCGGCTCGTCGAGGCATAGTCGAATTCGAAGATCAGCTATTGATGAAATGGGTTGTTGTCTCATTGTGGGATTGAAGCTCGGAAGGTCCCTAACGTTGGCGCCAAGTAATTAGTTATGGTTTCGTTTGAAGTGTAAGTCGGCGAAGTTCATCCACTGCGTCCAATCGTAGTCGGTGACGTCGTGGTTGCCTTTGCGGATGTGGTAGCCGATGGTTCCGCCGGTGGAGGGCTTTTCGACGGGCGGGTGTTCCTTGACGAGCAGGCCGGGCATGCCGAGGATGCGATAGACGGGGTCGGCGGCGAGGGCGGAGAGGAACTCGCCCTTGGGGTCGGCCCAGGCGTCTTCTTGGGCGGAGTTGACGTATAGGGGTCTTGGGGCGATTAGGGCTAGCAGCATGTGCTGATCGACGGGGATGGAGTCCTCTTTGTCGTTGTACTGTTTAAAGTTGCCGGCGAACCAATGGGGGAAGCTGCTGTTGATGCGGGCCGTGGTTTCGCCGAACTTGCGGCGGGCGAGGGCGGCGCCGCCTTCGCCGCTATCGTTGGAGATGACGATGGCGAAGCGTTCGTCCTGGGCGCCGGCCCAGAGGGCGGCTTTGCCGATGCGCGAGTGGCCGTGGAGGACTACTTTTGAGGAGTCGATTTCCTTCTCCTTTTCGAGGATGTCCATGGCGCGGGAGAGGCCCCAGGCCCAGGCGCCGATCGTGCCCCATTCGTTGGGCTTCGCGGAGCGGGGGAAGAGGGTGTGGACGCCGTTCTTGAAGCCATCGTCGAAGTCGGGATCGATGTCGCCGTAGTAGGCGGTGACGACGGCGTAGCCGCGTTTGAGGATCATGTCGACGGGCCAGCGGCTGGCGCCTTCGCCGCGGTCCTTACCGGAGGCGACGTTGCCTTTGGTGCGGACCCAGGATTTGGTGACGCGGATTTCGGGGTCGGGCTGGACGGTGTGGTTGCCGTTGAAGTTGAGGCCGAGGAAGGCGGGGACGCGGCCTTTGATGTTGTTGGGGAGATAGATGAGGAGGTCCATCGCGGGGGCGTCGGCGTTGGGGCCGAACCAGACGCGGACCTGTTTGCGGGTGGCGAGACCGTTGTGGGCGGTTTTGTCGATTTCGAGAACTTCGGTGCGGAGTTTGATTTTGGCTTTGGGGGTTTGGCCGTAGACCTGTTCGGCGAACAACTCGAGGATTTCGGGACGGCGCTTTTTGCGCCAGGTGGCGGCGTCCTTGACGGGGGTGCCGTCGGCCATGACGAGGGGATCGGGGAGGGTGTAGGCGGGAACCTTTGCTTCGTCGTAGTTGAAGCCGGGTTGCTGGGCGGGGAGGGTGAGGCAGGCGATGAGGAGGAGGGCGCGCATGGCGTCCATTCTATTGCAGATTGCGTTCGTGGAGACGCATCCGGGAGGGGCGCCGTTAGCGCAGGGGCGTGATGGCGAGGAAGCCATCGGTGCCGAAGGTGGTGGGCGCGCCGCCGGAGAACAGGGTTTGCAATGGGTTGGGGCCGACGGGGAAGTCGGTGGAATTGGTACCGCCGGCCATACGGAGGGGGCCATCGCTGCCGGCGTGGATGGCGTAGGGCATATCAAAATTGCTACCTCCGAACCAGGTAGATTGCAAAACCTGGTCGAGGTCCGGCGGGAGCGTCATCCACAGTGCATCGGAGGTACCGCCGGCGAAGCGGCCGGATTCCGCGGCGGATGGGCCGAGTTGGGCGGGCGTAGCGCCGGCGGCAATTTGTAAAGACCCGTCGGCGGACCGATCGAGCGCGCGCGGCGTGACACCCAGATAGCGGAGCGCGCCGAGACGGCCGTCGGGCTCGATGATGGCGACGAGGCCCGAGAGCGGTTGTTTGGGGCCCAGGGCGGCGCCGGTTTCGGGAAGGTCAACTCCAAACGTGTATCCGGTGACGATGATTTTTCCTTCGGGATCGAGGGCCATCCCCGTAAGGAATGCGCCTCCGGCTCCGCCGAACAGTGTTCCCCATCGGACCGCGGGTTCGGTGAGACTGATTTTCATCAGGAAGGCGTTGGTGAGGCCGGCGGTGGCTACCCAAATCCCTCCATTGGCGTCGAAACGGATGGACCTGACGGAGATGTTGTCGAGGCCGGGAGGCATCCAGGGATGCCAGGTGCGGCCGGCATCGGTGGAGCGATAGGCCCCGTTGGAGGCGAGGACGGCGTAGACGGTGTCGGGATCGGACGGATCGACGACGAGTTGGCGGACACCGCCGGTTTGAAAGGATAGGGTTGTCGCCGTCCAGGTGCGGCCGCCATCGTCACTTCTGAAAACCGAGCTGTCAAAGAAGGAAACGAAGGCTCGGCGGCCGGCAAACAGGCGTTGCGGGTTGCTCGGGGCGGCGGCTGCCGTGCTCACGTTGTCGAGCAATTTCGTGAAGCTCTTCCCGGCGTCATCGGAAATGAGGAGCGTATGGTCGGTAGTGGGGACGGCTAGAATGTGGGTGCCAGTTGGGTCGAAATCAATCCATGCCAGCGGACCTTGCGGGCCGGGCGGTATGGAATTGCCGAGAGGGATGTAGCCATTTGACTGGAAATTGGCGCCGGTGGCAAAGAAACCACCTTCGGCCCGCGGGTCGGCTACAACGCCTGTGATGCCGGAGCGGACGCGGATTGCCCAGGATTTACCTCTGTCCACGCTACACCACAACTGGCTGGACTGGTCGGCCATGCAGAGGAAGCGCGTGTTGAGGGGGTGAGCGGCGACGACGCCGGAGATGCCTCGATTGGTCAATTGGTTCCAGGTTGCGCCCGCGTCGGTGCTCGCCCAGGTACCGGCGTTCTGGGTGCCGATGAAGATTTCCTGTCCAATGGTCTGTTGCGAGACGATCGTACCGAAATCCGGACCTCCGAGACTTGTGAAGAGGCCGTCCGCATTGGAATGGAAGAGCGACCGGCGGCGGTCCTCGTCTTGCAGTGCGTTGATTCGGGGGAGTCCGGCGATCTCGGTGGCGCCGCCGACGATGAGGTCGCCGTTGGCATCGACCTTTGAAACGGAAGGAGCGATGAAGCCAAGGTCGCGGCTTAGCAGGGTGGAAAACAGCAATTGGGCACCGTCGGCACTGAGTTGGGCGCAATAGGCGGATGGGGGGGCGGGAGTTGCGACGGGAATTTGGGGCTGATAGAGGTTGCTGGCGGTCAGGGGGACGGCGGTTGCCCAGGCGGAGCCACAGAACACGGGCTGCGCATTGGCGTCGAGGGAGATGGTTCGAATTTGGACCGAGTTATTGACACCGAAATAGGTTGCGAAGAGCTTCTCTCCGGACGGGCTGAATTTGGCGAGGAAGGCGGCGGGGCGCTCGGAATTGGGCTGGTAGGAGCCTGGGGTGGCGAAGTCCGGAGTGGATGTGGCGAACGTACCGCCGACGAAGACGTTTCCCTCGTTGTCGACTGTCAGTGCGCCGACAGAGCCATTGCCGAGTATTTTTGAATAGATCAGCTGCCCCTGCGGATCCAGTTTCATCAGGTAGCCGCGCGGTAGGGCTCCATATCCCGCCGGCAGGTCTTCGAAAGGCGCGCCGAAGCTTTGCGTTTGACCGGCGAGATAGGTGTTGCCCTGATCGTCGCTGCGTAATTGGGTTATGCTCTCGTCGCCAGCGCCGCCAACGTAAGTAGCGTATTGCCAATTCTGTCCGGCTGAAGCGGCGCCGGCGAGGAGTATCAGCAAGAGCGCTCTCATTCGGGTATGCTATCACGGCGGCGGGTGTGCGGCGTGTTTGGCGGCTAACATGTTGCGTAATCAATGGCATAACACGTTCTTCAGATTGATCTGAAGGCTTCTTCAGGCGTTGAACATTGTAACGGTGGCGGTTGGGGGGGAGAATGGCGGGCACCGAATGTATGTTGGTGCTCAATTCGGGATGAGTCCTTTTATTAAGTGAGAAACTATGATCAATAAGAGATTTGGGTTGGCTCCGGCCGCGATGATGCTTCTGGGCTTGGCGGGCGGCGCGCCATTGGGCGCGCAGACGACTCCGGCTTGCTACACGTTGGAGAGCATGCAGGGGTCGTTTGCGGTTATCGGTACCTACGGGGCGAACATCGCGATCGCACTGGGTGTGCGGAACCACGATGCGAATGGGAACATCGCTGCGACATTTATGAACAATCAGCCGGTGGTGGGATCGCCGACGGGCGCGCGGTCGACGGTGGCGGGGACGAACCGGGGGACGTTTACAGTGAACTGTGACGGGACCGGAGTCGTGACCCGGGTGGCGACGGCGAATGGGGTATCGACGCCAGCGTTCGACGATTTTCTGATCACCGAGGGCGCGGTGGTGAACGGGAAGCTGGTGGCGATGGCGGTGACGGATATGCAGCGGATTCCGGCCGGGACGGTACCGGGTGGGGTCTTCCTTGTGCGGCGGTATGTGCGGCGGCCGGAGGCATCGGCGGGTTGTTACACGCAGGCGAGTTTGCAGGGATCGTATTCGGTGGAAGTGAACTACGGGGTGAATACGGCATTGGGCCTGCAGCCGGAGACGTTTGACGGGAAGGGGAATTTGTTGCGAACGGGTGTGTTGAACCAGCCGGACACGACGTCGACGACGGGGGCGCGCATTGTCGGGCCGGTGACCAGCACGGGCACCTATACGGTTACGTGCGAGGGTCGTGGGACGTTTAACCGCGTGGTGACGCGGCCGGATGGAACGCAGGCGGTGGCGGTGGATGATTTCCTGATTACTCAGGGTGAGCAGCGGAATGGGTTGTTGGTGGCGACGCGGATTGTGGACGCGCAGCGCGAGCCGAGCGTGATTCTGCCGGGCGGGGTGTTTGTGACGCGGTTGCACACGCTGCGGCCATCGTTGACGGTTCCGGTGCCGCCGGTGCCGGGGGCTGTGAAGACAGTGGCGGTGGCGGGGCCGAAGAATTTGACGGCGACGTCGCGGTCGATTTCGCTCGACGGGACGGCATCGACGAGCGCGGATGGGAAGGCGTTGACGTACTTCTGGACGATGGCGCAGGGGAGCCCGGTGGGCTCGATCCTGGGCGGGACGGCGGCGACGCCGACGGTGCAGTTTTCACAGGGGCGGGGGATCTACACGTTCCTGCTGACTGTGACGGATTCGACTGGCGCTACGGCGCAGGACACTTTGACGGTGGACTACCGCGGTAACTAACCGGGCGATACGCCGCCGGGCCGGGATACTTGGCGTTCCGGGCCCGGCGGCGCATAATTACTTGGATATGGTGACGATTCGTGCGGCGGTTGAGGGGGATCGGGCGGCGGTGTGGGCGGTTTTAGAGCCGGTGATTCGGGCGGGGGAGACTTACGCGCTGCCGCGGGATTTGTCGGTTGAGGACGGGTTGGGGTATTGGTTTGGGGCAGGGAATTCGGTGTTTGTGGCGGAGGCGGATGGGCGGGTTGTGGGGAACTATTTATTGCGGGCAAACCAGCGGGGTGGGGGTGGGCATGTGGCCAATTGCGGTTATATGACGGCCGGGGATTTTGTGGGGCGCGGAGTGGCGCGGGCAATGTGTGCGCACTCGCTCCAGGTGGCGCGGGAGCGCGGGTTCGGGGCGATGCAGTTTAACTTTGTTGTGTCGACGAATGAGCGGGCGGTGCGGCTGTGGGAGAGCTGCGGATTTGAGATTGTGGGGCAGCTGCCGGGGGCGTTTGCGCATCCGGCGTTGGGGTTCGTGGATGCGCTGGTGATGTTCAGGACGCTTTGAGGGAGTCGGTGAGGAAGTCGACGTTGACGCCTTCGTGAGAGTCGCTGGCGACGATTTTTCCTTGTTTCAGGACGAAGATCTGGGGGGACTCGTGGCGGACGCCGGACCATTCGGCGACCTGGCGGGAGAGGTCGCGTTGCTCCTGGACGATGAGGGTATAGACGGGGACTTCGGGGTGCGCGGCTGAGAAGCGCTTCACTTCGGCCTGGGCGGCCCAGCTGACGGGGCACGTGGAGCTGTGTTTGAACAGGATAGCTACGTCCTGTTTTTTGATTGCTTCGAGGTCGAGAGCGGGGGCGGGCGCTTCGTTGGATTTGGACAGCCAGTTGAACATCCTCTTTATCCTCTCATGGCGGGGACGTGCGGACGGGGTGCGGTATCCTGCTGGCTATGGCTAAAACGCAAAAACGTCGCATTGGGATTCATACTTCGACGAGTGGGGCGCTGTTCAACGCGGCGACGAAGGCGATGGAGTTGGGGGCGAATTGTTTTCAGATTTTCTCGGGGAGTCCGCGGACGTGGGCGGCTCCGGCGCCGAAGCCGGAAGCTGTTGCCAAGATGGCGGAGTTGCGGGCGGCGAATGATTTGACGCCTCTGGTGATTCACGCGAATTACCTGATTAACCTGTGTTCGGCGGATGCGGCGAACCGGCCGAAATCGATTGCGGCGTTCCGGGGGGAATTGGAGCGGGCGGTGACGATCGGGGCGGAGTACCTGGTGGTACATCCGGGGTCGGCGAAGGACCATGTGCATCGGGATGGGGCGATTGCCGCGTTTGCCGAGGGGCTGGCGGAGGCGTCGAAGGGATTGGCGGTTGGCGGGGTTTCGATTCTGCTGGAGAACACGGCGGGGCACGGGAATTTGTTGGGCGGGGACTTGGGGGATTTGCGGGCGATTCGGGAGTTGGCGGTGGGGAACGTGGCCTTTCCGATTGGGTACTGTTTGGACACCTGCCACTCGTTCGCAGCCGGGTATGAGATTACGACGGAGGCGGGGCTGAAGGCGTTTATCGGGGAGGCGGAGGAGACGCTGGGCCTGGAAAATATTCCGGTTTTTCACGCGAATGATTCGAAGGGCGAGTTGGGATCGCATCTGGACCGGCATGCCAACATCGGTGAGGGCTATATTGGAATAGAGGCTTTTCGACGGATTCTGAATGCGCGCCCGCTGCGCGACAAAGCCTTCATATTGGAAACGCCGATTGATAACGACGGCGATGATTTGCGGAACGTCGAAGCACTCTGGTCTTTAATTAACTAACTCACCATGCCCGAACAAGTTTATAGCCATCAGGAAATTGAATCGAAGTGGAGCGAACGCTGGGCGGCTGACCCGAAGCTGTTCGCGCCGGAAGAGAACTCGACGAAGCCGAAGTTCTACGTGCTGGAGATGTTGCCGTATCCGTCGGGCGCGCTGCATATCGGGCATGTGCGGAACTATTCGATTGGGGACGCGCTGGCGCGTTATAAGTGGATGCGCGGGTTCAACGTGTTGCACCCGATGGGGTGGGATGCGTTCGGGTTGCCGGCGGAGAACGCCGCGATTAAGAACAACCGTCAGCCGGGCGAATGGACGCGCGACAACATCGAGCAGATGAAGCGGCAGCACCGGCGGATGGGTTTTTCCTACGATTGGAATCGCGAGGTTTCGACGTGCGAGCCGGAGTACTACAAGTGGAACCAGTGGTTCTTCGTGCGGATGTTCGAGAAGGGGTTGGCGTACCGGAAACAGGCGCTGTTGAACTGGTGCCCGGAGTGCGCGACGGTGTTGGCGAACGAGCAGGTGGTGGACGGCTGTTGCTGGCGGCACGAGACGGTGCCGGTGGAACAGAAGGAGATGACGCAGTGGTTCATTAAGATCACCGCGTACGCCGATGAACTGTTGGCGGACATTGAAAAGCTGCAGGGTGGCTGGCCGGACCGCGTGCTGGCGATGCAGACCAATTGGATTGGCCGGAGCGAAGGCGCCGAGGTGGATTTCCATTTGGAGACGGGCGAGAAGGTGCGCGTGTTTACGACGCGCGTGGATACGATCTACGGCGCCACGTGCGTGATTCTGGCGCCGGAGCATGACCTGGTAAAGCAGTACGTGACGGGCGAGAAGGCCGCCGAAGTGAAGGCGATGATCGACAAGCGGGCGACGCAGGGCCCGGGCGATGTGGAGAAAGAGGGCATCTTTACCGGGATGTACGCCGTGAATCCGTTTAACGGTGCGCGGGTGCCGGTGTGGGTGGCGAATTTCGTTTTGACCGGGTATGGCACGGGCGCAATTATGGCGGTGCCGGCGCACGATGAGCGGGACTTTGAGTTCTGCACGAAGTATGAAATTCCGATTGTGCCGGTGATCCGGCCGGTGGACGGGGTGTTACCGGAGACGGTGACCGAGTCCTTCGGCGACTACGGCGTGGTGGAAAACAGCGGGCAGTGGAGCGGGTTGGCGAGCGGGGACGCGCGGAAGCAGATGGCGGCGTTTGCACAGGCCAATGGTTTCGGCGAAGCGGCGATTACGTTCCGGATTAAAGACTGGGGCATTTCGCGGCAGCGCTATTGGGGCACGCCGATTCCGATGATTCATTGCGCCGCGTGCGGCGTGGTGCCGGTGCCGGATGCGCAGTTGCCGGTGCTGTTGCCGTCGAACGTGCAGTTTACGGGGACGGGGCAATCGCCGTTGGCGGCGAGCGAGGATTTCGTCAACACGACGTGCCCGAAGTGCGGCGGGGCGGCGAAGCGCGAGTGCGACACGATGGACACATTTGTGGATTCGTCGTGGTATTTCTACCGGTATTGCGACGCGCAGAATTCCGAGGCGCCGTTTGACCCGAAGAAGATTGCGTATTGGTTCCCGATTGACCAGTATATTGGCGGCGTTGAACACGCGATTCTGCATCTGATTTATTCGCGGTTCTGGACGAAGATGATGCGGGACATCGGGCTGATTTCGAATGACGAGCCGGCGGCGCGGTTGTTTACGCAGGGCATGGTGATCAAAGACGGCGCGAAGATGTCGAAGTCCAAGGGGAACGTGGTTTCCGCCGATGCGATGATGGACGAGTTTGGCGCCGATACGGGGCGGCTGTTTGAGCTGTTCGCGGCGCCGCCGGAGCGGGATCTGGATTGGACCACTTCGGGGGCGGAGGGCGCGTACCGGTTTATCGGGCGTGTGTTCCGGTTTGTGACGCGATCGATTGACCGTCTGGATGTGCCGGGCGAGCCGACCGAGGCGGACCGGAAAGTGTTGCGGAAGTTACACCAGACGATCGATAAGATTACCAGCGATTTTGATTCGCGGTGGCACTTTAACACTTCGATTGCGGCGTTTATGGAGTTAGTGAACGATATCTACGCGAATGAGGCGCAGATGACGGGTCCGGCGCTGCGGGAGGTGTTGGAGAAGGTTGTGTTGTTACTGGCGCCGTTTACTCCTTACGTGTGCGAGGAGATGTGGGAGTTGATGGGGCGGACGGGGCCGGTGTTTAAGCAGCCGTGGCCGGAGTTCAACGCCGAATTGGCTAAGGAAGACGGGGCGGAGATTGTCGTTCAGGTGAACGGGAAGCTGCGTTCGCGGATGACGGTGCCGTTCGGGACGTCGAAAGAAGACGTGGAGCGGATGGCGCTGGCCGATGAAAAGGTGGCTCCGTTTGTGGATGGGAAGCCGGTGGTGAAGGTTATCTTTGTGCCGGATAAGTTGGTGAATCTGGTTGTGAAAGGGTAGCAGCCAGGATTTCGCGGCAGGTGGCGCCGGGACCCGGCGCCGCGCCTAGGAATTCGATTGCTTTGCGGAGGGTTTCGGCGTCACCGTGTGGCGGGATGGCGGGAGCTTTGGTTTGCTTGCTGAGTTTCTCGCCGGCGGCATTGGTGGCGATAGGTAAGTGGATGTAAGTGGGGACTGGGTTGTGGAGTAACTGGTGTAAGTAGATTTGGGGCGGGGTGGAATCGAGTAAGTCGGCACCGCGGACGACGTGGGTGATGTGTTGGGCGGCGTCATCGATGACGACGACGAATTGATAGGAGTAGAGGCCATCGGCGCGGCGGAGGACAACGTCGCCGCAGGGCATGTCAGCGGGTACGCGGAGACGAATGGCGCGAGGTGCGCGGCCGGGCGGGATACCGTTGCGGCATGTGCCGGGGTAGCGGCCGGGGATCTCCTTACGAGTGCAGGCGCAGGGGAACGTATAGGGTTGGAGTTGCTTGAGGGCTTCGGCGTAGAGCGGGTGACGTTGGGTTTGCCAGACGACTGCTTCGTCCCATTCCAGGCCGTAGGCTTCGAGGGTCTTCAGGATGAGCGTGTCGGCGCCGGGGACGCAGCGCGGTTCGTCGATGTCCTCCATGCGGACGAGCCATTTGCCGTTGTTGCGGCGGGCGTGGAGCCAGGAGCCGACGGCGGCGACGAGAGAACCGAAGTGGAGGGGGCCGGTGGGGGAGGGCGCGAAGCGGCCGCGGTAGCCGTCAGCCATCGATTTTCAGGGTTTCCTTCAGGTAGCGGAGGCTGATGGCGGCGCTTTCCTTGGGCGGGCGTTGGGGGGAGGTGTCGAGCTCGGTGGTGAGCCAGCCTTTCCAGGCGATGTTGTCGAGGTGTTTTTTGAGGCTCGGGAAGTCGACGCCGCCGGAGCCGAGGGGGAAGAAGGGAGGGTCGGCCATCATGTCGCCGGGGCGTTCGAGGCGGGTTTTGGCGCCGGCGTAGGTTTCGGGTTTGGTGTCTTTGAGGTGGTATTCTACGACGCGGTGGTTTAGTTTGAAGGCGAGGGCGACGGGGTCGATACCGGCCATGGTGGTGTGACCGGTGTCGAGAACGAACGCGACGGTTTTGGGGTCGGTGTTGGCCATGACGGCGTCGATTTCGTGCTGGTTTTCAAACTGGCTCCACATGTGGGCGTGGGGGGCGAGTAGGATGCCTTCGGCGGCGGTACGTTTGCCGAGTTGGTTGAAGGTTTCGGCGATGTGTTTGAGGTCCTCTTTTGTGGTGCCGGTGGGTCGGCGGGGGCCGGAGTTGATTTTGAGATGTTTGCCGCCGAGTTGACGGACGAAGCGGGCGAGTTTGGTGTGTTCTTCGAGGATTTGCTGGCGTTTTTTGGGGTCTTCGAAGTGCATCTCCATGGGGGCGGAGTTGGAGACGGTGAGGATGGAGACGCCGATTTGTTTGGCGCGGGCTAGGACGTCGGCGGGTTTATCGATGTCGTCTTTGAGGAAGCTGAAGAACGTCTCGACGTGGCGGTAGCCGACTTCGTGCGCTTCGCGGGAGGCGAGCCAGAAGTCCTTTTCCCAGCCACCGCGGGTGTTGTTGGTGACGGCGATTTGGTAATGGGGTTTGGCGGCGGCCTTGAGGGCGGGGAGGAGAGGGAGGGAGAGGGCGGCGCGGCGGGTCCACATGAAAGGGAACATATCACAGCTGGGGAGATTTAATGGTGTGTGACACGGTTTTAGTCGTTGCGGAGGAGATCGGCGGGGTTGAGGCGGGCGGCGCGGCGGGCGGTGCTCGCTGTTGGACGGGCTCCGACGCCGCCGGAGGAGATTCACTGCGCGAATCAGGGTGGGGGAGGTTTTGGGCCGGTTGCCCGCGCGGCAAGCTGAGATTTTGTTCTTGCGGAGCGGGGGAATGCGGTATGAGGAATTGGCCACTGCGCTGGGAGCGCAGGCGGCTTCGGCGGGAACGTTGTTGGACGGGCGCAGAGGGCGTTCCGGCGAGAGTATGAGGAGAGATGTGGAACCGAATGCGAATGACTTTTTGGTGACGGAGCGGTTGGCATCGTTGGAGACGGAACGGGGACGGACACCGGATGCGGGGCTTGGCGCGGTAAAGAGCGGCGCGGCTGCAGGGCTGCTGTGTGCGTTGGCGATGCCGGGGAAGCGGGTGCTGGCGACGCGGAGCGTGGATGCGTGCGTGATGGAGACGGTGAGTTTTGCGAAGTGGCTGGGATTGCGGACGGCCGGGCCTGGGTTGGTTGGCATCGCTTCGGATGGGCGGACAGTGCGGCTGGCGGAGTTGCGCGGAAAGGTGGTGCTGGTGAACTTCTGGGCGCCGTGGTACCCGCATTGCAAGCAGGAGATGACGTGGTTTGCCGAGATGCAGCGGGATATGGGCGGGGCCGGGCTAGCCCGACTTTCGCAGTTCAGGCCTGTTTTTCGCGAATTTGAGGCCTTCGGTATTCGGAAACGATAGAAAGCAAAGGGGCGGCT